>ONBC01000019.1 GCA_900315955.1 uncultured Prevotella sp.
AAAGGATATTCTTCTAAAAGCCAAATATATTAAGAATTATTAAAATGTTCTTTTTTTCTTCTTCTTGTCTTGGTTATTAGCACAGAATCTCCGAGGCTGCCTCCACCGACGCACGACCCTCGCGCTCTCCTCATAAGACCGAAGGTCTCTCTGCTCTTTCCTCATAAAGCCGAAGGCCTCTCAGCGCTCTCAGCCTCTCACACGTATCATCTCTGCGGCTCAATAAACTCTGCGGCTCTGCGTGAAAAGTCTGATAATCAAGGGCCGCATTGTGTCTCTATATAAAAGTGACGAAGTCAGGAGAGCAGATGTACTGCAGGAGAAAATCTTGTACATCTCAGAAAATGGATGCTTCCCTGCACTTAACTAAAGGTAATATTGTCAAGATATTTTCTTCGCAACCCCCGCTGAGAATCGTTTCTTTTCGAGCAAGGTGATGGTTGGCCGAAAATAACCGATTCTCGGGCCGAGTTAGTAAACCGCTACAAATCAAGCCATTACCCGTTTTTTACCTTTCAGGAGCCTTTTTATCCGTTTCGAAACGCAGACCTAACTACGGTTAGGTGGCCGGCATTCAACGGTTATGTCACTGCCATAACAGCGTTATGTCACCTACATAACGGCGTTAGGTAGGTGACATATCCATAGAAAGGTCCGCGCCCCGCCGCTTTTATCATCCGATTTCGGTACTGGCACCCCCTTTTCGTCTTCTCTTTCACGAATCTTCATTGTCCTGACTTTTTACTTTTTGTAATAAAAAGTTTATTGTCTTTTTCTTAGTCATTCAACTCGTGCAACTGAATAATCAGCGTGAACATCGCACACAGCCCTGCCTGCCCGCACCCAGCATGAGCCATGTTCTTGCATGAATTTGCACCATTAAGGCGGAAAACATTCTCTTGCAACAGTTGAATGGGTAGCAAGACGGCGGTTCCAATGATAAACACAAGAGAATGTTTAGCTATCTTTAACAGCCCACCTTTTGCTATTTCAGCGAATAAGCACTAATTTTGTAAAACGAAACTAAGTGTTATACCAAGTACAAAATCTATGACGTTTATGAAAAGATCTTTTCTTCTTTCGTTACTTATGATGGTGATCGCTGCCGCCAGTGCCGCGCCTAAAGCCGACTATGCCAAGGTGGTGCCGGTTCCCGACAAGATTGTGCCCAATGCCAAAGGCGGGTCGTATGAGCTCTCTGCCTCAACCCGCATCTATTACACGTCCGGGCAAGCCGACATGGCGCGCAACGCGCAGTTCCTCGCACAATATATCAAGGACATGACGAAGCTCAGTCTGACACCTGCCGCCGTGAAAGGCAAGGGCAAGGACGGCATCAGCCTTGTGCTCGCGCCGAAAGCCAAGCTCGCGCCCGAGGCCTACGAGATCAGCGTTGACAGGAAAGGCGTGACCATCACAGGCAAGACCGCCGCCGGGGTCTTCTATGGCATCCAGACCCTGCGCAAGTCGCTGCCGGTCCTTCAGAGCGCCGGAACCGTGGAGCTCCCCGCCGCCCACGTGGAGGCAGCCCCGCGCTTCGGCTATCGTGGCATGATGCTCGACTGCTCCCGTCACTTCTTCCCCGTGAAGTTTGTCAAGGAATATATCGACCTCATCGCGCTTCACAACATGAACCGTCTCCACTGGCACATCTCCGACGATCAGGGCTGGCGCTTCAGCGTGCCCGGCTATCCGAAGCTGACGGAGGTGGGCTCGAAGCGCGCGCAGACCGTGCTCGGACATAACTCGGAGGTAGAGGACGGCACGCCCTACGGCGGCTACTACACCGACGATGAGATTCGCGACATCGTGAAATATGCCGCCGAGCGATACATCACGATCGTGCCCGAAGTCGACATGCCCGGCCACATGATGGCAGCCCTGGCCTCTTATCCCGAGCTGGGCTGCACGGGCGGTCCATACAAGACGGGCGAGTATTGGGGTGTCTACCGGGACATCCTCTGCGCAGGAAACGAGAAGGTGTACTCCTTCATCAAGGACGTGCTCGATCATGTCTGCGACCTCTTCCCCGGACAGTATATCCATATCGGCGGTGACGAGAGCCCCCGCGTGCGCTGGGAGCACTGCCCGAAATGCCAGGCCATGATCGCGAAGCTCGGGCTGAAAGACAAGGACGGTCAGGCGAAGGAGGCTTTGCTGCAGGGCTATTTCGCCAACCGTGTGCAGAAATACCTGGAGACCAAAGGCCGTCGGGTCATCGGCTGGGACGAGCTCTTAGGCTGTGATGTCGACACCTCTGCCACCATCATGTCGTGGCGCGGAGCCGAACCCGGGGCCAAGGGAGCCGCTCTCGGCCATGATGTCATCATGTCGCCGTCTACCTCACTCTATTTTGACCATTACCAGTCGAAGAATACCGGTGAGGAGCCAATGGCCATCGGTGGCTTCTCCGACGTGAAGAACGTCTACAACGCGGAGCCGGTAGCACCGGAGCTCGATGCCAAGGCAAAGGCTCATATCATCGGCGTGCAGGCTAACCTCTGGACAGAGTACATAGCCTCGCCCAACTATGCCGAATATATGGTTCTGCCGCGTATGGCAGCGCTGTCGGAAGTGCAATGGCTGCAGCCTTCGGAGAAAAACTATGACGCGTTCGTGAAACGTACAGACAGCCTCCGCCACATCTATGAACTCTACGGCTATACTTACGCCCACCACCTCTGGCCCGATGAGTTCAGAAAAGAGGCGAAGAAGTATTAAGCTACAATCGTCTGATAATATTGCTTTTCTCACACGGATCCTAAGGAACCGTATGAGAAAAGCAATTTTATTAAGCGCCAAAAAGAAAGCGATGATAAGGCCTTCAAACTGAAGATGTGTTCTTAGAGATACCACCAACCATAATGAACAATTTATAAAGATAAATAAGCATGATCACAACTCTCGTCATAGCCTTTGTAGGCATTGCTGCCGGCATAGCCATCGGCTGGCTCTTAGCTCAGAACCGTCTTGGGACGGAACGCACACAACTCGTCTCGGCACGCGACGTGCTGCAGGCACAGGTCAACACGCTCAACCAACAACTGAGTGAGAGCAAAGCTACGGCTGAGAAGCAACTGCAGGAAGCGAAGGCTGATGCCGAGAGGCAACTGCAGGAAGTGAAGGCTTCCGCCGAGCAGCAGAAGGCGGAGCAGGAGAAGCGGTATGAGCAGCAGCTCAACCTTCTGCGCGAACAGCAGAAGGCACAGATGGAGCAACAAGGCACCCTCATCCGCGAACAGATCAACACGGCATCGGAAGAGATTCTCAAGAAACGCAGCGAAGAGCTTTCGGCGACAAACAAAGAACAACTCTCCGCCATCCTCAACCCACTCCACGAAAACCTCAAGCAGATGCGCGAGGCTGTGGAGAAGACGGGACGCGAGCAGGCTACGACGATGGAACGGCTCGACGTGAGCATCAAGGAGAACCTCAAGCAGGCCAAGGAAGTCGGCGAACGCGCGGACAAGCTGGCGCAGGCCCTGACCTCAGAAAACAAGACGCAGGGCAACTTCGGTGAGCTCAGGCTCCGTACCCTGTTGGAGAACATGGGACTGGAGGAAGGCACGCAGTTTGAGGAGCAGGTGACGCTGCGCGACGAGCACGGCAACACGCTCTATGAGGAGGAAGGCCATCGCATGATTCCGGATGTCATCCTTCATTTCCCCGACAGCCGTGACGTGGTCATCGACTCGAAGATGTCGCTCAAAGCCTTTGAGGATTATCACAACGCCGAGACTACGGATGCAAAAGAGGAGGCGCTGCAGCGGCATATTCTCTCCGTGCGCAACCACGTAAAGGAACTGGCGCACAAAAACTACAGTTCCTATCTCCGCGGCAGCGGCAACAAGCTCGACTTCGTGGTAATGTATATCTATTCGGAGAGCGCCGTGCAGCTTGCCCTGGCCAACGATCCGAGCCTATGGAAGGATGCTTACGACCAAGGGGTTATCATCTCGGGTTCGCAAACACTCTATATGATGTTGCGCGTGTTGGAGATGACGTGGCGGCAGGTGAGACAGGTGGAGAACCAAGACAAGATCATGGCAACGGCCGATGAGCTTGTCAACCGGGTACAGATGTTCTACGAGCGTTTTCAGACAGCCGACGACCAGCTTGGCAAGACGCAGAAAGCCTTTGATGCCTTGCGGGCCATCACGGCACCGACGGGAGCAAGCATCGCTACCTCGGCCAACAAGCTGTTGAAATACGGTGCCAAGGAGAACCCAAAACGGAAAGCCAAACTGCCAGAATAGTTAGGAGTTAGGAGTTAGAAGTTAGAAGTTAGAAGTTAGGAGTTAGGAGATAGGAGTTAGGAGATAGAAGTTATTACCTGTAGATACAGGGGGCGCACCAACTCCTAACTCCTATCTCCTAACTCCTAACTTATCTATCTTGCTCAAGATCCACGCCAACGGCAACGTGATGACGACACAGACGAAGAATGTGAGCCAGTAGTTCCACGACTTCGGAAGATAATCGAGCACAAAGTGGAGATGGATGAGATAGCACTCCAAGCTCAGAGAGCCTACAAAAGCCAGCGACTTGTTGAACCATTGGGGCGTGCGCCTCAAGACGCGGTTGCAGATCAAGATAAACGTGATGGTCAAAGGGATATAGAGCATGCGCTCGACAAACAAAGGGAACTGTCCGTGGCGAACCTGCTCAAGGAAGAAGCACGAGGCTGAGGTCATGACAAACATGATGATCAGCATCCAGATGCCCTGACCATCAATGGCACGCTTCTGCCGGACCATCTCGCCCATATTGATACCAATGAAGAAGATGGGCACCCGGCTCCAGAAGATCTCAATATGACCCACGGCATGATGGATCGGTGTGACCCACTGCACAAGGATACACCACATGATCATCACCACCGGCAACCAACGGTAGACGGGGTGACGCCTGATGAGCTGCATGTAAGGCGGCGCAAAGAGGTAAAGCATCATGATGGCCGGGATATACCAGAACGCCAGCTCGTCGTGGAGCCAGAAGTTCCAGTTGAAGCCGATCTCTCCTAAGAGATTGATGAGCGTGGAAAGATCGTGCACCGGGATGCGCGGAATGTAATAGAGGCTGGCTATAATGAGCCACGCCGGATAGATGCGGATAAGCCGACGAAAATAGAAATGCTTGTACGACGGCATCTTCATCCATGAGAACCAAAGACCTATACCACTGAGAAACAAGAACATGTCCACACCGAGGTTGCCCATACGGCGCAGGCCGAAGAACATGTCGGAACGGGCAAGGTCGACATGAAACAGAATGATGATAAGCATGGCGACACCCATCAGCGCGCCACGGAAGCGCGAGATATTCGCCAGTTCAATATCTGGTATTTTCATAGTTTCGGATTCGGAATTTTCTTCATCACCTTCATCACCAGCCATGCCACACCCAGCGAGGCGATGGCATAGAGCAGCAAGCCTGTGTAGACATCGCCCCGACGCGAGATCGGAATAAAGATCTTACGCAGGACGGGATGAATGACAAACAGGGCGGCAGAGATGTTGCCCATCCAGCTGAGGGCATACCAGATCCAACCGCGAAGCCCTGCCCACGGCAGATGGTCAATGCTCTTGACGAGATAGACCGAGGCGTAGCAGACAAGCGCCGGGACGATAGTCCACGTGTAGAACGATTCAGAGGCAGAGACGATGAAGAACGAGCATGCCACCCAACTCATGAGGAAGCCGCCGAACTGAAGCCGGACGAGGATGATCCTCTCGCCGTAACGGGCAAAGAGCAGGCCAAGGCCGAACGGAAGCATGCCACCCATGAAATTGTAGCGCCAGTAGTTGAGCGTCTCGCCTTCGGGTGCCATGAGCAGCTGAACGCCAGTGCACACCACCATCAGCGCTACGGTCCAGCCCCAATGACGGCGGTAGAGGAACAAGCGATAGACGATATAGAGCTGAAGCATCAGGCCGAAGAACCAGAAGGGACCCGGCCATATATTGTCGTCAGGGTTCGGATACCAGTTGTTGATCATCAGCAGTTGTCCGACGATCTGTTGTACATTGTATTTCCACGAACCGGGTGTGATTGCGTCGATAATGGTGAAGCTTATGAAACCCACAATCATCATCTTGAAAAGCTTGAGATAATGGTAGCGGATGAACGGGAGCGGTGCCACGCGGTTGTCTTCAAGGGTTGGTCCCGGCCGGCCACCGTACTTCCTTTCCAAGCCGTAGGCGCTGAGGAAGAGGAAGACGGGCACACCGTAATGGCCGAAGAAAGAGATGAGATGGCACGGGAGCAGGCTGCCGGCACCGGCGATGCACTGTGTCAGCCAGTCGACGTTGCGCTGGAAATACTGATATTCGTTTTCCTTCACCACAGGGTTGAGCCAGTGGCAGTAGTTATGAAGGAAGATACCTAAGATGGCAATGCCACGCAGCGCATTGCACTCGGCCCGTGTCAGCAGGTCGCTGTCGCGGGTCGTTGTGTTCCCTCCGTTGTTTTCAAGAGCCATATCTTTTCTTAATTCTTAATCCTTACGCTTTTGCGAATCGCTGTTTGCCGAGCGCAGGCGGTCGTAATCAACGCTGTTCTTCAATATTCGCGGACGCGTCTCGTCATATTCGGGAGAGAGCAGGTTGTACTGCGGATGATAGTCCTTTGAAGAGATACCGGCAAGCCAGACGAGCATGTGAGGCAGGGCATCCGTCATGAACCGTTTGTTCTTTGCGTCCTTGACAGCCTTGAACACCTCGGGCTCACGGTGCGCGTACTTGCGGGAGCACCAGATCCAGAACGGCACCTCAAACTCGTAGTGTGCCAAAGGCCAATCGACAGCCATCGAATGGTTGCGGCAAAGGATGTTGCGGCCCGGCTCATAAATCTCCTCGCCATGGTCGGGCATGTAGACGACGATGGCATCCTTGTTTTGGAACCGCTTCACGATCTGCGTCACGATCGAATCGTTGTAGAGGCATGCATTGTCGTATTCTGCCACCATACGGCGACGGTAATGGTCGTTGGCGATGTCGGGGCGAAGCTCCTTGTAGTCGTCAGCTTTCCATTTGGCACGGTCGCGCGGATAGCGTGTGTTGTAACTCACGTGCTGACCGATGAGATGAAAGATGATGAGGTTGGGATGATCGTGCTTGCCATTGGCAGAAAGCTTGATTTTGCCTTCCTTGACGAAGTTGTCATAGTCGGACAGCAACCCTTCATCAAACGGATGGAGCTGCGTGTTGCGAAGGTCGAACTGCGCCTTGCTCAGCTGCGGGTCGTTAAGGAAGAAGCCGCCCGAGAAGTCGTAGACAGCCTGCCCGGCAGCCAGGAGAAACTGATTGGTAAGGAAGGTTACCTGATAACCTGCCTTGCGGAAGAGCTCGGGGAAGAGCGGATAGTCGCACCACTCCCCTTTCTGACCTACGACATGCATCGAGAGCACATTCTTGAAAACAAAGCTCGTCAGGTTCCAGCACGACACGACATCGTTGAACTTCGTCAGCCAGCCGCTTCTCTCGAGCTTACGCTGCCGCGGTGTGTCTTTCTGCGGATAGCCGTAGAGCTGGCAGTGAGCCTTGCTGTAACTTTCTCCGATAATCAGCACGATTGTAGGGGAGCGGAACGAGCAGGAGTCGACCTTCACGCGCTGCGAAGCATCCACACATTTCTCTACTTGCTGCGAGGCCAGATGGTTGCTGTACATCGAGAACAGGAGGCGGTAGACAGGCAGATAGGTATTGCCGTGGTCGGGGTCGGTGAGGATATGCTCAATAGAGCCCACCGAGCTGGCGGTCATCAACTGCGCCAGCCCTTTCTTGTTGTTCCAACTCGTGATGGAGCTCCAGATAAGCAGTGCCACGACAAGCACGCCACACTCAGGATAGAGCATGTAACGATGGAAGAAGCGCAGGAAGCCAAAGTCGAGCCGGGCGCGCAGCTTGCGGTAATTAAGGCCAAGCAATCGGCAGACAGGCTTGCGCAGCCCTATGACGACATGCGCCAAGATAAGCAGCACGATCCACATCACCGGCGAGGTGAGCACATCGGGCGAAAGGTAAGTAGAGAAGAACTCTCCCGCCTCACGACTGTCGGTCTCGCCTACGAGCATAAGCATCGAAGGAGTGATGTCGGAACCGAACTTCCAGAAACAAAACACATCCGTTATGGCCACGCCATAGAGAATGACGTAGAGGATGCGACGCACCCACCGTCGCACCTTTCGGGGGATCAGCGCGAGGATGACGCACAACACATAGAGGTCAAGGAAAAGCTCAAGCCACAGGTTGTCATAGACCTCAGCCCCTTTCGTATTGGGGAGTGTGAGATAGGCGCACAGTATACCCAAGATATACATCGTGACGAAAAACACGCCATTCTTAAGCAAAGGCAGCATGAAAAGCCGCGCTATACGACGGATGGATCTCATTTCTTATTGTTCCCTATATTTCTTTGCAAAAATAGTATAATTATTCCATACCGCAAAGTTAAACACAAAATTAATTTGTACATTTGCGCAAAAATATGAATGATATGAACTACACACTAAATATCAAAGGCCGCTTGTTCTCCCTCAAGGAGCCGGTGGTGATGGGCATTCTCAACTGCACGCCCGACAGTTTCTTTGCAGGAAGCCGCAAACAGACAGAAAAGGAGATTGCAGACCGAGCCAATGAGATTGTGGCCCAAGGAGGCAAGATCATCGATGTGGGTGCCTTCTCTACGCGTCCGGGAGCCGATGAGGTGAGCGAGGAAGAGGAGATGCGGCGGCTGCGCCATGCGCTGCCTGTCGTGCGCCGCGAGCAGCCGGATGTGCCGGTTTCCGTAGACACCTACCGTCCCGAAGTGGCCCGCATGGCGGTGGAGGAATATGGTGCCGACATCATCAACGATGTTTCGGAAGGCGGCATCACGGGAATCGTGGACAAGCCGCTCGAAGAGCATTATGATGTGGAGGCGGAGACGGACGACAAATTCAAGAATTATCCCGCGATCTTCCGCATGATGGGTCGCCTCAAAGTACCGTATATCCTCATGTCAGTTCAAGGCAATCTCCACGACATGCTGATCAACTTCTCCAAAGAGGTGCAGCAGTTGCGCGACCTCCACGTGAAAGACATCATCCTTGATCCGGGCTATGGCTTCGGCAAGACGCAGGAAGAGAACTTCGCCATTCTGCGCGGGCAGCGCAAGTTGGAGGTCATGGGCCTTCCCATTCTCGCAGGCCTTTCCCGCAAACGCCTCATCTGGAAGACACTCGACATAACAGCCGACGAGGCGCTCAACGGCACGACAGTTGTCAACACCCTCGCCCTGCTCAACGGTGCCGCCATCCTTCGTGTGCACGATGTGAGAGAAGCCGTACAAGCGACGAAAATAATGTCAAATGTTAAATGTTAAGTGTTTAATGTTTAATGACGTTAGTGCCAAATGTCCAATGATCAGATAAACAATGATAAGCTACATTAATCATCAACTCATAATACATTAATCATTAACTCATAAAACATTACTCAACATTATACATTAGCATCACTCAACATTCAACATTCAACATTACACATTATTATCATTCAACACTCAACATTTAACATTCAACATTTAACATTTAACATTCTCCTGTGTTTTTTTCTTTCGGCATAAAAGACATCATCGACATAGTAACCGTAGCCTTGCTGCTCTACTATTTCTACCGGCTCATGAAAGAGAGCCGGTCATTGAACGTATTCACCGGCATCATCATCTTTGTCATCGCCTGGCTCTTTGTCTCCCAGGTGTTGGAGATGCGGCTCTTGGGCAGCATCATGGACAAGCTTGTCTCGGTAGGTGTCATCGGCCTCATCGTCCTCTTCAAAGATGAGATCCGCAAGTTCCTTTATGAGATTGGTGAGCGACAGCGGGCCAGGAAGTTCCTTAACTTTTTCTTTCACCGCGACAGTTCGCAGCAAGTAGACAAAACGGCTATCATGCCTATCGTTTGGGCTTGCATGGACATGGCGAAAGGAAAAGTGGGCGCACTCATCGTCATTGAGCGTGCCACCCCACTCGATGACATTGTGCAGACGGGCGAGCTCATCGATGCACAGATCAACAAACTGCTGATCGAAAACATCTTCTTTAAGAACTCACCGCTGCACGATGGGGCCATGATCATTTCAAAGCACCGCATCAAAGCCGCCGGATGCATCCTGCCGGTAAGCCATAACATGGACATCCCCAAAGAGTTAGGTCTCCGCCACCGTGCTGCCCTCGGTATTTCCCAGGCATCCGATGCCATTGCTGTCGTCGTCTCCGAAGAGACGGGGCGCATCAGCGCGGCTATCAAAGGCAACTTCCGCCTCCGGCTCTCAGCAGAGGACTTAGAGAGCCTGCTTACGAAAGAAATGGCCACAACGTGAAAAGAGAAGAATGAAGAATGAAGAGGAAAGAGAGAAGGATGAAGAGGGAAAAGAGAAAAATGAGAATAGGAAATCAACGAGAAAAAAATATCCTTGTGTATGAATGCATAAGGATATTTTTTTGTAATTTTGCAAAGTGTACTTTGCAACACTCCAACAGCATCGATTTTACTTACAACATTAATAACATACAATGAGTTTATTAGAAGAAATTGTGGCACGCGCCAAAGCTGACAAGCAGCGCATCGTTCTTCCTGAGGCTGAGGAAGAGCGCACATTGAAAGCAGCCGACCATGTGCTTGCCGACGACATCGCCGACATCATTCTTATTGGCAACCCCGCTCATATCAAGCAAGAGGCAGAAGAATGGGGTCTGAAGAACATCAGCAAGGCCAAGATCATCGATCCGCTCCATTTCGACAAGACCGAGGAGTATGCCGAGAAACTTGCTGAGCTCCGTAAGAAGAAGGGCATGACTGTCGACCAGGCCCGCGAGCTCGTGCTTCACAACAATCTCTATCTTGGTTGCATGATCATCAAGAGCGGCGACGCTGACGGTCAGATCAGTGGCGCGTTGAGCACTACTGGCGACACCCTGCGCCCGGCGCTGCAGATCATCAAGTGCGCCCCCGGCATCACCTGCGTGAGCGGCGCCATGCTGCTCGTGACCAAGTCGCAGTACGGCAACGATGGTATCGTTGTCATGGGTGATGTGGCCGTCACGCCTAACCCCACTGCTGACCAGCTCGCCCAGATCGCCTACACCACAGCCCAGACTGCCAAGACCATTGCCGGCGTTGAGGAGCCGCACGTGGCCATGCTGAGCTATTCCACCAAGGGATCTGCCAAGGATGCCATCGATAAGACGACAGGCAAGAGCGTGTATGTCATCGACAAGGTCATCGATGCCGTGAAGATCGCGCACGAGAAGTTCCCCGACCTCTTAGTAGACGGTGAGCTTCAGGCTGACGCTGCCCTCGTGCCCGCTGTAGGCAAGAAGAAGGCTCCGATGAGCAACATCGCCGGCCGTGCCAACGTCCTCGTCGTGCCAAACCTCGAGGTGGGCAATATCGGCTATAAGCTCGTGGAGCGTCTCGGCGGCGCTACGGCTATCGGCCCGATCCTGCAGGGTATTGCACGGCCGGTCAACGACCTGAGCCGCGGATGCTCCGTCGATGATATCTACTACATGGTCGCTATCACAAGCTGCCAGGCACAGGACGCGAAAAAATAATGTTGAATGTTGAATGTTAAATGTTGATTTGAATAATGATTCAATGTTCAATGTTCAATGTTCAATGTTGAGTGTTCAATGTGGAATGTTTAATGTTGATTTGAATAATGATTCAATGGTCAATGTTGAGTGTTCAATGTTGAGTGCTTAATGTTGATTTGAATAATGATTCAATGCCGAATGTTGAATGTTAGGTGATTAATGGATAATTGATAATGAGCGACTTCGCAAAGATTCTTCAAGACAAGTGCATGAATTTTTCTGTAAGGATCGTGAACCTTGCACGCTTTCTGAAATCAGAGAAGCATGAATACAATATTGCCGATCAGATCTTCAGAAGTGGCACGAGTATTGGAGCAAACATTGCGGAGGCTGAATGTGCGATAAGTAAAAAGGACTTTATGGCAAAGGTTTACATTGCGTTAAAGGAATGTAACGAAACCATCTATTGGCTTGAACTGCTTTATCGTACAAGGCTCATTATCAAGAAAGAGTACGAATCTATGTATGACGATTCCAATGAGCTCCGCAAGATATTGGGGACAATCACAAAGACCACAGCAGAGAATCTTAAGCAACAGAACACAAAGTAGCCCCTACTCCATCCAATATTAAATCATTCGATATTATATCATTATCCAATTAGACTCTCAACATTAATATCATTAAACATTAATATCATTAAACACTTAACACTCAACATTCAACATTATCATCACTCAACATTCAACATTATCATCATTCAACATTAATATCATTAAACACTTAACATTTAACACTTAACATTTAACATTCAACATTATCATCATTCCACATTAATATCATTAAACATTTAACATTAAACACTTAACATTATAATGAAAATTCTAGTACTTAACTGCGGCAGCAGTAGCATTAAGTATAAGCTCTATGACATGACCGACGAGACGGTCCTGGCTCAGGGTGGTGTAGAGCGTATCGGCATCGATGACGCTTTCATCAAGGTGAAGCTTCCCAACGGCGAGAAGAAGAAGATCATGGCCAACCTGCCCAGTCATAAGGAAGGCGTGCAACTGGTGTTCAAGTGCCTCCTCGACCCCGAGTTTGGCGCTATCAAGAGTCTGGACGAGATCGGAGCCGTAGGCCACCGTATCGTGCAGGGCGGCGACCTCTTCGAGAAGAGCTGCCTCGTCACGCCGAAAGTGGAGGAAGGTATCGAGAGTCTCATCGACCTCGCACCTGTTCACAACAAAGGACACCTCGCCGGCATCCGTGCCGTTGACGAGCTCATGCCTGACGTGCCTCAGGTGACCGTGTTCGACAACGCTTTCCACTCTACCATGCCCGACTACGCTTACCTCTACGCCATTCCTTACGAGTGGTACACGAAGTATCACGTACGTCGCTACGGCTTCCACGGCACCTCTCACCGCTATGTCTCTCACCGCGTGTGCGAGTTCCTCGGAGTAGATATCAAGAAGCAGAAGATCATCACCTGCCACATCGGCAACGGTGCGTCGGTAGCTGCCATCAAGTATGGCAAGGTCATCGACACTTCTATGGGACTGACACCGCTGGCCGGCCTGATGATGGGCTCCCGCTCCGGCGACATCGATCCGTCTGCCGTATGCTACATGATGGAGAAGAGCGGCATGACGCCCCAGCAGATGGCCGACTATCTCAACAAAGAGAGCGGCGTGCTCGGCGTGGCTGGTATCTCCAGTGACATGCGCGACAATGAGAATGCCGACAACGAAGGCAACAAGATGGCTCACCTCGCACTCGCCATGTACAACTACCGCATCAAGAAATATATCGGTGCTTACGCGGCAGCCATGAACGGTGTCGACATCATCGTGTGGACAGCCGGCGTGGGTGAGAACCAGGAAGGTGTGCGTTGGGACAGCTGCCAGGGGCTCGAGTACCTCGGCGTGAAGATGGACAAGGAGCGCAACCACGTTCGTTCCAAGGAGCAGATCCTCTCTGCCGACGACTCTAAGGTCAAGGTTGTGATGATTCCTACCGATGAGGAGATCGTCATCGCACGCGACACCCTCGCCATCGTTGAGGGTCGCGAGCCGGAGATCTAAACATCACGTCACCGGCTGACTGATCAGCCGGTGGATGAAAGCCAACAGGCTGACGAACGGCAGAGATTAATCTGTCGGTCGTCAGCCTGTTTTCGTTTTAGCGCCATGATCCTCACTGTCGCAGTTTGCTCCCGCGACCGGCCGCATCACAGTTTCGACTCGCCCTCCACATATTCTTCGAGGAAGAGGTGCTCCCCATCGAAGACGGCATAGGTAAACTGCGTGATCCAGTCGCCAAGGATCAGCATACGCGGCGTATGACCCTCCACACGCGGCAGGTTCAGGTCGAGCTCTATATGGCGGTGGCCGTAGATATAATAATCGATATTGGGATGTTGCTGCTCATATTTCTTGGTCCATAGCACGAGATACTCTTTGTCCTCACCCATATACGGCGGCTCCTTGCCGTCGGCGCGCTTGAGCCTGCTGTGTTTCGCCCATTCCAATCCGAACTGCATGCCCCAGCGCGGATGCAGGGCCGAGAACAATACCTGACACACACGGTTGTGGAAGATCTTGCGCAGGAGCTTAAACGAGCCGCTGTTGTCGCCCAAGCCGTCACCATGGGCAAGGTAAAAGACCTTGCCATAGATCTCCGTCGTCAACGGCTGATAGTGCATCTTCACGCCACACTCCTCAGCCAAATAGCCGTAAGCCCAAATATCGTGATTGCCGGTGAAGAAATGAACCTCGACACCATTATCGGTCAGTTCGGAAATCTTGCCAAGGAAGCGCGTAAAGCCTTTCGGTACCACATATTTATATTCGTACCAAAAGTCGAACATATCGCCGAGCAGATACACGGCAGCCGCCTTGTCCTTGATAGAATCGAGGAAGCGCACCAGTCGACGCTCCTGCATCCTGCGATGCGGGACAGCTAACGACCCGAGATGAGCATCACTCAAAAAATAAACATTCTTCCGCATATATCACCTATTATCTCACTGCATTAAACCAGAAACTCGTTTGCACCTTATGCCCGATGATGATCACTCGAAGCCAAGCTCTATTCTCGCCTCTTCCGACATCATGCTTTGGTCCCAGGCGGGCTCGAAGACGAGGTTCACGTTGGCGGTCTTCACGCCTTCCACGCCCTCGAGCTTCGTGCGCACATCCTCTAAGATAAAGTCGGCGGCGGGGCACGAAGGAGCGGTGAACGTCATGTCGAGGTTCAGCGTGCCATCGTCCTGCAGGTCGATCTTGTAGATCATACCGAGGTCGTAGATATT
Source organism: uncultured Prevotella sp. (assembly GCA_900315955.1). Lineage (GTDB taxonomy): Bacteria > Bacteroidota > Bacteroidia > Bacteroidales > Bacteroidaceae > Prevotella. The sequence continues at coordinate 14,894 of ONBC01000019.1, forward strand.
CACGGGTATCTCCGGATCGTAGACCGTTTTCAGAACGTCCACGATACGCTCTTCTATCTTTGTTTTCTCTTCCTGAGTCATAAGAATCATCTATTTATTGTACTTTTTATTGGTCTTGTTCTGCAAACTTACGAAGAAAAACCAAGACTTACAAATTTTAAGAGCATGAAGTTTGATCCAGAAGGTATCAAAATCAAGATTTATTCTTGATTGCTCCCGCCCATACCTTCCTACCGCTCCTTCAGCAGCTCCAGGAGCTCATCCTTGGACAGTTTGGCGCTCATGTCTCCGCCTTCCAACAACGCGTCAGCCAAAGACTTCTTCGTCTTGTGCAGCTGGATGATTTTTTCTTCGATCGTTCCTTCAGCGATAAGCCGGTAGACGGTGACGGGATTCTGCTGCCCGATGCGGTAGGCGCGGTCGGAAGCCTGCTCCTCAATGGCCGGGTTCCACCACGGGTCGAGATGGATGACATAATCGGCGGCCGTGAGGTTCAAGCCCAATCCTCCGGCCTTCAGACTGATGAGGAAGAGCGGCATGTCACCGGTCTGGAACCTCTCGACGAGCTGGGCGCGCTCCTTGGCGGGCGTAGCCCCGTCGAGGTAGAGATAGTCGACCTCTTTCTTGTCGAGCGCTTTGCGGATGAGCGCGAGATGCGAGGTAAACTGGCTGAAAACCAAGGCACGGTGATGGTTGTCATGGAGCGAGTCGACCATCTCCAAGAACGCAGCCTGTTTGGAAGAAGGGATCTTCAGTTTCTTGTCGACGAGCTGCGCGTTGCAGGCAGCCTGACGCAGCCGCGTGAGCTCGGTGAGCGTCTGCAGCGGCGTGGCCTCGCCGTCGGCGAGGTTGAGCAGCGCCTGCCGGCGGATATGGTCGTAGAGCGCCCACTCCTCCTGGGAGAGCTCTACCTTGCGTGTCACCTCTGTCTTCTCCGGCAGCTCATTGAGCACGTCGTTCTTCGTGCGACGAAGGATGAAGGGGGCTATCATGCGTCGTAGGACCTGCTGAGCTCCTTTGTCGTGCAACTTCTCGACCGGTGTGATGAAACGGTCGGTGAACTGCTGAAAGGAGCCTAAGAGCTCGGGGTTGGCAAACTGCATGAGGTTCCATATCTCGCTGAGGTTGTTCTGAACCGGCGTGCCGGTGAGCAGGATACGGAAGCGCCCCTGCAGCTTCATGGCAGCCTTCGACATCTTTGTGTCGCGGTTCTTGATGGTGTGGGCCTCATCGAGCACGATGGTGTTCCATTCTTTCTTTGAGAGGCTCTCCTCCTCGTTGATCAGCAAGCCGTAGGTCGTGATGACAACATCAAATTTGTCCGCCTCCTCAATTGTCTTTGCACGTTCCTCGCCTGCCTGGTTGAGGATCCGAACCTTGAGTCCCGGGGCGAAGCGTGCCAGCTCGTCGCGCCAGTTGAGGATGAGCGATGTGGGCACGATGACAAGTGCCGCCCCCTCCTTGCCGCGGCTGAGGAGCACAGTGATGGTCTGTAGGGTTTTGCCAAGCCCCATGTCGTCGGCGAGCAAGGCACCGGCACCCCAGTAGGCGAGGCGTGACATCCATACATAACCCTCTTTCTGATAGTCGCGAAGCTCGGCATTGATGTTCTTAGGTACGCGCACCTTGAGGTCGCCCGACTGCTCCACACGCTCCACGAACTCGCGGTAGTGGTCGTCGGCCTTGATCTCCACGCCCGAATCCTCCATGTCGTTGAGCGCCGGGGCGTTGTACACGGCGACGCGCAGTTTGCCTTTCTGGCTCCGTCCCATCTTCTCCAAGGAGGCAAGCTGACGGCGGAGCTGGTCGCTGACGGCGACATACTCGTTGTCGCCAAGCTGGATGAAGTGACCCTTAGCCTCCCGCAGTTTCTCCATAAGCTGCGCGATCTTCATCTTCTCGCCTTCGCCAATCTCTATGTCGCCGGAGATATCAAACCAGCTGGCCATGGACGAGACGGTGAGGTGCATGTCCTTCGGCATGAGCTTGCCCCTGTTCACACGGAACCGTGCGCCCTCGGGCCATTCCACCACGCCGGCGTCGGGATGGTCACGCAGCATACTGAGCAGATCCAGGCATTCCTCGATGGACAAGGACCACCGGTTGCCATCCTGCTCGTCTTCATAAGGCATGAGCAGCGCCATGGCCCGCTTCAGATTGGCCCCTTCAGCCTTCATGTCACGATGGGTCTGCAACGTCTCGCCTTGATAGACGGTGGACACGAAGTCCATGCCCTCGCCCGGCTGCACGTAAGGCGGACATTTGGCGAAAGGACGGACGAGCAGTTGAAGGATGACCTGGTCGTCGCTCGGCTGCAGGCGGAAGACGATGCGGCTGTCGGCATCCACCGTTTTGATATTCGTGTTCTGCAGCAGGTCGCTCATCACAACCATGTTGCGTGAGAATGCCTCGAGGACCTTTGTCAGTTTGTCCTTCGCCTCGACGGGGAAGACCTTGACCGTGTAAAGGAGCTGAAGCGCCAAATACTGCTTGTCCGACAGTTTCAGGACCTTGAAGAGCTGGGGTGTCTCTTCCTTGACAACATATTGCTCTGTCAAGTCGGCCTTATTAACATTACTGTCGACATGGTAGCCGTCCTGCTTCAAGGTGACGGAGAGCTGCAACTTCTCCAGCACGATGTCGATATGGATGGAGGGATCTCCGGCATCGAACACCCATGGGTGACCCGCCAAGGCATAGACCACTTTGCGTCCGTACAGATCATAGTGTGTGCCGCCATACCAGCCATAGCTATATGCTTCCACCAAGTTAGCTACCGCCCGGTCCTGGTTGGTCATCGGCAGGCCAGTACCTTCATAAAAGCGTTTAAGGGCAATGTTACGTCCCTTGGTCCATGTCAGCCCATCCTTACTTTTCTGCAGGACCGGCTGAATGCCATAAAAATCGGAACTGAAAAGATAAGCGATACGCTCCCTGGGCTCCTCCTGATTGCTTTTTTCCTTCTCGATGTAGTCGCCATCCATCAACTTGTTGAGCACCAGCTCCCAGTCGGGTACCACTTTGATGTAAGGCATGGACGGATGCATGCCCGTTTCCTTCTCCAGTTCGGTCTGCCGGGCTTTAAGGAAATCGAAGTCGTTGGCCATCTCCACTTCTAACAGTTTGTAGCCTTCCTTAGAAGCCCGACGCATGTATTCGTCCACATCCGCCTCAGCCTGAGCGTCCATCGTGTGGAAATGCTTCATGGCAAAAGCAGCTAAAAGATAATTGAAATTGATGGATGCTGTTTCAGCTATTGGATGGGTAAACTGGATCGTCACCTTGTCTGCCCTTCGGCTCTGCAGGATTAGTATCATGGCTGCATATGGCAGACCCGTGACATCCTTCTTCTTTAGGATGGCGTTAGTTTTCTTCTCAGATGCCACGGTCTTGTCGAAGCGCAGTGCTATGGCATAATAGAAATTGGCGAGAGGATCACGCTCAAAAACGTTGTTGCCCGTCCCGCGCAACTCGTGCTGGAACAGCTTCGCAGCCTCGCCATACTTGCCTTTTTGTATGAGATCGATGGCCTGAAGCACGGTACGGGCAGGACAGGGGGCGGTAACGTCCTTGAGCGCTTTCTGCAGATTGCCGTCCTTGGCGAAGACGAGGTAAAGATAGCAAAAACCGAAATACTCCGAAGCCTTCTGAGAATCCATTTGGGTACTGGTCAGGAAGATGTTCTCAAGCGCCTGCCTGTTGACGGGAATATTCCTCACGATACGGCCGCGGCGAAGCCAGAACAGCCACGATTTCAAAGACTGGTCCGTATATTCGAAATAGGCACTGAGCTCCGGCAGCTCGGCCAACTGGTCGAGATACTGATAGAAAGAGAGGTCATCAAGGTTGCTCGAATAGGACCGGTAATACGACTGCCATGCCCAATCGGGAAGTTTGACGATGCACGCGCGCGACTGATAAGAATTGCCGTGCAGGAAGTCGTACATCGACTCGGCAAACTTGCGCACGACATAGTCGTCAACTTTCCACTTGACACGATAGCTATATCCCACGAAAGGATTGGCGCAACCGGCATACGCCTTGAACTTCTCCTGAGGCATGGCTCTGAGGATCTCTACAAAGAACTTGGGCGCTATATAATAATAGGGAACATCGGAGTGTTCCTGAATCAGCTCAAGAAGGATATTCCCCTTGTACTTGGCGAGAAACTGTTTGGTACTTTTCATCGAGCCCGGCAACAACCGGTTGGCAGCGTAGAGCATCTCCGATTTGGAGAAAGCCTGCGGGTTGGCTGCCATTATCTGAAGAAGAGGCTCATGAATATAATCTTTAGAGGTATCTGCCATGCTATGAGTTCCTTATATTATTCATGCAAAGATATAAAAATATCACTTTTTCCTTGCCAATTTGAATAAAAAAGTATATATTTGCCACAAAAAACATGGAAGAAGACAACAACAAATACATACGGTTCGACTGGGCTGTGAAGCGTATATTAAGGGACAAGGCCAACTTCGGTGTTTTGGAAGGACTCATCACGGTTCTTCTTGAAGAACCTGTACACATTGTGGAGATTCTTGAGAGTGAAGGCAATCAGGAAGAATCAACGGACAAATATAACCGTGTTGATATTAAGGCCAAGAACAGCAAGGATGAGATCATTATTGTTGAGGTGCAATTGACACGTGAACTATATTATCTGCAGCGCATTCTGTATGGTGTGTCAAAGGCAATAACGGAGCATATCAATCTTGGTGACAAATATGACCAGGTAAAGAAAGTCTATTCCATTAGCATTCTCTATTTCGATCTTGGCCAGGGAGCCGACTATCTTTATCACGGCTACACTCAGTTTGTCGGTGTCCATACACATGACAATTTAAAGATCAGTACGCGTGACCGCAAGATAATAGAGATGCAGGCGCCGGAGAAGATCTTTCCCGAATATTATCTTATTCGCGTGAACCAATTCAACGAAGTGGCAAAGACTCCGTTGGAGGAATGGATCGACTATCTGAAAAACGGGCATATCAAGGACAACACTACTGCCCCCGGCCTTCAGGAAGCTAAGCAGAAACTGCAAGTCATGAGGATGAATAAAGCCGAACGCTTAGCTTATGACCGCCATATCGACAATATCATGGTGCAAAACGATGTATTGGATACCGCGAAGATGGAAGGCATGGAGGAAGGAAGAGCAGAAGGAAGAGAGGAAGGAAGAAAGGAAGGGAGAGCAGAAGGAAGAGCAGAAGGAAGAGAGGAAGGAAGAGCAGAAGGAAGAGCAGAGGGAAGAGCGGAAGAGAGACGCTCATTAGCCAAAGCCATGAAAGCGGAAGGCTTACCTACTGCAACAATTGTCCGAATATCCGGGCTCCCGGAAGACGAGATCGAGAAGTTATAATCAGTCGGGATCGACGTCAAAATAGATCTGCACAGCCTTATAACATGGTTGCCGCGTAATACCGTCGCGGACCTGGTAGAGCGCAGCATGCAGTTTACGAAGGTCAATACCAAGCTCCAGCTTCAACACAATCTTTCTGATAAACAAGGTCTTCACGCGGGCGATCGCCGGCTTGTCCGGTCCTAAGACTCGGTCACCAAAGAGTTGGCGCAGGCGGCCGCCAAGCTCTTGTGATGCCATTTCCGCCACACCTTCCTGTTTGTGCTTGAGAAAGATATATATAATATGTGAGAAGGGCGGATAATGGAAAAGGCTCCGTTCCTCAAGAAGATCATTGTAAAAACCGGTATAATCGTTGTGCACAACCTGATGGATGACGGGAAGCTGCGGACTGCGTGTCTGCAGGATGACAAGTCCTTGCTTGCCCTTCCGTCCCGCACGCCCCGCCACTTGGCTCATCATCATGAACGCATGCTCATAAGCCCGGAAGTCGGGATAATTGAGCATTGTATCGGCATCGAGGATCCCGACAACCGCCACATTGTCGAAGTCGAGCCCTTTGGATATCATCTGCGTACCGATGAGCACATTGGTCTTGCCCTCGCCGAACTCACCGATAAGGCGCTCGTAGGCACCGCGTGTACGCGTGGTGTCAAGGTCCATTCGCGCTACCCGTGCCTCAGGAAACTCCGCACGTACGAGGTCTTCTATCTTCTCCGTGCCATAGCCCCGGTCGGAAAGATGCGGATTGCCACAATTGGGACAACTTTCCGGCACAGGCATCGTGAAGCCACAGTAATGGCAGGTGAGTAGGTTCAGCCGTTTGTGATAGGTCAGCGACACATCACAATTCTTGCATTTGGGCGTCCAGCCGCAGGTAGGGCACGACAGAACGGGCGCGAAGCCCCGGCGGTTCTGAAAAAGGATGACCTGCTTGCCATCCGCCAAGGCCTCACGCATCGCCGCAAGAAGACGGGGCGAGAACGGACCGGTCATCAGCTTGCGGTGCCTGAGGTCTTTCGTATCGACAACCTCTATCTCCGGGAGTTGAATATTCTTGAAACGTGTAGAGAGGGTCACAAGCCCATACTTTCCCGTCTTGGCATTGTAATAGCTCTCCATCGACGGGGTTGCCGTACCCAACAAGGTCTTTGCCTGATACATCTGTGCCAGGACAATGGCCGTGGAACGGGCATGATAACGCGGGGCAGGGTCTTGCTGCTTGAAACTCGTCTCATGCTCCTCATCGACAATAACGAGGCCGAGCTTCTGAAAAGGCAGGAATACGGCACTACGGGCACCGAGGATAATGTCGTAAGACTCATTGGTGAGCTGTTTGCGCCATATCTCCACACGCTCCGCATCGCTGTATTTGGAATGGTAGATGCCGAGCCGCGAGCCAAAGACACGTTGCAGGCGCTGCGTCATCTGAACGGTGAGCGCTATCTCCGGCAATAGGTAGAGCACCTGCAGTCCTCGGTCAATAGCCTCCTGAATGAGATGGATATAGATTTCTGTCTTACCGCTCGATGTCACGCCATGAAGCAGCACGACATTTTTCTCTTTCCACTGTTGCTCGATCTCCTCTTTTGCTCTTGTCTGCGCCTCACTCAATGGTTGAATACGCTCCGGATGGGCATCGCCCTTGCGGTTCAGCCGCTCCACTGCATGCTCAAAAGTCACGATGAAGCCTTGTTCTGTGAGTCTTTTGACTGTATCATAGGTACAGTGGGCCTCGTTCATCAGTTCCTCCCGCGTGACAACGCCGGTGGAGGAATCGTTATTGAGAGTAAGAAGCACCTGGAAGGTCTTCAACTGCCTTGGCATGCGACGGAGCATCTCAATGGCGACCTTCGCCCCTTCTATACTTTCAAACTTCTTGCCGACACGCACACACGTCTCCGTTTTGGGACGATAGCCGGCCTCTGCCTTGAGTCCTGCAGGTAAAGCAGCATTCATCACCTCACCGAGAGGTGACATGTAGTAGTCGGCTATCCATCGCCATAGCCGCAGTTGGTTGGGAAGGAGAATGGGATGATCGTCAAGCACGGTCAGTACCTCACGAATCTTGCTGTCCGGAAGATCAGGTTTCTCATCGTGCACACGGACAGCCATGGCCGCATAGGTCTTGCTCTTGCCAAAAGGGGCAAGCAGACGTATGCCCATACAGATACGCGCTGCAAGCGTATCGCTTACAGCATAAGTGAAAAAGTCCTGAAGAGGCAATGGCAGTATGACATCCACGTATTGCATAGCGTTGCAAAGATACTGCTTTTTCTACTAATTCACCCTTGTCTGACAAACAATCTTTCAGGACGGCAAGAAGAGCGCCGACCCCGCAAGACAGCATCGTGTCAACTGCGGAGCCGGTATAGCACAAGCGCAGACGCGGACTGACATTCCCACGTCTGCGCTTGTTCAAAAGTAATAGGCCAGACCTATCTGCCAGGCATTGTAACGGGCATGGAAGTTCTTGTCCGTCACACTCTTCGACACGGTCTCTGATGTATTGCTCCAAGTAGCATCACCTGTCTTACCGCAGGCAATGTTATAGTTGGCATTGAGTTGAAGATGGTTTACCAACGTAATACCCAAACCAACGTTGACGCTGAAGTTGGAATCTTTCCATTTCCAGTCGTACTCAGAGAGCTTCTTGTCTCCGCCGACATTAAAGCCGAACTGCGGACCGGCAAAAACAAAGAAGTTGGCCAACGAGCCCAAGCCTACAGAATAACGAAGGTTGATAGGAACAGCTATCTGTTTCTGGTCGAGAGAGGTTTCTGTCTTCGTTGAAGAATTCTCTACATTGGCAGAGCGCTGGTCATAGAGCGCCGAAGCATCCACGCCAAGGCCTACCAAAGGCAAGGTGAACTTCAACGTAGGACCGACATAGAAGCCTACCCGGTTGTTCTCATCGAAAACGCTCTCGTTAAGTTTGATACTTGTGACATCCACACCACCCTTAATACCGAACTTCACCTGAGCGATAGCCGTTGAAGTGAATAAGAAAGCGGCAGCCAACAAAAGAATAACTTGTAATTTTCTCATATTGTTATTGGATTAATTGTTATGGGATTAATCTCTTCCGTCGATATTACTGAATACTAAAACCAGAATATAAAAGTCTGAATATTAAAAGCCATGTGGTCGCCACAATGGTACGGCCACACAAGCAGGCTCAAGAAGCTCAATGCCTCTGTCGTCTCACGGTCACCCTGGCCGTCCCGGAGGAGACAGTCCGGGGTGTCTGGCCGCGCTTCGACTTCACGCGCTCTGTTCTTGCAGAAGAACGCCGCACGCGAGGTGTCTTTTTAGAACTTTTCAATGCCTTAGGGTCAAGCTTGGCAATAGAGTCGAGTGAGTCTTTCTTTGCCTGATCGCCCCAGATCTTCGACTCGAACGCTGCAATCTCCTTGTCAATACGCTGCTGCGCCTTGGAGAGCTTGACCGAATCGCTGCCAACCTCCTGAGCCAGCGTCTTGCCGAGCATGTTGTTGGTCTTATAAATCTTTCCTTTATAGAGATTGGTTCCGAAATAGTCGGCTAAGCTCATCATGGCGGCATTGTTGATATTGCTCGTCATCACCATTTGCTTGGCAAGGAAGGGAGCCAAGTCGCTGTACCTAACCCAGAAGAGCGGGTACTTCGTGGCACCGTCGCCAAAGTCGTCCTCACGGAACATCACGGGGCATAGCGCCGTGACCTGACGGTGAAACGTGGCCGTGTTTTGGTCATAATAGCTGCTTTCCTTGATAAAGTAAGCCTTGACCTCAGCTGAGGGAATGTCGCTGTCGTCGATATGCACTCCCTTGTCCGTCTTCTCATAGAAGATGTGATAGTCGTCGAGGAACTTCTTCGGGCTTAGGCGCAGCGATTCGTCAAACTTCTCGCTGCCGCTGTTCACATCATAGCTGTAAGCAGCAATGCCTCCATGGTTAGGCCCAGCCATGATAAGTTTGAAAAGTAATGTGAAAAGGTTGACATGCGTACCATCGGGCTCCACGGGATAATAGAGCGCCGCGTTGGCATCTTCTGTCAGGTCCAACTCACGATAGACATCACGCCGCCATATCACGTCACCGCTCATAGGCTCATCCGTCGGAAAGTCTATCTGTTGCCGCAGCGTCATGTTGTTGCTGTTCGACTTCTGTTCCTGCTGTTGCTGCACCCGCCGAGCCTTAGGCTGGGCTGATGTGCCCGCTACGCCGAAGCAACAGATTGCTATTATAATAAATAATCTCTTCATAAGATTTGCATTTACTGATTATCTCGGCAATTTACCTCACCTTCACCTCCATGGCTCCCGGCAGCGTACGCGCTATGCCGTCGGGACCGACGGCGTGCACTTCTGTGATATAGAAGCGGCGGCCGCGGCTCAATCGACGGAACTGATCACGCATGCGGTCGGTAAACTGTCCGTTTTGTGAAGCCATCTGCACGGCATTGCCCATGTTGTCATAGAACACGACCGAGAAGCCTGTTACGCGGAACTGAATGTCGAGGATTCCATCATCGATTGCCGCGCTGAGATGTCCGGCACCCATCAAACCTGCTTTCGACAGATTGCCGCCTTTGAAGCGGTCTTCACCCAAAGCGATGTAAGGCAAGGGGTCGGGCAATTTGCGCACACGGAACGTGAAAGGCGGGAAGGAGCGTGTCATCTTGCCGTCGCGCGCACTCACCCGGAACGTCACATCATGGCCTACGGCCGCGGGTATGGCGACATATTTGCCCGGGCCTTTGGTGATAAGGTGACCGCCGGTCATGCTCACCGACACACCATTCTGCGGCACACCCGGCACACTGACGCTGATGGGGTTGTTGTAACCCGCATAGAGCATGTTCATAAGATCGGCAGCGACGGTAGCGCCGCCCGGCACGGGTATGACATTATATTTCTGCAAGAAGTTACGGCGCAGCACATCCCCACGGCTGTTACGCATCAGTATATAACCGCTGAACTGATGCTCTCCCACTCCGCCGGCGATGAAACTATACTGCCCGTTGCGGGAGGCTACACGCGAGCCGTTGACATAGATCTCCGGCTGGCTGGTCGTGTCGACAGCAGCCATGACGATGTTGGCATTGAAACGCTCACCCGGATAAAGGGTCGTCTTCTCAGGAACGACAAAAGCCTCGAGCTTGTTCACCCGGATATCTTTCAGTCCGATATTGGCCTGCAAGGAGTGGAGCACCTCGCCCTCAGCATAGCGTACGTCGTTCTGCAACTTCGAAAGCAACGTAACAGCGGCAGCCACCGGCATGTTCTCAAACATATATTCCTGCCAGTTCTTGCCAAGATTGTTCTTCCCCCGCGGCACCTTTGTCGAGAGATTGCTCTCAATAATGGCATGTTGGCGCGGATCGGTGACATATTTCAGAATACGCTCCCGATAACTGTTGACAGCGTTGTAGAGCTTCTTGCCCTTGCCGGTCAACGGCGCAAGCATCACGGTGCCCGCAGCATCGACATTGTCAGTATTGTCTATATTCTTCAGGTTACCTTCAGGCCCATCGGCTTCTTTTACAATGGCGATCTTCAAGGCTTCGGCAAAGTTGTACAGCGAGTCGCTCATATTGCGCACGTCCTGCGCCTGCTCATACCACTGCCTCACCTTCTCCGGATTGCTGAGCATCTGGTTTCGGAAGTCGGCCATGATGTCATTGTTCATCTTGGAGGAGTTGGCAGTGGTGCGGTCCAAGCTCTCCTGCACCACGGCAAAGCCCTGAAGCACCTCTGTCGACACATTGAGCGCCAACATAGCCAGGAGGACGATGTACATCAGGTTGATCATCTTCTGGCGCGGGGTGACCGGTCTTTTTTTGATTGCCATTACTCGTTAACCTTATTAATCATTGTCTTAACATGCATTCCGAACATGTCCTTTAATCATTGTCATTCATGGGTGCCTTGGGTGCGGCCGCCCGCATGTTGACAGTCATGGCCTCAATCATGCGTGCGTAGATATGGTTGAGCTGATCGATCTGCTCCGCCATCTTCTTTGTCTGCGCATTGATCTCATCGATGGTTCCAATCTGCTTGCTGGCACCCTTGAGCTGCATCTCGTAGATTTTGCTGATACCGGTGAGTGTACGGTTGAGATTCTCCATCTCCTCACTGTCGCGCGTGAGGCGTGTGCTCTGCTCATTCACTTTCTTCAGCGTCTCGACCAAAGTCTTCAGCTCCTCGACATAGTTGCCTTGAGCCTCATTCATCGCCTCAGCTTCTTCCGGCGACATCTGGGGAACAAAGTAAGGAGTCGGGTTGACTGCCCCGGCTGCCGATGCCGCGTTGACTGTGTTGGCTGTCGTTGCAGCTGCCGCATGAACTGTGCCGGCAGCTGTCGTCGGCTGCTGAGCTTCCGGCGCTGAAGCCTGCTCAGCCACTCCCTGCGACTGTACCGCCGCACCGCCCTGCGGCTGTATCGGGGCAGCCGCCCGGGGCTCAGGCTGACCATAGGATTGCGAAGCCATAGCAGGGACTTCCTGTCCGGCAGACGCGCTGATCTCCTCACCATTAGAATACGTGACCTTGCCAGTCTCAAGATATTCTTCCGTCAGTCGGGTGGGCATCACGCGGCCTTCAGCTGTCTTATCGAACGGACGGTCGAAAGCGGAGATAAAGAACACAAAGACCTCGGTACCCATACCGATAAACAGCATGATATTGGCACCGGGGAGGTGGGTCAACTTAAACAAGGCACCAAGGATCACGACCGAAGCACCCCAACTGTAAGCATAGTTGAGGAACGTCTGACCGGCTACGGTATCCATCCATTTCTGCAGACGGTAAACAATATTATATTTGCTATAAGTCATAATAAACAAGTACTTTTTTTGTCGCTACAATCGCTGTTCTCATTTTCTTTTCTGCTTTCCTGTGACAGAGTTGGCCAGAGAGCGCACACACCGGAAACCGATATAGCTCCGTGGCTGGTTCTGATACTCCCAGGAGCGCCAGGCCGAGCGAATGAGGCTCTCCGGGTCTTTCCACGAACCACCGCGCACGCTCTTCTTCTTCAGGCGGTAAGGATCCTCCAACGCCGCATTGTACTTCAGCTGCGGATTGATATCGTTCATGGCATCCACTCCGGCCTCAGTATAGATTGTGCTCGTCCACTCCGCCACATTGCCCGCCATGTCATAGAGCCCATTGCTGTTTGGCGAATAGCTGCCCACCTTGGCCGTGATGAGATTGCCGTCCTTGGTATAGTTGCCACGGTCGGGCTTGAAGTTGGCATAGAAACATCCGTTGCCACTCATCACATCCTTGTTCTCCCAAGGAAACTCCGACTGGTTCTTTCCTCGTGCCGCATACTCCCATTCAGCCTCTGTCGGCAGGCGGTAGCGCTGCACATAGCGCGCCTCCGGTCCAAGGCCTCGGAGCAGATAGTCGGTACGCCAGGCACAGAAAGCATTGGCCTGCTCCCATGTCACGCCCACAACGGGATAATCGTTGTAAGCCGGATTGGAGAAATAGTTGCGCAGATAAACCTCATTGTCCGCATTGCGGAAATCGTTCACCCAGCAGGTCGTGTCGGGATAGATATTGACAATGTAGGTATTGAGGAAGTCCCACGGTCCGGAGAGCGGACGATCAATGGTCTGCCGCACAATGTTCCCCGAATCGTCGACATAAGCCGTATCCTTGCTGATCATCACCACTTGGTTGGGGTCTACGACATCATCGGTATTGAGATCACGCTCCGAGGGGTCGAGGCGGTTCCGGCGAAGGGCGGCAGCCGTATAGTCGTAGACCTCGTAGCGATAGTTCATCTGCTTGTAGTCGAGCATCTTCTCGCCCGTCACAGGGTTGGTGACATAAAGGCTCTCGATGGCACGCTGCTCATCCTCATTGGGTTTGCGGGGCAGCCGCTTGCTCCAGTTGATGTGCGGTGTCACGGGGTCGCCGTTCTTGTCCTCCGTGATCATGTAAGTCTCGTCACCGCCATAGTTGGGATCGGCAAGGCGGGTGCGGAGGATGGAGTCGCGCACCCACATGACAAACTGCTTGTACTGCGAGTTTGTGATCTCCGTCTGATCCATCCAGAATCCGTCTACGGAGATATCTTTTACGGGAACGCTCTTTCCCCAAAGGCTGTCGCTCTTGATGTCTCCCATCTTGAGATAGCCACGGTCGACACGCACCATGCCATAAGGAGTGGGCTCGGTGAAGGCACGGCCTCCCACACCGACAACCTCGCCGCCTCTGCCCGACATCGACGCGGTCTTCGCGCTGAAACAGCCCGAAAGCGACAACGACATAACGGTCATGCTAAGCAACAATATGATATTCTTCATAGATAATAATTTCCTTGTTTTCATAATATGCGGACGCTCTTGTGCAGATTGCGCCCTTTCTTGACGAAGTTCAGCTCATGCTTATACCCGACAAACAGCTCATGACTGCCATTGCCGGGACTGATGGACGAGGTGTAGACCTCATAACTGTAGCCTAAGACTACCCCATGGAAACTGCCGCCCAAGAGCAGCGTGGCAGAGATCGTCGGGCTGTATGTCGCGCCGATATAAAGCATGCGCGAGCCATTGCTGTAGACGAGGCGGCCGGTGATGTCGCCACGCCATCCCGATCCGTCGGTTCGCACTAAAAACGACGGCTTCACTGATAAAAACGGATTATGAAAGCGAATATTGCCTCCACCCGTAAAATAATAACTGCGGTCTATCTGCTGTTCGTTTGTCTCGCCTAAGGTGACCAACGGCGCGTTGAGATGCTTGGCCGACAGCCCGACGTACCAAGGGCCCCGGATATAATAGATTCCCGCACCTAAGTCGATCGTGTTACCCGTTAAGGAAGAGGTCGAGAAGGCCGGATCATTGGCCTCGCCCAAGTCGACCTTGCTGCCGTCGAAGTTCTCGCTGATAAGACCCGCCAGCACGCCGAGGCGCATCTGTCCGCCGAAGAGATTCAGCAGAAAGGCATATTGCAGCTCCAACTTGGTATGGGTGAAGAGGCCGATCTGGTCGTTCATGAAATTGAGGCCTGCACCGTGGAAGGCCTTCAGCGCGCGGAAGGGCATGTCGCCGGAGACGTAAGCCGTGCGGGGGTTGTGCTCAAAACCAGCCATATCAAGCGCATAGGCAGCCGTGACGTTGATATACGGCTCCTTGCCTGCCGCGGCAGGATTGAACGAGGTCTCCATGTCATAATAATGACTGAACGACGGGTCATACTGAGCCTTCGCCGACAAACCGCAGAAGAGAAAAACGAGAATGAATATGTAGTACCTATAATGCTGCACAACTAAACAACGCCGCAAATAACAATTTATTGTACGTCTGATACCGCAAAAAAATCGGGAGCAATCAACAGATCTGTCAACTTCTCCCGATAGGTAGCTCTCCGACTAATATTCATCCTCGTTCCAAAGAAAATCTTCCTTCGACGGATAGTCGGGCCATAAATCCTCAATACTTTCATAGACATCGCCTTCGTCCTCTATCTCCTGTAAGTTCTGTATCACCTCGTCAGGAGCACCCGAACGAACAGCATAGTCGATCAACTCATCCTTTGTTGCTGGCCAAGGAGCATCCTCAAGTTTGGAAGCCAATTCAAGTGTCCAATACATAGTCGTTGTTCTTTATAATGTTCTATTCTAATACTCTTCTTTGTGTAGTAACAAAATATTATCTAAAATGCGGCGCAAAAATAAACAAATTATTTGTATTTGCAAGCATTTTCGCAGAATATTTTAGACCAGAAGGTACAAGAAATCATAAAATATCAACGTAACATAACTTTATAGTTAATTTTTGGCATCTTCCCATCCAAAAAAAGCACACCGCAGTCGTACAAATCGAAACTGACGACTACCTTGTCGAGCGCGATGAGCTGCTGCCAGAGCATAAGGGCAGCAGCGTCGGCATGGATGCCTTCGATGACGTAAGCGCGGTCGACCGCCTCTTCATGCTTCAGAAAATCGTAGAGCCGGGCGTAGAAACGCAGCAGCCGACGGTTGGTGGTAGAGAAGGCACAGGCGAACATCTCGGGCACCCCCGCCGGCTGCCGGTGCGAGCGCACCACTTCCGTAACGAAACGGTAGGCAAAGGGCGACTGAACGCCAAAGCCATGGCTACGAGGCCAGCGTAGGATCGAAAGAAAGAATCTATGCATGTCGTCTGTTCACCGTTCAACATTTAACATTCAACATTCAACATTCAACATTCTCTTCCACTTCCCACTCATCCACCGTGTGCTTGTCGGTATCGAAGCGGATACCGACCTTTACCACCCGCCGGCCGTCGGAGACATAAGGCTTGGCATAGCCGCGGGTCTCGATCTGCTCGAGGGCGTGCCGGGCCGTGTCGCCGACTTTCAGTTCCATGACATAGATGGTGTCGGGCATGAGGATGACCATGTCCACGCGGGCACCCGCCACCTTCACCTGCGTGCGCGCATAGACGTTGAGCATGGAGAAGATGAGGTAGAAGGTGTATTCATAGAACCCCTCCTTCGTCTTTGCCTCGGCGAGCTTCTGCTTGAAACCCTCGACGTAGGGGATGCCCGCGAGATACGACTGCATGTGCCGCATGGCAAGGTCTATGTCGCCCTGCTTGAGGGCTTTCCAGAACTTCGCCGCAAAACCGATCTGCACGTCGCCGCTGTTCAAGCCCGTGTAGGTGGGCAGCAGACCATAGATATAGCCTACGCGCACCTCCTGGTTGGGGATGGCAAGGTAGTAGGCCTCCGTGTCGGGGTCGTAGTCCTTGATGGTGAGGTATCCGCTCTGATAGAGCAGTGGCAGGGCATCCTTCATGTTCTCCGTAGGCTGGTCGAACGCCGACTCCGGCACGTCGAGCGAGTCGAGCGAGGTGATGTCGGTATGGAAATGCTGCAGCTGCCTGATGAGGAAGGTCGGCGTGCCCGAGGCAAACCAGTAGTTCTTCAGCTTGCGATGCAGAAAACACGTGAGCAGGCTGAAAGGGTTATACACCTCCGGCGAGTTGGCGGCAAAATGATAACCGTCGTATTGCTGTTTGAGCTTGTCGTGCATCTGCTCGGGTGAGATTTTGGAGGCCTCAGCCAGCCGCTCCACATCGGGCCACAAGGTCGTGCACAGCTCTTCTTCCGTAAACCCGCAGAGCGTGGCATAGGTTTCATCAAGCGTGACATTGACCAGGTTGTTGATGGTGGAGAAGATGCTCAGTTGCGAGAACTTTGTGATGCCGGTGATGAAGCAAAACTTTATGTAAGCCTCATTGGCTTTCAACGGGACATAGAACTCCTGCATGATCTTGCGCATGGCATCGAGCGTGGACTGGGTATGGAGTACGTCAAGCAGCGGAGCGTCGTATTCGTCGATGATGACCACCACCTGTCTGCCTGTCGTTTTATAAAGTCGTCTGATCATCCCTTCAAGTTTCTCGCCGGGTGTCACCTCATCGCTAAAATCCTCATAGACATCGAGCCGCTTGAGCAACAAGACCAATGAGCGCTGAAGCTCCTGGGCCGACGACTTCCCTTTGACAATACTCAGATCAATATGGATGACGGGATACCGCATCCATTCCTTTTCCAACGGCATGATCTTCAGGCCCTCAAAGAGCTCCCTGTCACCACGGAAATAGGAATCTAAGGTCGACGTGAGCAGTGATTTGCCGAAGCGCCGCGGGCGGCTCATGAATATAAACTTGGCATAGTGTGCCAACTCCCATACGAGGTCGGTCTTGTCAACATAGATATAGTTCTCTTTTATAATCTCAGAGAAGGTCTGTATGCCAACCGGATATTTTCTCATTATCTGCTCCATAGCCTATCTTCTTGTTTCTTTTGCAAACTTACGCAATTAAATTGGAATTCGCAACAAAACGGAGAAGATTCTTTAGAATTCAGATGAGGCTGGATCGTACTTCTCTATTTGCTCCTCCCGACTATGAACCAAGGACCCTTGACTAAAAAGAAGCCTGTCGGTTTCAAAAACCTTTGCTCTTTTTTCCTGTTTTCTTTGTTCCTTTTCAATGCTTTTTCGTAACTTTGCACGAAATACTGACACACAGAAATGAGCAGACAAAAAACGAACCTCATGCTTCACGACGCTATATGCCGTCTCTCCGACTCTGAATCGCTGCAGGGTCTTTTTCATGAGCATGAGGAGGGTTATCCACTTCCTTCAAGCGAGCGTCTTGAAGAGATTATCCAGTTGGCCCGTGCCATCCTCTTCCCCGGCTATTTCGGGAAGTCGCAGGTGGATCTCCATACCATCAAGTACCAGATAGGCGTCAACGTCGAACGCTTGTATCACCTGCTCTGCGACCAGGTACTTGCCGGCCTGTGTTTCAGTCATGTTTCCGAAGATGATAATGACAAGGTGAGCATTGCCGACGGTGACCTGACGATGCAGGCGCACAACATTTCGCGCGAGCTCATCAGCCGGTTGCCGGAGATCCGCCGGGTCCTCGCCACCGATGTCGTGGCGGCCTACAACGGCGACCCCGCGGCACACAGTCATGCCGAGATCATCTCCTGCTACCCCGTCATCAAATGTCTCACCAACTACCGCCTTGCCCATGAGCTCTATCTGATGGGTGTGCCCCTCATCCCGCGTCTCATGACGGAGCTCGCCCACTCGGAGACCGGCATCGACATCAACCCCGGCGCGTCTGTCGGTGAGTATTTCACCATCGACCACGGCACGGGTGTCGTCATCGGCGAGACGTGTGTCATCGGGCGCAACGTCAAGCTCTACCAGGGCGTCACCCTTGGCGCCAAGAGCTTCCCGCTCGACAAGGACGGCAACCCCATCAAGGGCATCCCACGCCATCCTATCCTCGGCGACAATGTCATCGTCTATGCCAATGCCACCGTCCTGGGTCGCGTGACGATAGGATCGGGCTCCGTCATCGGGGCCAACGTATGGGTGACGCACGACATGAAACCCGGCTCAAAGAAATATAAACAACAGAAAAAAGATATATTTGATTTAGAATTCAATAATGGAACAGGAATTTGAACTCATCGCCAAGACGTTCATGGG
>ONBC01000011.1 GCA_900315955.1 uncultured Prevotella sp.
GAATAGATTTTGTTGAAGATCTTAAAGCGATAAATCCTAATATTGACATATCCAAAGCTTTGTAAATGTTTGACATCCGGCAATACACAGACAATGACAGCGACAGCACGGCATGGAACGACTTTGTAATGCGGTCGAAGCAGGGGACCTTCCTCTTTGACCGCCGGTACATGGACTACCACCGCGACCGTTTTTCCGACTACTCACTTCTCTTCTATAAGAAGGGGAAACTCTATGCTTTGTTGCCCGCCAATATCGATGGCGACACGCTGTGGTCACATCAGGGACTGACTTATGGTGGGCTGATCACCAATACGCATGCTACGACAGCCGAGGTATGTACGCTCTTTGAGGAGCTCAACGCTTATCTTCCGGCGGAAGAGGATCTCTATGCAATCTTCAACCGCTGCCAAGCCAGACTCATGGTGCGCAACGTGTCGTCGACCATAGAACAAGCAAAAGCGTTGAAGTGGCGGCGCATACGGCAGTTTGGTGCTGACAAGGCGTACAAAGAGGGGATCAGCGTAGCCTGTGATGACAACGCTTATGCCGACTTTTGGCAGGTGTTAACAGAAAACCTTCAACATACCTATCATACACGTCCCGTGCATACCTTAGCTGAGATAAGCCTTTTGCATGGTGCCTTCCCCGACAATATCCGGCTCTATGTGGCTCGTCTTAATGATAAAGTAATTGGTGGCACCGTGCTGTTTATCACGCCTCAGGTGGTTCATGCACAATACATCTCTGCAACTCCTGAAGGCAAGCATCTACATGCCATTGATGCTATCTTCCGCAAAGTGCTTACGGAGGACTACAGGGACTGCCGCTATTTCGACTTTGGCATCTCTAACGAAGACAGGGGCCGTTATCTCAACGAAGGCCTCATCTATCAGAAAGAAGGATTTGGCGGCAGGGCTGTGTGCTATGACTGGTACGATTGGAATGTTGAAGGTTAAGTGTTAAGTGTTGGATGATCTTAATGTTGAGAGTTGAATGGTTTCAATAAGAATAATGAGTGATGATTGATGATTTGAGCGGATCCAAACGGGGGAAAAACGATCATACAGAGGAAATGGCAGGCCCCCCAATACCCTATCTCTCTTTGCGGAAAGTTACGGCGCAGCATCAGACCGAAATAGAGGCCGCCGTGAAGCAGGTTATTGAGAGTGGCTGGTATCTGCAGGGCGAAGCGACGCGGCGGTTTGAAACCGATTACGCAAAGTATATCGGTACAGCGTATTGCATCGGCTGCGGCAACGGGCTCGATGCCCTGACGCTCATCTTCCGGGCTTACAAAGAATTGGGACGGTTGAAGGACGGCGACGAGGTCATCGTTCCGGCCAATACTTACATTGCGTCTGTCCTTTCTATCACGGAGAACAGGCTCAAACCCATATTGGTTGAGCCAAGCATCCATACGTTGGAGATCGATGACACCCTTATAGAGCGTGCGATAACGCCGCGGACAAAAGCCATCCTGCTCGTCCATCTCTATGGCCGTTGCGCCATGACGGACCGCATTGCCTCCATCTGCCACGACCATCAGCTACTGTTGGTGGAGGACAACGCTCAGGCTCATGGCAGCACGTTCAAAGGTGTGCATACCGGCGCGTTAGGCGATGCCGCCGCCCACAGTTTTTACCCGGGAAAGAACCTTGGCGCCTTGGGCGATGCCGGAGCTGTCACAACCTCTGACGAGCAGCTTGCCGAGGTCTGCCGCGCCCTGGGCAACTATGGGTCTTCACGCAAATATGTCTTTCCTTACAAAGGGCGCAACAGCCGCATCGACGAGATTCAGGCTGCCGTCTTAGATGTAAAGCTCAAATACTTAGATGAGGAAAACCAGCGGAGAAAAGAAATTGCGAAAAAGTATTTTGAAGCGATAGACAATCCTCTGATAGGATTGCCCATGAAAGATGGTGATGCCGACAATGTATTCCATATCTTCCCCGTTTTGTGTGAAACGAGAGACACTTTGCGGAAATATTTGTCTGAGAAGGGGATAGGCACCATGATCCATTATCCCATTCCTCCCCACAAGCAGGCCTGCTATCGGGAGTGGAATGACCGTTCGCTGCCGATCACGGAAAAGATACATCTCGAAGAGCTGAGCGTTCCTTGCAACCCGTGCATGACGGAGGAAGAAGTGGAGACAGTTATAGAAGCGATGAACGGGTATAAAGGCTGATACCCTCACCGCGTACAATCATTGGCTGATAATAATTATTCTACAATAATCACCGTCACGCCCCGGGCTGCCTGAGCTCCCATGACAAGCGCCTGCTCGATGTCGGCCGTCTTGGAGGGACCGCTGATAAATGTACCGAACTGATATTCAGGATCAAACTCGATGCGCTTGTAAGCCTCGTGCATATTGTTGACGATGTTGTTCTTGTCGAGGACAATGACTAAATACTCAGAGATGAAGCAGACGGCCTTCTCTTTCATCGTCTGTGGGATCCAGACGCATCCGTTCTCTGCCACACCAATCTTTCCCTCCACAATGCCTACATCAGTGCCGTCGAGCTCCTTGGCTTCTGCCACAGTGTCGGGGTTCTTCTGGGCTATATGGATGTAGGGCAGGTTGCTGGCGAAGGTCTTCGCCTCGGGATATTGCTTCTTGATGACAGCATCTAAGTCGTCAGCCTCCTCTCTCTTCACTTCCACGACGTTGCCCCCGACCTTTTCGGTCATCTTTACAAACTGCTTGAAGGTGTCGGGATATTGGATGCCGTCGATGTGCATGTCCGGCATATCATATTGCTCACGTGTGTTGGCACGAAGCTTCTTAAATAAATCTTCTTTGTTCATCGATCTTCTTAAGTCTATTATAACTCAACAACTTAATAACTCAATAACTTAATAACTCAAAAACTCCTAACTCCTATGCTCCCGCCGCTCTCAGCGCTTCTTTTCCACCTTCCGTCTCGATCACTTTTCCTTCGGAAGGCATCACATCCACTTTCGTGGCGTTTGTTTTCTTCCTTTCGGCAACGCGCCGCTTGTAGTCGTCGAGATAAGCCTGCTCCTTTTGGGCAGCGATCTTTGCGTATTCGTTCTCCGGATCTTTGTCTAAGTCGATACGCATCGTGTGGGCGTTGTTGACAAGATCCTTTACCACCTCGCCACCACAGATCAGTCCGGCGGCGGCCGGTACCCAGGCATTGGAACTGGGGATCGTATGGCGCTCGGTGCAGGCCCGCATGTCCTTGGTCGGACAGATACAGTGGTACCGGCAACTGATGTCGGGCTGGTCGATACTCTCTATCGGGAGCTCGGGAGAATAGACAACCTTGAGATGCTTGATGTTCGTCTTCCGCAGTTTCTTACGGATCACTTTTGCCAGTGGGTCGTTGATCGTCTTCCAGATATCCGTGACCTGCAGCTGCGTGGCATCGAGCTTATAGGCGGCTCCCATACAGGAGATGAGGGGGATGTAGAGCTCATGGCAACGCTTGATAAGGTCGAGTTTGGCCGTGACAGTGTCGATACAGTCTACCACATAGTCGTAGTTGGAGAAATCGAACTCATCAGCGTTGGAGGGGAGATAGAACGTCTGATATTTCCGCACATGGCACCGCGGATTGATGTCGTGGATACGGTCTTCCGCCACATCCACCTTGTGCCGCCCTACGCTGGAGACAGTAGCGAGGATCTGGCGGTTGACATTCGTCAGGCAGACACGGTCGTCGTCTATGATATCTATGGCTCCCACACCGCTGCGGGCCAGTACCTCAACGACATAGCCGCCAACGCCCCCTACACCGAAGACGGCAACGCGGGAGCCGTTGAGCGTGTCTATAGCAGGCTTGCCCAACAACAATTGTGTGCGTGAAAACTGATTTTGCATGATATTTTCTTCTTTCAGGGGGCAAAGTTACGTATTTTTTCGCTATCTTTGTCGCATAAACAAAGAAAAGATTCAGAAGATGGCTACAGAGAGCATATACACCAAGGAGTTCGAGGATTATTGGAAGACACATGAGGCGGCGCTCCTGCGCGTGGCACCCAAAGTGTTGCGCGACGAGCGGGCCAACAACGGCAAGATGAACACGGCGGGCGACTGGCTGTTGTTCATCATCCCGATCATGGCAATGGTTGGCTTTATGAATACCGACTTCATCCAAAAAGAGCTTCTCCGATTCCTCGTAGCCATGCTCATCGGCATCGCCTGTTTTGTCTTTTCTGTCTACATCAAGCCTTATGTCACCGGCAAACGCAACATCGTGGATATCGACGCGGATATCAAGGACTACTTCTTTGCCATTTATCAGAAAGAGGGAGTCAAAGGACTAAAAGAGCTCCTGCTTTGATACGAACAGAGTTTCAGTCAATAAGAATTTTCGAGTCATATTCATAATACCCTTCTCCCCACAAATAAAATTACTTGTGGTGGTTGCAATAGTCTGCAATAAATAACAGAACTATGTCTACTATAAGCAAGCTAAAGTTAAATACCTTAGCTTCCTTAAGCTTATATTTCATTTCTGTAGAAGTGCTTTGTCTATCATATTCTTCAAAAATCGTTATGTATCTATTTCCCCGAAAGAACATAAAGAATTCCAAAACAACCCCAAAAAGAACATACGCCAAAACCATAGATTTATCAGATGCGAATCTTAAATCTAAAAACAAACCTATAAAATAGATTATGTTCCCAATAATAAAAAAAGATAAGAGAATATGTACTCCACAAGCATATAACATAGACATAAATTTATTTTCCTTATGTCTTCTGTAAAAGCGATACACTATGTAATGTATGATATAAAAGAAATCCATCTGCATTATAAGTTATGTCATTTATTCCAGAAATCCATGTGATTTTTCTCAAATGCACTTTTTCCAAACAGCTCACATTCGTTATGCACAATCCTAAACTGTCAAGATACAGAGTCTCCTTCACATAGTTCTGATTACTGCTCTGGGCATGGGTCAGAAGAGGTATGCATAATGTGAAAAATATTAATCTGCGTATCACGTAACTTTAAGTAGTTTTCCCTATTTTACAGTTTTCTGTTGCAAAGGTAATAACAATATTTCATTCTAACCGAATCTATAGCAAATAAATCGTCACACATCCATTAGATCGCTCATGATGCGGTTGCTGATATTGATTCCTTCCCGGGTGAGATGAAGGTGATTGTTCTCAATCGCTAACAAGGCGCGTCTGATATAATCCTCCGCGTTCTTCAACAGGTATCGCCGGTGCTTCTCATCCAGCAACGACAGGTCGATGCCCTCGCGTGTGCGAAGCGCCGTGGTGACGATGTCGTCATAATGGGTATCCTCATCAATCTGTTCTTCTTCATAAGGAAGGGTACCAGCCTCGATGTGCTCCATATATTTTATTATGTTGTCAGGGTTCCAATGCCGCGTGTGCTGATAGTAAGCGTGTGCCCCGGCTCCCAGTCCGATGTATGGCACGTCATGCCAGTAGCTTGAGTTATGCCTACTGCGCCAAGGACTGACGGCGTTGCCGTCAAGCCGTGCAAAGTTGCTGATCTCATAATGCTCGTAGCCGGCCTCTGCAAGCATGTCCATGAGGCAAGCATACATCTTCAGACTCACTTCCTCGTCCGTTTCTTTCACCTTTCCCTGCTCCAGCATGCGGCAGAGCGGGGTGCCTTCCTCGTACATCAGTCCATAGGCCGACAGATGCTCGGGATGAAGGCCGAGGGCATGCCGGATGTCCGCTTCCCAGTCGTCTAAGGTCTCCCCGGGAAAACCGAACATGAGGTCGAGACTGATATTGCGGATGCCGTCTTTTCGAAGCGTCGCTATCGCCCTGTCCACCTCTGCAGCTGAATGGCGACGGTGGAGGAAACGCAGGCGGTCGTCGGAGAAGGTCTGAGCGCCCATGGACACACGGTTCACGGGCAGGCCGCGGAACATGCCCGCGACGATGTCGTCCGGATTGCATTCTATCGTCACCTCCGCATCCGGATCGACACGGTACACATTATATATATATGTAAAGAGGCGCTTCAGACTCGGTTGAGACAGTTGGCTCGGCGTGCCGCCACCTAAATAGATGGTGGCAATCTCCGGCCGGTAGGGCAGCAGATCCATCTCCTGGCACAAGGCATCGACATAGCGCTCGCGGAAAGACAACGAGGTGGTAGAGTAGAACCCACAGTAAATGCAGCGAGAGGCACAGAAGGGAATATGAATATAAAGACCAGCTTTTTCAGACATGCTAATATTGAGTGATTGGTATTTATGCCCACAAAATTACTAAATACTTTTAAAATATTGCACATTTCTCAAGAATTTCTTTGAACTTGTTGTTTTTCTTCTTAACTTTAGGGTGGTTTTAGACATAAACCCCTGATAGGGAAATGAACTAACTTTAAAAAGCTTTGATATGAGAGTTTATCAAACCAACGAAATTAAAAACATCGCGCTCATTGGCGCCAAAGGTAGCGGCAAGACCACGCTTGCCGAAAGTATGTTGTTCGAAGCAGGAGTCATCAAGCGTCGTGGTACCGTGGAAGGAAAGAACACGGTTTCTGACTTCATGCCAGTAGAACTCAATCTTGGCTACTCTGTTTTTCCCACTGTATTCCATGTTGAATGGAACAACAAGAAACTCAACATCATCGACTGTCCGGGTTCGGACGACTTCGTGGGCGGTGCCATCACGGCCCTCAACGTCACCGACCAGGCTTTGATCCTCATCAATGGTCAGTATGGCCCAGAGGTAGGCACACAGAACAACTTCCGCTACACGGAGAAGCTGAAGAAGCCGGTTATCTTCCTCATCAACCAGCTCGACTCTGAGAAATGCGATTTCGACAATGTCATCTCGCAGATGCAGGACATCTATGGCACCAAATGTGTGCAGATCCAGTATCCGCTTGAGACAGGCCCCAACTTCCACAGTCTTATCGACGTGCTCATCATGAAGAAACTCTCTTGGGGACCTGACGGCGGCGAGCCGAAACGTGAGGATATTCCCGCTGAGGAGAAGGATAAAGCCGAAGAGCTGCACCGCGCCCTCGTGGAGGCGGCGGCGGAGAACGACGACACGCTCATGGAGAAGTTCTTCGAGGACGAGAACTCGCTCACCGAGGACGAGCTGCGTCTCGGCATCCGCAAGGGCCTTATCAATCGTGATCTCTTCCCCATCTTCTGTGTCGATGCCCACAAGGATATGGGCGTGCAGCGCCTGATGGAGTTCTTGGGCAATGTGGTGCCGTTTGTGAGCGACATGCCGGCTTATCGCGATACGCGAGGCGAAGAGGTGCCGGCCGACAGCAACGGCCCCGAGAGTCTGTATTTCTTCAAGACCGGCATGGAGCCGCATATCGGTGAGGTGAGCTACTTCAAGGTGATGAGCGGTAAGGTGAAGGCCGGTGACGACCTGACGAATGCCGACCGTGGCTCGAAGGAGCGCCTCGGACAGATCTATGCCTGCGCGGGAAGCAACCGCATACCCGTAGACGAGCTTGAGGCGGGTGATATCGGATGCACCGTGAAGCTGAAAGATGTGAAGACGGGCAACACACTCGATGGCAAGGATTGTGAAGAGGTGAGGTTCAACTTCGTAAAGTATCCTCGGCCGAAATATTCACGTGCCATCAAGGCTAAGAACCCGCAGGATCTTGAGAAGGTGATGGCAGCCCTGTTGAAGATGCGTCAGGAGGATCCTACATGGGTCGTGGAGCAGAGCAAGGAGCTCCGCCAGACCATCATCCACGGGCAGGGAGAGTTCCATCTCCGTGTCTTGAAATGGCGCTTGGAGAACAATGAGAAGCTCGACATCGAGTTTGAGGAGCCTCGTATCCCATACCGTGAGACGATCACGAAGAAAGCCCAGGCCACGTACCGCCATAAGAAGCAGAGCGGTGGTGCCGGTCAGTTCGGTGAGGTGTCGCTCATTATCGAGCCCTATGCGGAAGGCATGCCCGACCCCGTGAGCTACAAGTTCAACGGCCAGGAGTTTAAGATGAACATCAAGTCGAAGGAAGAGAAAGATCTTCCCTGGGGTGGCAAGCTGCAGTTTATCAACTCTGTCGTCGGTGGCGCTATCGACCTGCGTTTCATGCCGGCCATCCTGAAAGGAGTCATGGACTGCATGGAGCGTGGCCCGCTCACCGGCAGCTATGCCCGCGACGTGCGTGTCGTGGTCTACGATGGAAAGATGCACCCCGTCGACTCCAACGAACTCTCGTTCACCCTCGCTGCCCGTCATGCTTTCTCTGATGCCTTCAAGAACGCGGGTCCGAAAATCCTGGAGCCTATCTATGACTTGGAGGTCTATGTGCCTGCCGACTATATGGGCGATGTGATGAGTGATCTGCAAGGCCGCCGTGCCATTATCATGGGCATGGATGCCGAGGCAGGATACCAGAAGCTCACGGCAAAGATTCCGCTCAAGGAACTGTCCAACTACAGTGTTGCCTTGAGCTCGCTCACGGGCGGACGTGCCTCGTTCAACGCTAAGTTCGCAAGTTACGAGCTCGTGCCGAACGATCTCCAGACGAAGCTCATTGCCCAGCATGAGGCTGAGGTGAAGGAGGAAGAATAAAGTTGAGGACCCTCAATCCCTTTCCCAAAGAGGGAGGGGAGGGTGACAGCGTCTGTAGCAACAGCGTTTGGGGATGTCCCCAATACATAGAATGCCCGGCCAGACAATGACCGGGCATTCTGTTGTCATAATCTATGTCGAATTAGTTTTCCAACACTAAGAAGTGGTGTTTGGAATTGTGTATATTTGTGTATATATAAGCTATTAAAATACTATTTTTGGTTAATATACATCAATCATAAGGAAATTGTTAACATTAAACTGTTAAGCAATTAAGTTAATGACTATCTTTGCGGCATGAAAAAGAGAACGATATGGTCCATTGCAGTCATTATGGGGCTGTCCTTCATAATGCTGCTTTTTTTGCAGCTCACGTATATCCGTGAGATGGCAAATATGAAGAAGGAACAGTTCGACGAAAGTGTCAACCGCGCCCTCTATCAAGCTTCGCGCAACTTGGAGCTGAACGAGACCTTGCGTTATTTAGAGAAAGACGTACAGGCGAAAGAGAGAAAGTCGGGTGGAAAGAGCTCCAATAATCCGTTCAGCAACGCGTCCAACTATACGACCTTCCGCATGAAGACGAAGGAGTCGAACCCGGTGAAGGTGCCCAAGGCCATGATTCTTATCAACGACCAAAATTCAAACAATGAGGCCAGCCGGTCTTTGCAGGAGATTGTCAAGAACCGGTACGTTTATCAGAAGGCGCTCTTGGATGAGGTGGTGATGAACATGCTCTATTCCGCTTCTGACAAGCCGCTCAAGGAACGTGTCAACTTTAAGATCCTTGATCAGGATATCAAGGCCGAGCTCATCAACAATGGTATCAACATACCTTACCACTTTACGGTGACGACTCAGGACGGGCGCGAGGTCTATCGTTGTCCCGACTATACGGACGAGGGCTCGGAGTTCACGTATACGCAAGTGCTGTTTCGCAATGACCCCTCGTCGAAGATGGGCGTAGTGCGGGTGCATTTCCCCGATATCAACAGTTACATCTACTCGAGCATCAAGTTTATGATCCCGAGCGTCTTCTTTACGCTCATCCTGCTCGTGACGTTTATCATCACCCTGGTGATCGTGTTCAGACAGAAGCGCTACAATGAGATCAAGAACGACTTTGTCAACAATATGACGCATGAGCTCAAGACTCCTATCGCCAGCATCTCGCTTGCTACGCAGATGCTCAACGACGACAGCATCACGAAGAACGAGAAGATGATCAAGCATCTTGTCGGTGTGATCACGGATGAGACCAAGCGCCTGCGCTTCCTCGTGGAGAAGGTGCTGCAGATGTCGATGTTCGACCGCAAGAAGTCATCATTCAAGAAGAAGCACCTTGATCTCAACGAGATGGTGGAGACTATCGCCAACAGTTTCTCGCTGCGGGTAGAGCATACGGGCGGTAAGATCAATGTAGACATTGAGGCTGTCGATTCTTCCATCTATGTCGATGAGGTTAACTTTCAGAACGTGATCTTCAATCTGATGGACAATGCCGTGAAGTATCGCAAGCCCGATGAGCCGGTCAGCATCTTCCTGAAGACGTGGAACGATGACCGCTGGCTGTATCTCAGCATCCGCGACACGGGTAAGGGCATAAAGAAGGAAGACTTGAAGAAGGTCTTCGAGAAGTTCTACCGGGTGAGCACGGGCAACGTTCACGACGTGAAAGGCTTCGGCTTAGGATTGGCTTATGTGAAGAAGGTCGTGGATCTGCACGACGGCGATATTAAGGTCGAGAGCGAATATGGCAAAGGCTCTACCTTTACCATCAAGTTGCCGGTGATCAAGGATGAATAACCTTGTTCACGGATATTGAAGGAAATAGACTCAGAGAAAATATAAATCATTAAATATTCATATTATGGAAGAGAAAACAAAAATTCTGCTTTGTGAGGACGACGAGAACCTCGGAACACTGTTGTGCGAATATCTCATTGCCAAGGGTTTTGACGCTGTGCTCTGCCCCGACGGTGAGGTTGGCTTCCGCGAGTTCCAGAAAGACAAATACGATATCTGCATCCTCGATGTGATGATGCCCAAGAAGGATGGTTTCACCTTAGCCGGCGAGATTCGTCAGATCAACTCGCAGGTGCCTATCATCTTCCTTACGGCGCGCGTGCAGAAGGAGGACGTGCTCGAGGGCTTCGACAAGGGCGCTGACGACTATATCACGAAGCCGTTCTCTATGGAGGAGCTGGTGAAGCGTGTGGAGGCTATCCTGCGCCGTGTCAAGGGCAAGAAAAACCGCGAGAGCACGAAGTACAAGATCGGCAAGTACATGTTTGATACGCAGAAGCAGCTGCTCACCATCGGTGACAAGCAGACGAAGCTCACCACGAAAGAGAACGAGCTGCTTTCACTGCTCTGCTCCCACGCCAACGAGATCCTGAAGCGCAACGACGCGCTCCGTACGATCTGGATCGACGACAACTACTTCAACGCCCGCTCCATGGACGTGTATATCACGAAGCTGCGTAAGCATCTCAAGGACGATGATCAGGTAGAGATCATCAACATCCATGGCCAGGGATACAAACTCATCATTCCTGACGAGGAGTAAGGACAGATAAGCATCCATACAGGATGAGACGCAAAAGGGGGCGAGCTTGATAGCTCGCCCCCTTTTGCGTGGCTCGGCAGTCACTATGTGACTGCTTACTCAACAAGTGCATAAGCTTACTCAACAAGTGCATAAGCTTATTCAACAAACAGCTTTTAATGAGCGATCAGCCGTTCCTCCACCGATGGTTCTTATAGTCTACATACAGGGGAAAGAGCGAGCCATGCTTGACGGCGACGCTCTTGAGTTGCGGACCGCCCAATAATAGCTTCGCCGGTTGCAGCCCGTGCGTCTTGTGATTAAAGAAGAGGGCGGGGTCCTGCCGCTGTCCATGATAGAGCACCTCAAAGTGAAGATGGTCTCCGGTGGCATGGCCTGTAGCTCCGGTCAGTCCGATGACTTGTCCGGCCTTCACTCTGTCTCCGGCTTTAACGAAGAAGCAGGTCATGTGGCCGTAGAGCGTCTCTAAGCCCATGGCGTGACGGAGAATGGCGCAGTTGCCATAACCTTCGTGCATGGTTGCCGATTCTACTATGCCGTCGAAGGCGGCGTGGATGCTGTCTTGATTGATGTGGGTCTTGATGTCTACCCCGGTGTGATTATACGTCGTGGAGTCGGTGAGCTCGCGCTCCACGTTATAAGGACTCGTCACATAGCTGTTCACCAATGGATAACACCAGTGAAGGGGTGAGAGGTCGAAGAGATTCATGCTGCTCACATTGCGAGGGCGTTGGAAGGGACTGAGCGATGTGACCATCAGCTGGCGCATGCGTGCTGTAGCCTTGGCATAACCGACATAGTTGGCCGTCGTAGAGATGAACTTGCCGCGGCGCAGCTTGCAGTAGAGCATCTCGTCCTGAAGTTTTCCCGTGGCAGCATTGAAGATATGGTTCGGTTTTAAGAGCTCATTGCCGACATAGAAAGAGACGACGGTAGCAAATTCTTTCTTCCTTTTGTCGGCAAGCGCAATCGCCTGCCCAGCCTTCACCCGCTCACCGGCATGCACTTGGGGTTGCCTGAGTTGGCGGTAGACCGACTGTAATCCGTTGTCATAGTTGACGACAATGGTCTGCTTGTGCTTGTTGTGACGGTCTGCCATTGATATTGTACCATCAAAGGCAGCACGCACATATTTGTCGGAACGGGAGCAGGCCTTCATCGACCCGTCGGTAAGATATGTCAGACGTGCCTGATGCAAAGGGGCTGAATAGTGTCCTTCCTGAATGCTGTCGAGGGCTAATGTGTATACCGAATCCTCGCCGAAGACCGTTGAGTCGGCCTTCAGGACAAAGCTTGTCTCTTCTTCTATCGGGAAGTGGGTATCGGGTGCTAAGGCATTGGCTGAGCAAAGCGAAACCACTGCTAAAATAGCAAAAAAAAGAAATTTATTCATTATGGCTATTTACTATTTTTGCAAAATTACTGCTTTTGAACGAGAGCGCAAAGTCTTAACTGTAAAACTATTATAAACGAAGGTTATAAATTAGTGTATTGGAGTTTTTTTTGAGTACCTTTGCAATACCATCAACTAATAATCAGCCATGGACGCAAAGACACAACCCTTAGTCTCATTTATCATCCCGACATACAACATCCCCATTGTCATGCTTCGCGAATGCGTTGAAAGCATCACGAGCCTCTCCCTGTCGGTCAGCGAACGGGAGATCATCGTCATCGATGACGGCTCCGACTTCTCACCGGTGAACGAGTTGATGGAGATAGCTCCCGACATCATCTTTATCCGACAACCGAACCGGGGAGTATCTGTCGCGCGTAATATGGGGCTAAAGATGGCTACGGGCAAGTTTATCCAGTTTGTCGATGGTGACGACTGCTTGATCAATGCACCTTACGAGCACTGTCTCGACATCGTGCGCTATCAGGAGCCGGTAGACATGGTGCAGTCGAAGGCTGAGCCTGCTGATTTCACCTTCAAGGGACCTGTTACCGGGCAGGAATATATGGCAACAGAGAACCTCAGAGCCTCTGTGTGTTGCTATATCTTCCGCAGAGACCGGCTGGATGGCTTGCGCTTTACGCCGGGTATTGTGCACGGAGAGGATGAGGAATTTACGGCACAGCTGGTGCTGAAGATGCGTAATGTCTACAGTACCGAGGCTAAGGCTTATTATTACAGGAAACGGGAAGGATCGGTCACCCACACAGAGAGCAAGGAAGCCAAGAAGAAACATATCGAGGATATGCTGAAAGTAATATTGAACCTCAAGGCTATTGCTGACAGATGTGACCCGTTGAAGAAAGTGTCCATGGACCGGCGTGTGGCGCAACTCTCGATGGACTTCCTTATCAACGTCATCCGCCTCACCAAGAGCCGGAGCCAGCTCACCAAAGCCATCGATCTGCTGAAGCAGCACGGACTTTATCCGCTGCCTGATGAGAACTATACAAAGGAATACACGATCTTTCGGTATATGATACAAAAGAAAGCCGGACAGCTCATCCTCATTGCAGCGCTTTAATATAATGTTGAATGTGAAATGTTAAGTGTTGAATGAGTAGTGTTGAATGAGTAGTGTTGAATGATTAATGAAGGTTTGAACAATGAGAATACTGCTACTTGGCGAATACAGCAATGTCCACGCTACGCTTGCCGAAGGCTTGCGCACGCTTGGCCACACAGTGACAGTGGTCAGCAACGGTGACTTCTGGAAAAACTATCCGCGCGACATCGATGTGAGCCGAAAGGAAGGAAGATGGGGTGGGGTGAAGCTCATGCTGAAGATCGCGTCACTCTTACCCCGGCTCAGCGGTTTCGACATCGTTCAGCTTATAAACCCCATGTTCTTTGAATTGAGGGCGGAAAGGCTTTTTCCCCTTTATCATTATCTTAGGAAGCACAATAAGAAGGTCGTTCTCGGCGCTTTCGGGATGGACTATTACTGGGTGCATGAGAATATTACGCGCATGCCACTCAGATATAGTGATTTCAACATCGGAAGGACCCTGCGGACGGATCCTGATGCCACGGTGTATATCAACGATTGGACAGATACCGCCAAGGGCAGGCTTAATCAGGAGATTGCCAAAGACTGCGATGCGATCGTAGCGGGGCTGTATGAATATTGGGCTACATATCACCCCGTGTTCCCGGCAAAGACAACTTTTATTCCCTTTCCAATAATACCTAAAACATACGAAGAACCCACACCGTTCACGCCTCCTTTGAAGTTGTTTATCGGCATCAGCAAAAAACGGAGTGTATATAAAGGAACAGACATCATGTTGCGGGCAGCGCAGGACGTTGCCGCTCTGTATCCTGGCAACGTCCGGCTGACGATAGCCGAAGGTCTGCCTTTCAACGCGTATGTGAAGGCGATGAATGAGGCAGATGTCATCCTTGACCAGCTCTATAGCTACACGCCCGCCATGAATGCGCTTGAGGCGATGAGCCGCGGCATTGTCGTCGTGGGTGGGGGAGAGCCCGAGAACTATGAGATTCTCCATGAGTCAGAACTTCGGCCTATCATCAACGTCGAGCCGACCTACGACAGCGTCTACCAACAGTTGGAGCATCTCGTCTTGCACCCCGAAATGATTCCTTCCTTGAAAAAGCAAAGCATTGAATATATCCGCCGCCACCATGATTATTTTAAGGTGGCGGCAGCGTATGACAGCCTTTACAAATCTTTATTTCTCTGACACTGAAGGCGCAAATCACCCTCCCTACGAGGAGGAACGGGAAAGGCTTACCCGATCAGCCACGAGATATACCCCAAGAATACGGCAATCAGCACAAATCCTTCCCAGCGTTCGATGCGATATTTGGTGAAGGAGAAGAGCCAGAGCATGACCATAGAGAGCACCATCACGGCAAGGTCTATCGTCGTGATACCCTGGATATGCATCGGTGAGATCAGTCCTGTCACACCAAGGATCATGAGGATATTGAAGACATTGGACCCTAATACGTTGCCGATGGCGATACCACTGTCTCCCTTCCGCGCTGCCACCACACTTGTAGCAAGTTCAGGAAGCGAGGTGCCGCCTGCTACGATCGTCAAGCCTATCACGGCATCACTGATCCCCCAACTGTGAGCCAGAGCCGAGGCATTGTCCACAAAGACATTGGAACCTAACACGAGGCCGGCGAGTCCCAAGAGAATAAACAACAACGCCTTTCCGGAGCCCATTGCTTCTTTCGTCTTCTCCGCTTCCTGAGCCCCATTCTTGGCGCCCCGCAAAGTGATAAACAAAAAAGCGAGGAAAGCGACAAAAAGGATCAAAGCATCTATTCTTGAGATCTGATCGTCGAGCGTCATGCCCATGAGCATGATCGAAGCAAACACAGCGATAGGAATGTCTTTTTTCACCGTAGCGTGCAGGATGGTTATCGGCGCCACGGCAGCAGCCACACCCACGATAAGCAGCGCATTGAAGATATTGCTTCCTACGATGTTTCCGACAGCCAAGTCAGGCGTTCCGTGGATGGCAGAGACTAAGGAAACGAAGAATTCAGGCATCGAGGTACCAATGGCGACGATCGTCAAACCAATCACTATCTGCGACACTCCGAGTCGTGTCGCAAGTCCCACCGAGCCGTTCGTAAGCCAGTCGGCACTCTTCAACACCACAACGATACCAATAACAAGAAGAAGGATTTGTGCCCACATCATCTGTGGAGCGAAAGAAAAAAGTAATATAGTATTCATGATTTATTTATGCTGTGCAACGTGCGGTCATTGGGCTGCCGCACCCACCCATCAATATTCCATTCATTCGAAAGCGAGATGGTCCAATTTCGATTGCAGCTCCTCTGCCTTGCTCTTTCTGATGGCAAGGGTGATAGAGCAATCGTTGTCGAAATGCTGGTCCACGATTCGTGGCTGCATCTCTTTCACGATACGCATCACACCATTCATCATCGGATAAGTAAACTGATAGGTGATCTGCTCTTCGATCAGCCGTTCTTCTATCTCGGCATGCGCGATAGCATCTGCGGCTGCGGTGCGGTAAGCCACGATAAGCCCCGACGTACCGAGCTTTACTCCTCCGAAATAGCGCACGACACAGATGAGGATATTCGTCAGATCGTTGCTGTTGATCTGTCCGAGGATAGGCTTGCCGGCTGTCGACGAGGGCTCACCGTCATCGTTGGCACGAAACTCCTCGCGCTCTGCCCCTATCATGTAAGCATAGCAGCAGTGGCGTGCGTCATAATATTTCTTGCGGGTAGAAGCGATGATGTCCATAGCTTCCTCCACCGTTTCTACATGATGAGCAAAGGCGAGGAATTTACTGCGTTTGTCCGTGTAGTATCCCTCGCCGATGGTCTTTTCACTGATGGTTAAGTATGAATCCAATTTTAGTCAGATAATTTATGGATGACAAGTCCCGAACGCAACTTAGGCTCAAACCACGTAGCCTTCGGCGGCATGATTTTACCGGCATCGGCTATCTTCATGATCTGATCCATGGAGACCGGATAGAGAGCCAACGCCCAGCGTGCCTCTCCCTTGTCGACCCTGCGGCGGAGCTCTCCTAAGCCACGGAGACCACCGATGAAATCGACACGCTTGTCTGAACGCAGATCCTTGATACCCATGAGCTTGTCGAGGATAAGGCGGCTCGAGATGTCTACATCTAAGCAGCCTATCGGATCATTGTCATCATAAGTACCGGGGCGTGCCGTGAGACTGTACCAGTTGCCATCGATATACAAGGAGAACTCATGCCGGTGACGTGGCTTATACTCCTCAGGGCCTACGAGCATCACCACGAAATCCTTCTCCAATGCACGAAGAAACTCTTTAGGAGTCATGCCGTTGAGATCCTTGACCACGCGGTTGTAATCGAGGATCGTCAGCTCGCTGGCGGGGAAGCACACTGCCATGAAATAGTTGTACTCCTCCTTGCCTGTATGATGAGGATCAGCCTTGGCTTTCTCATCTGCCACCCGCACGGCAGCAGCCGAGCGATGATGACCGTCGGCGATATAGAGCGAGGGCATCTTGGCAAACTCGCGCGTTATGGTGTCGACATCCTTGCGGTCATTGATGACCCAGAACTGATGACGGAACCCATCCTCCGGTGCCACGAAGTCATACTCAGGCGCTGTCTGAGCATAACGGGCGATGAGCTTGTTGAGCACGTCATCATCAGGATAAGCGAAGAAAGCGGGACCCACATTGGCGTCAGTGGCCAGCACATGCTTCATGCGGTCGTCCTCTTTCTCACGACGAGTCAGTTCATGACGCTTGATGATGCCTTTGTGATAATCGTCCGCCGAGGCAGCCACCACGATACCATACTGCGTCTTGCCAGGCTTGATCGACTGAGCATAGAGATAGTAGTTCTCATCACGGTCCTGCTTGAGCCACCCGTTGTCGATAAACTTCTGAAACTGAGTCTTTGCCATCTCATACACGCGCGGATCATCGAAAGCGATGTCAGCGGGGAAGTTGATCTCCGGCATGTTGATATGGTAGAAGCTCATCTCATTACTGCCGGCAGCCTTACGCGCCTCCTCCGAGGAGAGCACATCGTAAGGATAGCTCTCTATCTTCTCAACGAGGTCCTTCGGTGGGCGAAGACCTCGAAATGGTTTCACTGTGGCCATATTTTAATGTTGAGTGTTGAATGTTAAATGTTGAATGAGAGGGGTGGAGAGTTTTTAATGTTGAGTATTGAGTGTTGAATGTTAAATGAGGGGTGGCGAATGTTGAATGAATCCGGTTATTTGTTAACCTGGAACTTCGTGCAGCCATCCTTGAAGAAGGCATTGATCTGATTGGCGGCAGCGATACCGGCATTGATATTAGCCTCAGCCGTCTGTGCACCCATCTTCTTCGGCGTAGAGAAGTACCGCCCCTCGAACTTAGCAAACTCTGCATCCTTGTCGGGCTTGATGTCGGTGATGTACTTCAGATCCTCGCGCTCAGCCAGGAGCTTCAGCAATCCGTCCTCGTCGATTACCTCTTTACGGGCAGTGTTGATAAGGATAGCGCCTTTCTTCATCTGTCCGACGACCTCATAGTTGATACTCTTGCGCGTCTCGTCCGTTGCCGGGATATGCAGCGACACGATGTCACAGGTCTTGAACAGATCGTCGCGGTCCTTGGCGGCATGCACGCCTTGAGCCTCGATCTTATCAGCCGGCACAAACTCATCGAAAGCATAGACCTCCATGTCGAAGCCCTTGGCGATACGCGCCACATTACGACCGACGTTTCCGAAGGCGAGAATACCGAGCTTCTTGCCTTTCAGCTCAGAGCCTGCCTTGCCGTTGAAGAAGTTGCGCACGGTATAGACGAGCAGTCCGAAGACGAGCTCTGCCACCGCATTGGAGTTCTGACCGGGTGTGTTCTCCACCACGACACCTCTCTCCTTGGCATAAACCGTATCGATAGAGTCGTAGCCGGCGCCGGCACGCACCACGATCTTCAGCTTGGGAGCAGCGTCGAGCACTTCCTTCGTGATTTTGTCGGAGCGCACGATCATAGCGTCAGCGTCCTTCACAGCATCCAACAACTGCTGCTTGTCGGTATATTTCTCTAAGAGCACAAGCTCATGTCCCTCTGCCTCAGCAGCTTTCTTAATGCCAGCGACAGCGGCGGGAGCAAACGGTTTCTCTGTAGCAACAAGTATCTTCATAATCTTAATCTCTTTATAATATAATAATGTGTAGGGTGGTTTTTAGCAGAATAGGGCGGCCCGGAGCCGCCCTAACGTAAATGATTAATGTTTAGCCTCAAACTCCTGCATGCACTTCACGAGGGCGTTGACACCCTCCATGGTCTGTGCATTGTAGCAGCTTGCCCGGAATCCGCCGACTGAGCGATGACCCTTGACACCGACCATCCCTTGTGCTGTGGCAAAGTCGAGGAACGGTTTCTCAAGCTCTTTATACTCGTCGTTCATCACGAAGCAGATGTTCATCAGTGAACGGTCCTGGGCATCTACGGTGCCACGGAACAGGCGGTTACGGTCAATCTCATCATAGAGCACCTTAGCCCGCTCGTGAGCCCGACGGTCCATCTCCTTCACGCCGCCCTGCGCCTTGACCCAGCGCATCGTCTCAAGCAGCGAGTAGATAGGCACCACAGGAGGCGTGTTGAACATAGAGCCCTTCTCGACGTGCGTACGATAGTCGATCATGGTCGGCAACTCGCGCGGAGCCTTGCCGAGCATGTCGTCCTTGAGGATGATCACCGTCACACCCGCCATGGCGAGGTTCTTCTGAGCACCGGCATAGATAGCGGTGTACTTCGATACGTCCACGGGACGGCTCATGATATCGGACGACATATCAGCGATCAACGGCACCGGGGCATCGAGATCCTCACGGAGCTCCGTGCCGAAGATGGTGTTGTTTGTTGTAATATGAAGGTAGTCAAGATCCGCAGGAATCTCGAAGTGATGGGGCAGATGCGTATAGTTGTCAGCTGCCGAAGAAGCCACTTCAACAGTCTCGCCGAAATGCTTCGCTTCCTTCATGGCTTTCTTGGCCCACGTACCGGAGTTGACGTATCCGGCTTTCTTGATGAGGAAGTTGGCAGGGATCTGCATGAACTGAAGACTGGCACCGCCACCGAGGAAGATCACTGAGTAGCCCTCTGGAATGTCAAGAAGCTCCTTGATGAGTGCTACTGCCTCGTCCACCACAGGCTGGAAGTCCTTGGCACGATGACTGATCTCCATCAACGAGAGACCGGAGCCGTTGAAGTCAAGGATCTGCTTGGCTGTGTTTTCGATGACCACGCGAGGAAGCATTGAAGGTCCTGCGTTAAAATTGTACTTCTTCATATCTTTTATTTTTAAAAGGTTGAGATATATTCTGTAAGATAGTCAATATGAGTTTTAGACTGCAAACATAAGCATTTATTCCGAGATAAACAAATTATTTATCCGAAATTTCCACCCTACGATTGTAAAAGGCGCTCTTCTGTATGTTTATTCACTTATTTTGACGCAAGTTCCACTTTCGTCTTCTGTCCTTTCAGTTTTTCCCCTTGCACCTGTCGGAGCACACTTTTCAGTTTGTCCCGTTCGATAGCCGCATAAGCATAATAGTCGTAGACATCGATGCGGCCGATTTCCGCGCCTTTCAGTCCGCCACTCTTGCACAGGAAGCCAACGATATCTCCTTTGGATACCTTGTCTTTCTTTCCCTTGCCGATATAGAGCGTCACCATACGGGGAGCGGCAGGCCGCGGAAGCTCCTCGGGGATTGTGAAGTCGAGTACGTCAGCCTTGACATAGTCGGGGAGCGTCTCGCCCTCGCTTAATATAAAATAGGTGTTGCCTTCCTTGTCCCACCGTGCGGTGCGTCCGATGCGATGGGTATAATCCTCCTCGGTCTCGGGGAGATGATAGTGCACGATGTTCTTCACGTCGGGGATGTCGAGGCCACGGCTTCCGAGATTCGTGCTTACGAGCACGTTGGCGCTGCCGTTGGCAAACCGGTAGATGGCTTCCTCGCGTTGGTGCTGATCAAGTCCGCCGTGATAGGCCGATACCGTGAACCCCTCGTCGGTAAGATAGGCTGCCGTGCGCGCTACGCTGTCCCGATAATTGAGGAAGACGATGGTACTGTCACCGTTGAAGCAGCGGAGCAAGGCTCCAAGCACTGGGAGCTTGTCTTTGTCGGCACTGTGAACGATGTTCACCTTGATGCGGTCTTCGTCCGCTGACTCCTTGCGGAAGTCGACGACCTGAAAGCCTACAGGCGAGAGCGCCGTGTTGACGAGCTCGTCCGTGGAGACATCCGTTGCCGAGAGGAAGATGCGTCGTGCTGAACGGGGCAGGCTGAGCACGGCGCGGTTCATCTCTTCAGCGAAGCCCATCTGAAGACATTTGTCAAACTCGTCGATGACGACGAACCTCACCGGACCAGTCTCGATGTTACCCTTGTCGATATGGTCATTGAGTCGTCCGGGAGTAGCGATGATGATCTGCGGCCTGAGCTTTCTCAGCTCGCGGTGCTCGTCCATCGTCGGTCTGCCTCCGTGGCAGGCATAGCCGCGTATTCCCGCTTTCAGGCTTGCCAGGACATCTGCCGTCTGGATGGCGAGCTCGCGGCCGGGAACGATGACCACTGCCTGAAGCGCATCGCTCGAAGCGTCGATAAGCTGGGCGAGCGGCAACAAGTAAGCCAACGTCTTGCCACTACCCGTGGGGCTCAATACCTCCACATTGCCGGAGCCGCTGAGGATAGCCTTGCTCGCGGCCTGCTGCATGGGGCTCGGCGTAAGCCCTAATCGGCTCGTTATCTGTTGTATGTCCATTGTTTAATCTGTTTGATTTATTTTGCATTGCTCAATACCGCGTCTACCTTTTCCAGGAGAGAAAGGGGATTGTCTTTCAAATCCTTAGCATCCATCGTGTCAATGAAAGAGACCAGCTCCGGGTACTCGCTGAATTCCTGTTTAAGTGTCTCACGGCGTTTGTCGGTCAGCTTGCCGTTGAACTTAAAGAGGGCATGCGCCTCGCTCATGCCGGGCCTGTAGTAAGCGACACGCTGGCCTAAGACAAGGTCGAAAAACAGATAGGCGGACACGGTCTTCCCTTGAAACAGGCGCATCATAAAGACACGGTGATCCGGAACGAAGGCCTCATCACCTGCATAGCTCTCATTGACTTTCAAGGGCACCCACGTCATGTGTATCGCCTTGTCCTCATCGCCATACCACGCCACAGCACTGTCTACTTCTGCTTCTGCCCACTTCTTTTTCTTGGCAAACAACCCTGTGCCGTAGCCTTTGATGGCCACGAAGTCGTCAGTTGAGCTGAACAGCGGCGAATTGATGTAATGGGCGTGCATGGTGGGGTTCATCAGTAAGCCATCATAAACGGAATCGTTGGACAGGTACACTCTCGCTT
Source organism: uncultured Prevotella sp. (assembly GCA_900315955.1). GTDB lineage: Bacteria > Bacteroidota > Bacteroidia > Bacteroidales > Bacteroidaceae > Prevotella. The sequence goes on from ONBC01000011.1 coordinate 21,945, forward strand.
GTACGACATTGTCGGCATAATGACGCTTTTTCTCCTGCGCTTGTGTGCCGAGGCAAAAGAGAGAAAGACCGATCAGTAAGAGTGTTCTCATAGTGTGTCTGATTTTAATGAGGTTCGTTCTATAGTGTATCTGCAAATATAGATAATTATTCAGATACTCTCAAATGTTTTTCCGGGTTTAACATTCGTTATGGGATTGTATGTGCGTAGCTGCAAATATACGGCGAAGAATGTAAATCTGTTTTATTTCCAACCCCCGCTGAGAATCGATTCTTTTCGAACGATGAGGGTATCGGCTCAAAATATCGCGATTATGGAGCGAGTTGGTAAATAGTTATTAATCAAGCTGTTATACTTTTTTCGTTTTCAGAATACTTTTTCTGCAGCTTCGAATGGCTTACCTTACAGTGTTATGTCTTTGACATTCAACAGTTATGTCACTGACTTTTAACGGTTATGTCACTGACATTATAGTGTTATGTCAGTGACATAACCGTTGAAAGGTACGGTCTCTGTCTCTTTTTACTCCCTCCGACTCCGTTTTTTGCTTGTCAGCCCTCCCTTTTCCGTTCTCTTTCACACCATTTCCGTTGTCCTGACTTTTTACTTTTTGTAAACAAAAAGTCATAAGAATTACGTCTTTTCGATTGATACGTTAAAACAACGTAAATATCACACTTGCGTGACTCACGTTTGCGTGATATTGCGTACATTTGCATGCCAACCATAGAATGCATCAACATGAAGAGGCCATTTGTTTACGGAGAATTAGCAACAAAAGACAACTTTATCGACCGGGAGGAAGATAGAAAGCGATTGAAGACATTCCTGCGGAATGGTATCAATGTCATGCTCATATCCCCGCGCCGGTGGGGAAAGTCGTCGCTTGTCAAAGTTGCCATGGAAGAATTGCGCAAGGAAGACAAGAACGTCCGTACTTGCTTCATCGACGCGTTTAAGGTTCACTGTGCTTCAGATTTCTACAATGCCTTTGCCTCCGCTGTCATAAGTGGCGTGGGCAATACTTTAGAGAAGGGAATAGAACTCGTCAAGAAGTATATCCCTTCACTGACACCAAGTATCACGTTGCAGAACGATCCACTCAATGCCGTGTCCCTCGATCTGAAGATCAAACCCTTGGAGCGGAGTGCGGAGGATATTCTTAACCTCCCCGAGATATTGGCCAAAGCCCATGGCTATCATGTTGTGGTCTGCATAGATGAGTTTCAGCAACTGGCCCTGCTCCCCGAATGGAAACAGATGGAAGGGCTCATGCGGTCGGTCTGGCAGCAGCAGGAAGACGTAACCTACTGTCTCTACGGCAGCAAACGGCACATGATGGTGGACATCTTCAACAATGCCAACAATCCGTTCTACCGCTTCGGGCAAGTGTTCTATCTGAAGAAGATAGCGAGGGAATATTGGATACCCTATATCGTCAAGTCGTTTGCGGAAACGGGAAAGAGTATCTCTGAGGAGTTTGCCAACAGAATCTGCGACATCACCGAGTGCCACAGTTGGTATGTCCAGCAGTTGAGCTTCTTTATATGGAGTGGTACCCAGACGGCCGTGACGGAAGAGATATTCCAAGAACAGACCGTCCTGCTCGTCGACACCAATGCCCCCGTCTTTGAGGCCGACGTTGACGGCCTGGCTGTGTCTCAGGTCAACATGCTGATTGCCATCGCCAATGGAGAAAGCCATTTCAGTGCGCAGGATGTCAATCAGAGATATTCATTAGGTGCCCCACAGACCGTCAGCAGGAACAAGCAGACGCTTATTAAGAAGGACATCATAGAGAAAGACGGTGACTCTTACACTTTCGTCGACCCCATCTTCAAGTTCTGGTTCAAGAAGAACCATCGGGTGTAATGTGACAAGGAACAAGGCTTGGCGGTTACGATCCGTGTGAGATACAATCGTAGTTACAGCGTGTTTCAAGCCAAAATGCGTGCTCTTAACTCTTTAATGGGGGGCTAACTATTGTAACTATTCGAATGCCCGCCAATCTCTCTTTCTGATGGACATATCGATTATGAGCCTTGTCCAAATGTCTATTAATCAGCAAAGCAAGTATGAAAAAAGTTCTGTTTTTGTTTGCATGTTTCAAATATTGCTTAGCCAACTTTGGTAGTAGAAATCGGCCAACTTTGGTAGTGAAAACCGGCCAACTTTGGTAGTGAAAACCGGCCAACTTTGGTAATTTACATGGGAAACCTTTTCTTATCTCAATCAAAACTATTATTTCCTCTAAAAAAGCATTAGGCGGCTTGCCGCCTCCTATACGAAATTCAATTCTATAATATCTTTTCGAGCACAAGAAGCCTTCCAAGACTTATTAAGGCCTCGGAAGACTTTTTGTTTGACTGGCATGTATATCGGCTAACGGGTGTAAGTCCCTAACAGGCCCCAGTAGTGGGAACTGTCCAGCCAGAGAGACAAGGGTGTCCATCGCGAGTCCGTATGCGGAACCGCACGTACGGTGGTGTGAGAGGACGGTAAACACGAAAGTAGGAGATAAGCACCTATGATTAGTGTTTACCTCCTACTCGATCAATTCCATAAAGGTACGATTAAGACATGGTGTCGCAAGTGTTCGCGATAGACCCTAAGCTGTTTTCAATTCCATAAAGGTACGATTAAGACATGGAACTCAGGCAGACGGTCATTGATGCTTATCCAGTTTCAATTCCATAAAGGTACGATTAAGACTCTCTCTTGATTCCATCTCAGATTAAGCAAGCTAGTTTCAATTCCATAAAGGTACGATTAAGACGGTGTTTGGAAGCGCTCTCCGTCACGACTTACCATGTTTCAATTCCATAAAGGTACGATTAAGACCGCAATACCCCACCGATAAGCCACCATTCTAATTAGTTTCAATTCCATAAAGGTACGATTAAGACATTTTTTCCGGCCCCGGCCCTTTCGGGGCGAGCCTGTTTCAATTCCATAAAGGTACGATTAAGACTTCTCACCTTGTAAACCTTGTAAGCCGCGGATACCTGTTTCAATTCCATAAAGGTACGATTAAGACGTCAGCGTGGGGTTATTGCTGTCAGCGGTTGCAAGTTTCAATTCCATAAAGGTACGATTAAGACCTGCGTTCTGTCATTTTGTTTATCGCTTTGATGAGTTTCAATTCCATAAAGGTACGATTAAGACCCTTGATGAACGTCTGTACTGCCTGTCCCGAATAGTTTCAATTCCATAAAGGTACGATTAAGACCATCTTTGTCTGTAGGTTCGAATAGAAATAAGTGTGTTTCAATTCCATAAAGGTACGATTAAGACCAATGCTGAATCGGCTGTTGTCAAGAACTGAGCAAGTTTCAATTCCATAAAGGTACGATTAAGACTTTTCGATGCTCTCGATGGAGAGCTGACGACTCTGTTTCAATTCCATAAAGGTACGATTAAGACTTCTTGTCGAGCTACCATATCGACAACAGTGTACTTGTTTCAATTCCATAAAGGTACGATTAAGACGACCCATGCCGATGATGTTATCGCCAGCAAAAGGTGTTTCAATTCCATAAAGGTACGATTAAGACTCCGGGCGTGCGGCTGTGCCAGTCATCGCGTAGCGGTTTCAATTCCATAAAGGTACGATTAAGACCCGACAAGACGACACCTATCCAGGTGAGTTATCTTGGGTTTCAATTCCATAAAGGTACGATTAAGACGTATGGAGACGTGCCCGACGGCTTCTCACCCCTAAGTTTCAATTCCATAAAGGTACGATTAAGACTCAGACAGTCGTTGACCCACATGTGAGAGTTGCGCGTTTCAATTCCATAAAGGTACGATTAAGACGTATAGTTGCCGGGAGCGGCGATGTTGTTTGTCTGTTTCAATTCCATAAAGGTACGATTAAGACATGATGTTATCGCCGGCAAAAGGTAGGGAGTTCAGGTTTCAATTCCATAAAGGTACGATTAAGACTACGGGTGATGAAAGCACCGGGATTCAAGGTTAAGTTTCAATTCCATGAAGGTACGATTAAGACTTAACGCCAGACGCTTTAATATTGACTTCTGATTTAGTTTCAATTCCATAAAGGTACGATTAAGACCTGCTTGGGATCATCCCGCAAGAGGCAAGGAAATAGTTTCAATTCCATAAAGGTACGATTAAGACGCTAAATCAAACGATACTTTGACAAGCTGATTGGGTGTTTCAATTCCATAAAGGTACGATTAAGACAGCAGCGAGAAGACCTTACGGACGCAGCCATTAAGTGTTTCAATTCCATAAAGGTACGATTAAGACTTCGTTGCGAGAGGAAACAGGAACATCCTTCCCAGTTTCAATTCCATAAAGGTACGATTAAGACACTCGACACGCTTCGAGGCACACATCAAGGATAGCCGTTTCAATTCCATAAAGGTACGATTAAGACATGGAACGAACAAGATATACACGGTGTGGTATATGCGGTTTCAATTCCATAAAGGTACGATTAAGACATATCTTGATTCTGCGATTGTCTGCCATGTCTTAGTTTCAATTCCATAAAGGTACGATTAAGACAAGCTCACCTTCCCAGATGAGAAAATCCTCCGTCGTTTCAATTCCATAAAGGTACGATTAAGACGCAGCAGGCCTAATCAACGAAGAGGACATCAATCGTTTCAATTCCATAAAGGTACGATTAAGACATTTCACCCTTGAAGAACTGTCGCACTCCGATTATGGTTTCAATTCCATAAAGGTACGATTAAGACTGCGTTGAAAAACTTCAAGCGTTCTTCCTGCGTTTGTTTCAATTCCATAAAGGTACGATTAAGACAGAGTATAAGATACAACATTGCCAAGCTGACTAAGTTTCAATTCCATAAAGGTACGATTAAGACCCCGTGATGCCCACAATCAACAAAGACGTAGCTCGGTTTCAATTCCATAAAGGTACGATTAAGACATCTTGCGAAGAATTATGGCCGTCTCCCTGCTGACGTTTCAATTCCATAAAGGTACGATTAAGACCGTCATGCGGTTGATGTTCACGTAGACGTTCGTATCTGTTTCAATTCCATAAAGGTACGATTAAGACGATAGCGAAATGCCATACACAGTTCGGCAAGCAAGTTTCAATTCCATAAAGGTACGATTAAGACAATAACACTACTTCTTTTCGCAGGTTACGTTGTTGTTTCAATTCCATAAAGGTACGATTAAGACTTAGAAGATGATAATGTGCCTTCTTCCGATCACTGTTTCAATTCCATAAAGGTACGATTAAGACAGACAGAGACAGAGACAAAGAAGCCCGGATCCGCAGTTTCAATTCCATAAAGGTACGATTAAGACATCCCTGGGAGTGCGTAGCAAGATAAACCTATTTCGTTTCAATTCCATAAAGGTACGATTAAGACTCATCACAGTGTAGCACATCAAGACATAGATCGATTGTTTCAATTCCATAAAGGTACGATTAAGACAAGCATGGCACGCTTACGCAGAAGCGCGACACCTGGTTTCAATTCCATAAAGGTACGATTAAGACCCATCTCGGTCAAGATCTACAACAAAACGCAGGAGAGTTTCAATTCCATAAAGGTACGATTAAGACCGGAGAGGTTCACACCATAGATCCTCGTTTTCCTCTTGTTTCAATTCCATAAAGGTACGATTAAGACATTGTGGCAGCTGCACGATCTGCGCTTAAAGGATGTTTCAATTCCATAAAGGTACGATTAAGACTATAAAAAAATTGCTTATTGTCAGCCTCGAATTCGTTTCAATTCCATAAAGGTACGATTAAGACGAATCCATACCAACAAAGAGGAAAACGAGGATCTAGTTTCAATTCCATAAAGGTACGATTAAGACGCAGGAGACAGCGCGGATGCAATCCTCAAGTATTGTTTCAATTCCATAAAGGTACGATTAAGACCCGTGTGTCGGGAAAACACGGGTGCTAATAATCACTGGCATCAACGCACTTGCAAAGTTACAAAAAAGAACGGATAAAATGTCGATGTGGAAAGATATAATTTTTGCGGGAGAACGACAATCCCGCATAAATAATAGTGTTTCAGCATGTCAAAGAACACTTTAGCTGTATTCTTGGAGGTCAATGAAATGATTTTATGGCGGCATCGACAACTTCAGCTAAAGAAAATTGTCGGTGCTCATACGCTCTTTGCCCAGAATGCGCTTGTTCATGCTAAATCCCATTTTGTTGGAGAAGATGATAATACTGTCTTCATCCGTGTCGATGATGCCCTTGATTCTATTGCAAAGCTCCTGCAATTTGGCTTCCGATATTTCACCTTCAAAGACAGAGTTCTGAATCCAACAAAGATACTGTCGACAAAGTTTGAGCATCTTGCTTATCCGTTTGACGTTCACGTCGTAGATGAGAATGACATACATCACCAATACATTTTAAAAGGTTTATACTCCTCCAGGCCCATGATGTCTTTCAAGAGTTTATAACATTCCAGTTTGATGAGATGGCGGTAGCTTACATTCCTGCCGAGCGCGCGATGACGGAAAGTCTCGTTATATCGGTCTTCCATGGCCTTGACAAAAAGTTTCTTTCCCTTGTCGTTGAGCAGACATCGGTTGAGTTGTTTATCAAAGCACTGTTTTGAAAGGATGTGCTTGTTGAGCGTCTTGAAGATAACGCGATCCACGAGTATGGGTTTGAATATCTCCGAGATGTCGAGAGACAGAGAGTACCGACGCTCACCCGGCGTATGCAGAAAACTGATGGTCGGATTGAGCTGCGTCTGATGAATGGCCCGTAATGTTTCGGTATAACACATCATATTGCCAAAGGAGATAAGGGCGTTTACCTCGTTCTGTGGTGGTTGCTTGGTACGCTCTTCCATGGAGAAGTCATCAATAATAGTATCGAAGCAAGTGTAATAGATCTTACGGATGTTGCCTTCTATTCCCATGACTTCTTCCACCGACTTAGTCTGCTCAAGGGAGTGGGTCAACTGCTTCATCTGATCAATTTGATCAGTCAGCTCCTTGCCTCTCCTATTATAATAATTGAGATTTTGCACCATATTCCAAGCAGCCCCTTGTATGAACTTTCTGGCCAGCTCTGTTCTTCGTTTCTTGTTCTCAAAAGTCTTAGCTTGTGCCAGGAGTACACTGCCGGCAAGCAGTCCGTCGCGAGGCATGAAACTGCCGGTGTAGTTCTCGTAGTAATCATAATAGTGAACGGGAATATCTTTCTGCCCAAGGAAGTTGAAGAGAGAACTGTTGGTTCTCAAACTACCGAAGGCGTAGATCTCAGCTATATCCTCTACGGGAAGGTAGCGTGGGGGAAGTTCCTGCTTCTCTTCATCATCGTCTTTGATGGGGGTGAACTTTAGGGTATTGTCCTTTCGTTCCAATATGCCGGAAGAGAATAAATAAAAGGTTCTTTTCATGATTGCTCTATCTCGTTGGTATAACAGAATTCATAATAGCTGCATTGTTTGCAGCGTTCTTTCTTCAGCAAGGGTGGACATGTATCTTCCTTGCAGATTTTATCTATTTTCGCGAGCCTGTTTTTTATCATCTGCCTGTCCTCGTCGGTGAGGGTCACTGTTTCTGTCTTGCGTTGTTTCGGAAATTCCAAAATCCCCTTTATGTCCTTGATGCCGTGCATCTCAAAGACAAAGAGATAGTATTTGAGCTGCCACAGTCCAGCAGCCTCCAACTTGTCCGACTTCTTTATTTCATGTATGACATGATGCCGTGCGTCGTAGAAGTCAACTTTGATACCCTCCAGTTCTATCTCTTCGTAATTGGGATTGCGTTCTGGGTAGCTGTTCTCGTGTATGAGCTTTCCCTCATACACGAGTTCCGAGCCTTGCTCCATGGTGATGCCATGCGCAAAGAGCCATAGCTTGCGGTGGCATACCATGAAGTAGTTGAAGATAGTTCCTGTAACTGTCATTATCTACAGCTGATGTTCATAATCGAAGTCCATCATTCTCTTGACGAGGTCGGCTTTGGCTTTATCGAGGGCATCGGCCTGCTCGCTTTCCGTCACCACATATCCTGCACAAGGTAAAGAGATATAAGTGTCGGCACCGGCGTGTTCGTCGATGATAGGTTTAGCCTTAGGCCTGTCCCCACCGTCATCCATTAGTTTTGCTCGAATGGCTGCGGCAATGGTGTTGGCATTATCGCTGATGGCTACTGCTAAGGTCTCCATGAGACTGAAGGTGCGCGACTGGTTGGAGGTGATATGCCAGTCGATGAGCGCATCGGCCAATGCAGGGATGATCTTGTCGCGCTGCGCCTTCGGCATGATGAGACATTCGCCGAAGACGTTCTTTCCGGCTGTCCATCCGTTCTGCCTCAGTTCGTCCAGTGTCTCGGTAGTGACTTCCGGCTCCAGTCCTGTTGTTGGCACACAGAAGAGGCGGCGCAGGTCGATGGCTACATCATAGACGAAGAGACCAGTGGCGCGGCCATTGTCCTGTATCCACTTGCGTAGCAAGCTACGGTCGCTGCCGCCTAAAAGATTGTCGATTTCATCGGTGGTAAGCTTCTTCCCTGCTGCATCTCTCACAACGACCTTATGGACATTGGGGCGATCAGAACGGTCGAAAGAGATATTCTCCTTCGGCAGTGAGGCCAGCAGTGGATGCAAAGGTGTCATGGCCGAGATGCTCAGCGGACTGCGACGTTTGAGCGTCTTTACCTTTCCTCCCTGTGACGCACTCATCCATCCTCCAATGAGCTGGTCGGGATAGCTCGGATCGCAGAGTGAGATGACTTCACCCTCTTTGATGGCTCCTTTGTTGTTAACATCGAAATAGAACGTTGTAGGTGATGGTTCGGTATGCAGCTGCTCATTGAGCATTTCTATCATGGAACGTTTCACTTGCTGTCCGCTGGAGTAAGGTATAGAGCGTGAGAACTGTGGGTCCCAATAGTTTTTCTGTCCGTCTGCGACACAGAAGACGGTGAAGTCGGCGTGGCGAAGACCACGGAGATAGATAAAAGGTTTCTGATTCATAGCTGTTTTTTTTCCAAAGTTACATACTGAAAGCGGACAAGCGTCAAGAAGTAGGGCACGTTGTCGTTGGGCATCTGATGCACTTCTTTCACCATAGCTGCCAAGGTGGAAGCCTCAGCCACATAAGGCATGATGTCGGTGGCGGCAGCAACAAACTGCTTCTTGTTGGCAGCCTGCAAAACCTCATTGACGAGATTGCTCGATTTTGTGCTTATCTTCTTGTTCTTGTCCACGGAAGCCTGCAAGAGCAGCTGAACCAGCTCTTGCGACTTGTCCCATAATTCATCATTGTTCAGCATAGCTAATAACCAAATTTTATATACGTTATAATTGACTTGTTGTTCTTTATTCTTGGCAGGCTTTGGCATATTCTCGCCCTGTCGGATATATTTTTCCAGTCCCTTGGGCATCATAGCAATCAATCCTATAGCACCGTATTGACAGGCACGCCGGAAGCCCATGCCTGTGCCCCACAACGACTCGGCATCTTTGGTATGGGTGATACCGAAAAAGTGGGAATAGAGTTGCACGGGCTTGCGTATTTGCGCCAGACTGAAGGGAAGAAAGCCTAACGTTGTGTTCATCTGACCAATGTTATAGGCATAACCCATCATCTGCGAACCTTTGTATTTTCTTGCGATACCTATCAGTACTTTTGTCCACGACAACGAGTCGATGGTCATCATCCCGCCTTCTTTTGCTGCGTAGGGATTGAATCCAGCCATAGGGTCAGCCCCATTGTATTCAAAGCTGTTTTCGTAGTGAACAAGCCACTGTGCGTTCCATGCGTTAATCTGGTTACCCTTCAACAACCGGTTGTTTTCCAATATCTGCCGATAATACTGCCAACCCTCATAGATGTCGAGTAGTACTGGTTTGTGAAAGAAGAGCAGTGAGAAACCTCCTTGCACTCCGACGCCCAGGGCATCGCCAATCCAGGAGAGCATGACATCGTCTTCCGAGAGTAGCAGGGACATATCGGTGACCTGCCCCGATGTGGTACCTTCGATATCTGTGATGGGAAATCCACGAGCCACACTGGCATCGTTGATGCCCTTATCTATTTTGTCCATCAGTTTGGTGAACCTTTCGTGTCGCTGTTCTGGTGTCTCCCACGGCTTCTTACCGCTGATCATGTCTCCCCAAGAAATTTTTGGATTTTCCAACGGAGAGTTGCCTGCCGTCATCATATATTTATGATGATCGAAGAAGAGCGGGCAGAACTTTTCTGTGAAGAAAGTGCGGGCATCGTAGTGGGTGCCTTCCCGCTCGTTGTATGCCTCGAGGAACATACGTCCTATTGTTGCTGTAATCATCGTTTAAAGCATTTCATAAGTTCTATAATTTGTTGGCAGAGCCTCATCGGCGAGCAGCCCTTTCTCTTCGTCGTAAGCCTTGTCGGGGATGATGAAAGGGCGAGCGCCGTAGTTTATCTGGTCAAGTTGTCGATGAGCAATGGTGTGATAGCTGACGGGGATCTCCATCTTCGTTCGCGCCATACCGTCAGCATCAAGGTAGGCGTCTTTGTCGCTCTCTGTGATGCATACGGCAGCGTTGATATCGAGGGCTTCAAGCAGTGCCGACTTAGCACGGTGCCAGAGTTTCTTTAGTCGCCAATGGCCGTCGCTATAGGCCACACCGGAGAAGTCGATGTTCTCAAGTTTCAAATGATCGTAGACCTGGTCGATCATTGACTGCACCTGCCGTTCCTCCATCAAAGCGCCATGGTCGGGCAGCACGTCGAAGGTGCGGTGAAGCACGTCAAGAGTATAGGGTAAGGCTTCGTCCTGATCATCCGGAGGAGCCACCACATACACAGGTTTGTAATGACCGATGGACATCTGTGTACGTGTGCGGTTGACACGTCCAAAGCGCTGGATAAGGGCATCTATGGGAGCACACTCGGTAATCATGGCATCGAAACTGATATCGAGGCTTACTTCCACCACCTGCGTTGAGACGACGATGCAGGCTCCCAGCATGTTGTTATAGTCAGCTGTGAGTGTCGTCTCCAGATTGCTTCTGTCACTACGCCGGAACCGGCTGTGGATGAGCATCGTGGGGATATCGCCATAACGTTCAGCCACCTGGTCGTAGAGTCTCTGTGCTCTCTTTACTTGGTTACAGACTAACAATACCTTCTGTCCTTGGCTCACCAGACTATCGACTGTCTGAAAAATGTCATCATCGCCGCTTAGTTTATAAACCCGGTGCCGGTTGAACGTTTCGAGGGTACTGTCATCAAGTTTCACTTGATAGACCTTTTGGGGTCCGCCGAGCCGCCGGAGTATTTCATCATAGAGCAGTGATGGCATCGTGGCGGTGCCCACATGGATACGGCAGCCCAGGGCGACGAGGATGTCAATGATACGTAACACGATAGCCTGGATGGTGTCTGAGTAAGTATGTATCTCGTCAAGGATGACATCACAACCTTTCAGATCCAAGGCCATAGCCTCGTAGCCTTTGATGCCATAGACCACCGACGCCATCTGATGTGGCGTGAGCACCTTGACAGAGGCACCCACCATCCGCTGCATGATTCGCTCCTCGACTTTGCCATCGGCCACTTTCAGACTTGAAGCTGCATGAAGCAGACATATTTGGGCGTCGGTGCCACGGAGGTCGTGCTTGATACGATCGTACATGGCGTTGATGGAAGCCTGATACGGCAGTGTATAGAACACCCTGCCACGGCAGCGGCGCAACAGGAAATCGGTCTTGCCGGCCCCTGTAGGAGCGCAGACGAGGGTGTGCTCCCTGGAATCTACAGTGGGGATGAGCGACAGCGGATAGAGCGCGCTCTGACGGTCATAAAAGTGTAAGTCGGGCTTGATGAATATCTTGTCAGTAGGCATCTCTTGCTTCCATTCCATTGCCGAAGCCATGTGGTCGGCTGCCATCAGGAGTCCTTTCCATGCCGAGCAGCCTAAAGGACGTGATGCACAGTAATCAACAGCGTACTCGTAGTTGTTCTGTGCTTCTTCCAAGCTCACCGGATGGACTTCCAACCCCAACGAGGCGAGAATATCAGTTGCCACGGGACTCCACGCGTCAAAGTCCTTGGCATGAACGGCAAAGGCATTGTCCATCGACTCGTCGAGGTCGAGCAAGCCCAACTCGCGGACATCCTGGTAAACCGACTTGTGGTGCGCTGCTATCATCTCCACCACAGCATCACGGCGACTCGATTCTACGAGAGAGAGGAAGAAGAGCGAGGCTATCTCATGGCGGAAAACAAAATGAGGAGCCGGGTGGAAGGTAGGCTTCAGTGTCTTTTGAAAGACACTGCTCGTCTTGCCAATGTCGTGGAGCAGCGCGCCCAAGAGGGCCGTGCGCTGGTCCATGCCTTCGTGGCTTGCGATGACCACGGCTAATTCTGCCACATCCTTGAGATGCTGGTAGAGACTCACCGAGCCATTGCGCTCACTTTTAGCAAGTATTTCCTCATGTCTGTTTGTCATTGCTATCTTGTTAATGAAATCCCGTTATATTCAATCCATCCGTACATGGGCTTCTGATTGTCAAATCGATTGAATCCCACTAAGAAAGACTGGTCAGACTGCCCTATACGCAATTCGAATCCGGGGAGTTGTGAAAACGTCTGTTCGTCCATCTCTTTTATCTCTCTCTCCGGCAACATCACGTCTTCGTTGCGGCAGAGGCAGACATGCTGACGTGAAGCCCGCATAGCGTCGTCGATATTGCCAAAGGCCAAGCAGAGCACTGGATTGACGAGAATGTCGCGGTTGATGATAGACCGGGAGCGCTCCTGGCTTTTCTTGGTTTTCTTCCACGCACGGGCTTGCGTCACCTCTTGCTGGGAAGACATCGCCTCGCAGCATAGTTTGTGTCGAACGATTTTGTGGATACCAGGGGAAGAGAGTAGTTCAGGGAAGAGCTTCTTTTCGATGCCCTCTATAATAGAAGGTGTAAGAAACTGCTGACTAAACGTCTCGCCATCGCGGACGGCTGTCCAAGGTTTGATAAACCCAAATGAACCCTTGTAAGTGACTATATACATACACTGTTCTCCTTTCTTAATAGATAGCACCAAAGCCGATGCCAGTAGAGTTTCCTATACCCACTTCCCACGCGAAATGCTTGGTTTCCGGTTTACCGTGGATGATGACGGGGCAGAGACTGGCTTTGTTGCCGATGTCATGATAATTTACTAACTTCAACTTCTTCTTTTCATACGATATGTCAAAGCGAATATCCAGTTTCTCGTCATCTTCCAATCCTGCCTCATGCATCTTGTTGACAAGCGTCTCTTTCATATACTGACTGGCTTCGACATCATTGAAATTGAATTGCTTAAAGCTTCCGTCCTTCATTTTCCGCTTGATGAGAATAGGACTGCCACAATAGTATAGGTCACGTTTGGAGAAGTCGGGAATAGGGGCGAGCGTGATATCCCTTATCTCCATGCCACAGAACATGGTCGGGTCATCAAGGATGGTGCGGATAATGTCTTTAACGACACATTCATCATAGAAACTGATAAAGAAGCGGGCGCCATGAGGAAACGATAGCGTACCGTTTGACACCACGCCGTCTTGTAGCCAAGAAAAGGAGTAGAGAGATATTTTTCCATGCAGTTCATTTCTTGTCCCTATCCACTTGTGTAAGCAGCCTACCATTTTTGTCTGGTAGTCGAAAGGGATGGGAAATGTGTTGGCTGTTGTCTTCAAAATGATTCTCATATGTTTGTTTTTGTTTTTCTAATGACGATGCAAAATTAGCCAATTTGGGTAATGTATGCAAATATGTTTATCACCATTGCATTTGTGGTGATATTATCATGTTTTTGTTGAAAATAGAGTGTTGTCATAAGCAGTTAAGGTTTTCACAATGCAAAAATAAGAGATTCTTCTCAAAGTTGCAACAATATGAGATGTTTTTTTACTTTTGAGAAAAAAATAAATAATCGGCGATCCGTTAGGTATTGATAACAAGCAGTAGAAACCCTTCTCGCTCCAAAAACTATGCGAGGTGTCTGTCCCGAGACCGGGCATCAGGGCGAAATGATCTGCACAAAAAAGGGTTAAATAATCAGTCTAAAGTTTGTGGATTGGAAAACTTACCTTAACTTTGCCATCAAGACCCAGACGTAGGGTGGCGTAGGATCCACCCTATCACGCATTAACAAAAACTAATAAAAATCTGTTATGGCTGAAGAAATTGAAGTGAAAGAACTCAACGACGTCGTCGTGCGCTTCTCAGGAGACTCCGGTGACGGCATGCAACTGGCTGGAAACATCTTCTCCACCGTCTCGGCTACGGTGGGTAACGGCATCTCTACGTTTCCTGACTATCCGGCAGATATCCGGGCTCCGCAAGGCTCGCTCACAGGTGTGAGTGGATTCCAGGTACATATCGGCGAAGGACAAGTGTTCACGCCGGGAGACCAGTGTGATGTGCTTGTGGCCATGAATGCCGCAGCCTTGAAAACACAGTACAAATATGCAAAGCCTACAGCCACCATTATCATCGATACCGACGCTTTCGGACCTAAGGACCTCACCAAGGCACAGTTCAAGACGGATGACTACTTAGAGGAGATGGGGATCGATCCCGACAGGGTGGTGGCTTGCCCCATCACGAAGATGGTCAAGGAGTGTCTTAAAGACGAGGGCATGGACAACAAGAGCATGCTCAAGTGCCGCAATATGTTTGCCTTGGGTATCGTTTGCTGGCTCTTCAACCGTGACTTGGAACTTGTCAACAACTTCCTCCGTGAGAAGTTTGCCAAGAAGCCCGCCATCGCTGAGGCCAACATCAAGGTGGTGAGGGCCGGACACGACTATGGTGCCAACACCCATGCGTCTACGCCTTTCACGACCTATCGCATCGAGACAAAGGACAAGAAGCCCGGCCGTTATATGGACATCACGGGCAACAAAGCCACGGCTTACGGCCTCATAGCCGCAGCCGAGAAAGCCGGACTGAAGCTCTATCTCGGTTCGTATCCTATCACGCCGGCTACTGATATTCTGCATGAACTCTCCAAACACAAGAGTTTGGGTGTCATCACGGTGCAGGCCGAGGACGAGATCTCTGCCTGTTCCTCCGCGATCGGTGCCGCTTTTGCGGGAGCGTTAGCCGTGACATCCACCTCCGGTCCGGGTATCTGCCTGAAGAGTGAGGCCATGAACCTCGCCGTCATCGATGAGCTGCCGTTGGTCATTGTCGACGTGCAGCGCGGTGGACCATCAACAGGCCTGCCGACCAAGAGTGAGCAGACCGACTTGCTGCAGGTGCTTTACGGACGCAACGGTGAGAGCCCCATGCCGGTCATTGCCGCAACGAGCCCGACCGACTGTTTCGATGCCGCTTACAGGGCTGCGAAGATCGCCTTAGAGCATCTCACGCCCGTCGTACTGCTCACCGATGCTTTCATCGCCAACGGTTCCTCCGCGTGGCGGCTGCCCGACATCAACGAGCTGCCGGAGATCCATCCTCACTATGTAAGGCAAGACCAGAAATATAAATACTCACCGTATCATCGCGATCCGGAAACGAAAGTGCGCTACTGGGCTATCCCCGGGCAGGAAGGTTATGAGCATATCCTCGGTGGACTGGAGAAGGACGGCCAGACGGGTGCCATCTCCACTGAGCCGGAGAATCACAATGAGATGGACCATCTGCGTTCCGAAAAGGTCGCCCTCATCCCGGTGCCTGACCTTGAGGTGGAAGGCGACAAGAAGGATGCCGACCTGCTCATCGTGGGCTTCGGCTCCACCTACGGGCATCTGCGGGCCACGATGAACGAGTTGCGCAGGCGCGGACGGAAGGTGGCGTTGGCACAGCTCAAGTATGTCAACCCGCTGCCGAAGAATACGGCAGAGGTCATGCTAAGCTATCCGAAAGTGGTTGTTGCCGAGCAGAATCTCGGACAACTCGCCGCCCTGCTTCGTATCCGCATCAATGGCTTTGTGCCTTATCAGTACAATGAGGTCAAGGGGCAGCCGTTCAATGTCAGCGATCTCGTAGAGCATTTTGAGCGGCTCATCACCCATGAGGTGGACAACAGTGGCGATTACTTCAATACCTTAGTATTATAAATCAAATAATACATTCAACAATTGAATATACGCGATGGAATATACAGCAAACGATTATAAGAAAGGTCAGCCGCGCTGGTGTCCGGGCTGCGGTGATCACAGTTTCCTTGCAAGTCTTCAGAAAGCAATGGCCGAGATAGGTGTCCCACCCTATGAGACAGCTGTCATCAGTGGTATCGGCTGCTCCAGCCGTCTGCCTTACTATGTGAGCACTTATGCCATGCAGACGATCCATGGACGCGCCGCGGCCATAGCAACAGGTGCCAAGGTCGTGACCCCCAGGCTCACCATCTGGCAGATCAGTGGCGACGGTGACGGATTGGCTATCGGCGGCAATCATTTCATCCATGCCATGCGGCGTAACATCAACCTGAACATGATCCTGCTCAACAACCGCATCTACGGATTGACTAAAGGTCAGTATTCGCCGACCTCTCCGCGCGGCTTCGTCTCCAAGTCGTCTCCTTACGGCACCGTGGAAGATCCGTTCCGTCCTGCCGAGCTCTGCTTCGGCGCAAGAGGCCGGTTCTTCGCCCGCTCGGTGGCTTCTGACGGGCCGGAGACGGTGAGGATCCTCAAGGCCGCCTGTCATCACAAGGGGGCGTCGGTCTGCGAGATCCTGCAAAACTGCATGATCTTCAACAACGGGTGTTATGATCCGATCTATACGCGTGAGGGACGCAGCAAGCATGCCATCTATGTAGAAGACGGCAAGCCGTTGGTCTTCGGTGAGCACAACGAGTATGGACTGGTGCAGGAAGGCTTCGGACTGAAGGTGGTCGAGATTGGTAAGGACGGCTACACCATGGACGATATTCTGATCCACGACAGTCACAATCCTGACAACACGCTGCAGCTCAAGCTTGCCATGATGGACAATGAGCATGGTTTCCCGGTGGCGCTCGGTGTCATCCGCGATGTGGAGGCACCCACGTACGACCAGGCGGTGAACGATCAGATTGAAGAGGTGAAAGCAAAGAAGAACTACCACAACTTCACCGAACTGCTTGAGACCAACGATATCTGGGAGGTGAAATAGCCTTGGAGATGAACAGATAGTGTGTATTTGCTACTGTTAATAAACAATAATATTCACACTGTTATTTTGTAGTGTGAATATTATTGTTTAATTTTGCACTCGCTTTTCTAAAGCATATCTTTATTGTCGGCATAGCTCAGTTGGTTAGAGTATCACCTTGACATGGTGGGGGTCCTTGGTTCGAATCCAAGTGTCGACACAAGGATAAAGCCAAGCTATTGTAATCGGTAGCTTGGCTTTATTCGTTGTATAGATTTTCTATCATGTAGTATAATCCGTAATTTTTATTTGAAAATATTTTGCAGTCTCCCTTCAACGTTGTACTTTTGCAAAATCAATAAAAACTAAAATAAGAAAGATGATGAAAAGAATCTTGTTTTTTTTGAGTTCGCTCGTGCTGCTGATTTTTATGTCGGCTTGCGGTGGTGATGATAACAACGGGGGCAAACCTGATGTGATCAATGGCTCGCAAGCTTGGAGCTCGGTAACCTTTCAAAGACTTAGTGACGGAAGTTTCTACTATCACGATGGTCAGAGTCCTGATGATGAGGTTTTGCGAAATAATGTCTTCGGGAAAGGGTGGAAACTTGTTAAAGCAAATGAGATCGGCGATGATGGTCGGATGATAACCAATAGTTATTACGCTAAGGTTCCGTCTGAAGCCTTATTTTTTGACCGAGACGGAAGTAAACTCTATGAATATCATCTTAACGAGAATAGGGTCACTTCCGGTTCTCATAAGATTTACACCGGTCGTGATGGTTGGTATTCTTTTGACAGCTATGCAGGCTCTGACCGTTGGGGAGATACCCAGATTATAGAGTACAACAAGGATAAGGATGGACACGAGTATATCATCGTTTTAGGACGGCTCTATTCCGTAGGCTCGGATAAGGTGCTTTACGGCGTGAAGTATTACACGAAGTTGAACGATGATCAAGCAACCGATATCCGTGACAGGTTTGAGGAGAAAGTGCCGGACGATTGTAAGTTCGGTGTTAAGATTGATGCTAAGAAATATCCTGGGGCCATTGGAGACAGTATCTTCTATGCTCCGTTTGAATTCATACACTTCAAAATGACCGACAGCAACGGGCAGTCCATTATTCGAAACCCGGCTTTTGCTTATTACGATTCGATCACTTGGCGTAGAAGCGATAATGTGGGTGGCACGCAGAAGTTGTGTTCAAAGGATGGCGACGTACTTCACGCAAAGTATGAATGGTCTAACTATTTTTACGACAAGGATGGGATAGATATTCTTGTGGAAGGTTGGAGACGTGGCGAAGTGGTCTACTCTGTTTACCTGAACATGAAGTTCCGTCAGCGTGATTTCCTGTGCTACAACTGGTCTGACAAGGTTGGGACCCCTGATAAGACCGGCACCGGCATCTATAACATGTTTATACCCAGCGAGCAGTACCTGCTCTTTACGCCAAGATATGACAAGGATGGGAACCTCTACGCGCGTGTCTTCACATGGGCAGAGAAGGGTATGGCACCCAAGGAGGAGTGTGAGCAGCTCTATGAGCTCTTGCAGAGATACTATCCAAGCGTGTTGAAGGTCAAGGCGGATAAAGTAGAGAAATGCCGTTCTTTCTTCCACTGTCTCCCTCCCGCCGATATTCCAGTCTATTATACGAACCAATGGGGCTCAAGAATAGCAATTGTGCTTGCAAAGGGAGATGAAGACCTTGGAACTCCTGACCAATATTATATCCATGCAGAACCGAGCGAGGATGAATGAATAAATAAGCTCACAGACTCACATTTATTATAATGGGTCTGGGAGCTTCTTTGTTGGGTAATAAATTAGTGAAGAAAGGAAACCGATGAATTTAGCCGCAACCTTCCCTTTACTGACACGTCCCGACATCGTTGCTTTTATATAGAGCCCCAATGCTGCCCTTGATTATCAGACTTCTCACGCAGAGCCGCGGAGCTTATTGAGCCGCAGAGATGATACGTGTCAGAGGATGAGATCGCTGGGAGGCCTTCGGCCTTATGAGGAGAGAGCAGAGAGACCTTCGGTCTATGTGGAGCGTATGAGGAGTGTATGAGGAGATAGTGCGAGAAATGTGACGGTTCATCTCTGTGAACTCTCCTCAAGACCGAAGGTCTCTCTGCGTTCTCTAATTCTCAGAGATAATAACTCTGCAGCTCAATAAACTCCGCGGCTCCGCGAGAAAATATATACGCCGCTGCGAGAATCAACTTGCATCATAGCAAGGGTTTTATTGGTTTTCGTCAGAAAAGAATACGACTGATTAAACATGGGTTACGCATTGACGAAGTCAAGAAGTCACTGATTATCAATAAAAGTATTTTTCTCAACAAACAAAGTGATGAAGTCGAGCGAAGACGCTTGTTATAGGTTTTTTACTATTACAAATAGGGTTTCTCCGTTCCGTGTTTATAAGTTTTTGCATATCTTTGCCGCATATTCAACAAAAGAAGAGTAAGAATCAGATTGCAAAACCATCAACGATCAATCATCAACATTAAACATTGACCATTATGAAAGAAAAAATTCTTAGTGCGGCAATAATAGCGCTTGGCATTATTGTCATGGGACTGAGCCTGAAAGCAGGCATGGATAATTTCACGGAGAAAGACCGCAAGGTGACAGTGAAGGGTCTTGCCGAGAAAGAAGTGAAGGCCGACAAGGTGACGTGGCCCATCGTCTCCAAGGAGTTGGGCAACGACCTACCCGAACTGTATGACCGTATTGCGTTGAAGCAGCAGACCATCAAACGCTTCCTTCTTGCCAATGGTGTGAGCGACAAGGAGATCACGGTCAATGCTCCGCAGGTTATCGATCAGTCGGCCGACCAGTACAGCTCGGAGAAGAAACCGTTCAGGTACAACATTACGCTGGTCATCACGGTAACTTCCAATCATGTGGATCTTGTGCGTAGCATCATATCCCGTCAAGGAGAACTTCTCAAGCAGGGTGTTGCCATTGTTGCCGGTGACTATAACAATCAGGTGACCTACAGTCTCGACTCCTTCAAGAAGATGAAGCCGCAGATGATGACCGAAGCCATCGAGAACGCACAACAGACGGCGCAGCAGTTCGCCAAGAACAGCAGCTCCAAACTCAACAAGATTGTCAGTGCCGACCAGGGACAGTTCTCTATCGAGGACAGGGACGGCAACACCCCGTGGATAAAGCGGGTGCGGGTAGTAACCACCGTGACCTATTCGTTGAAAGACTGATGACCAGTTGAAAGACTGGTCAAAGAGACATGCACAGTACGTCAACCCAGTCGTCAAACTGTTCGTTCTGGAAAGAATGCAGCCCGTTGCGTTCTGCGGCCGCACAGTTCACCTCTAAGTCATCAATGAACAACGTCTCTTCCGGGCGGATGGCCGCTTGAGCGATCACCGCCTGGAAGATCTCGTCGTCGGGCTTCTTCATGTGCATCTCCTGGGAGAGGAAGGTGTAGTCAAAATAATCATTGACCGTAAAGCTGTCCATCGGGAAGAGCTTGTCCCTGCAGTAGCGCCAGTGCAGATTAATGGTGTTGCTCAGGAGAAAGGTCTTGTAGCCGGCGGACCGTAAAGCCAACAGGATGCGTTTCTTCTCATTGGGAATGTAGCGCAACATGGCATTGGTAGCCTCTGTTATCTGTTCATCAGACGCCTGGCTGCCTGTCAGTTTGCGGAAGCCGTCGAAGAACTCACGATCGCTCACCAGCCCGATGCCCATACCCTGAAAGAGGCGCAGCGCTTTCGGGTTCTCGCGCACGTGCTCATACCTGTCCATTCCCAACTTCTCAAATCCACGCATCGTTGCCTGTTCATCGAGCTTCACAAGCACGTTGCCTAAGTCGAAGATGATGTTCTTGTATGTAAGTTGACGTAATGTTACCATAGAGAATATTTCAATAGAATGTTTCTCGAGATGCCGCCATCAAAAGTTACCTTCGTCCACGATGGGGTAGAGCTCAATGAACTCACCGTTGTGACATTTCCCGTCGTTGAGGATGCCTGCCACTTTCTCGCCGATGACCTCAGGCTGATGACTTCCGGGACCAGTGTAGTGATTGTTAAGATCAGTGGACGTTGCTCCTGGATGAATATCGAAGATCTCTACGGGAACGTGGAAATGATCAAACTCCCAGGCCATGGTGCTTGTCATCGTGTTCTGTCCGGCTTTGCTGGCCACGTAAGCCATCGGGTGCCAGTACGGGCTGAAGGCGGAAGGCACTGTGATGTTGCAGATCCGGCCGTGGTTCTTCTCCAAAAGTGGCAGCAGTAGCTTCGTCAGATAGAATGTTCCGACATAGTTGACCTGTACCGTGTCGATGACATCCTGCAGCGTCTGCTCATAGCTCTTGACAGCCATGTCACCGGGTATGCCGGCATTGTTGACAAGGAGTGAGAGCTCTGGAAAGCACTCAGCCGTCTCTTTTGCCGACTTCTCTATTTCCTTATTGTCTGAGAGATTGACATATTGCCATCCGAGAATGTCGGCACCGTCTTCGCGTAATGCTTTCACTGCATTGAGTGCCCGCTCTTGGTTTCTTGCACCGATGACGACCAGCCATCCGCTCTTGCCTAAATGACGTGCAATCTCATATCCAATGCCTTTGTTGGCACCTGTCACTAATACTTGCTTCTTCATATCTTCCTATTTTCAGCGTATTGCTTATTCCATCTTTGTCATGTGATACCCCATAGTCTTGAGCTGCATGGCGGCTCCCATGAGATAGAGCTCGTGCAAGGCAGCGATAAAGGCCAGGAACGCTTCCTTGCTCCCCGGAGCCACACCAAGGTGCAGAAGCTTGTTGAGCGTGCGTGAGGCACACTCGCCGACAAGCTCCTGCACCTTCTTTTTTGCGTTGGCGTCGAGGAGCAGCACCTTGTCGCAGACATAGTCGTCCATGTGGTCGAAATCGATGCGGTCGCGAAGATAATGGTAGAGATTTTCCACTTTCGAGTACAGTGCCCAGTCCTCATCCCAGTATTTGGCGATTGCCATCCCGATGAACATAGGCCAACCGAGGGACACAATAGGATATTTGTTAAACTCCCTGAGGCCGTCGGGCATATAGCTCTCTCCGATCTTTGCCCAACAAGCCTCGATATCGGGGGCTTCGGGGAAATAGTCATCAATGCAGTTAATGCTTACAAGATACTGATGAAGGTCGTCGTAGAATACCTTCTCAAACTCAGTTGTCTTATTTTGTGTTGTCATGCTAATCAAATGTTATGCTGTTCAGAAATAGGGTGATTGTCTATGATAGGTGTCAGAATTGCTGTCGTCAGACTTATATATAATGGTGTCTATGAAATATAAGTTTCCGTCGATACCCACAAGGACATTGTTGGGAGAAGCGTCAAAGATGTCATGGATGCCATTCGTGTAATATTCCCCATCCATCTGGGGAACAAATCCTAATCGGATGAGCTCTGCTCTAATTTCCTCTTCTGTAGCCTCTCTGCCAGATATAATATATGGTTGGGTTAAAACAGCGCACACTTTTCCATCGTGATTCTTTGAAAAGCCGATGAGGGTGTAGGCACAGTCGGGGAAATAATTATTGTGAGCATTGATACGGTCAAAGAATGGTGTGAGATTGTCGTCTGAATAACGAAAGTCATTTAACTTATATACAATATTGTTTCCTTTGGATAAATAAACTTCATTTTCAGAGCCTCTGTCGGCAAAATCGCCAAGAGATTCTGGTGCATCTATCCAACAGTTATTTTGCTTTGCAAAATCTGCTAAGCGAGCGATCTGGACTCCCTTGCAATCCGTTGTTCCCGCAACCGCTTGAATTGATTTAAGCACTCTTTGTGCGAGAGCTTCAGCTTGCTCCAGGATGCTACGGATTGGAGCTTCACCTTGTTGATTTTCTTGTGATAGTCGTTCAGTATTGGTTCCATCCATTATTCCTTTCTTTTTTGCAAAGATAGTTCAAAGAAGTGGAATGACCAAGAAAAAGTTTGTTTTTCTTTTTATTCTTGAGTATGAACTAACTTTATCCTATGTGCTCAATTTACTTAAAATTTTGGAGTATAACAAGACATTTTCCTTTGCTTTCCTTTGTGGGGTCCATCTTTTTACTTAATTTTGTCAACCGATAAATAGTAAGAGATGATGAAGAAACTGCAAGATATCGTAAAAGAGAGAATCGTTATTCTTGACGGAGCATTGGGTACCGTCATTCAGAAACGCGGCCTGAGCGAAGCCGACTTTCGCGGCGACCGGTTCAAGGATGCCGCGGGGCAGCTGAAAGGCAACAACGACATGCTGAACCTCACACGTCCGGATGTGCTGCTCGATATCCACCGGCGTTATCTCCAGGCCGGTGCCGATATCATCGAGACCAACACGTTCTCTTCGCAACGCATCTCGCAGGCCGATTATCATCTTGAGGATGCAGCCCGCGAGATGGCGCTTGCCGGAGCGCGTCTTGCCCGTCAGGCTGCTGATGAGTTCTCCACGGAGGCCTGGCCACGCTTTGTGGCGGGATCCGTGGGGCCTACAAACAAGACGCTCTCTATTTCGGCCGATGTCACCAATCCGGCTTTGCGTGAGCTGGCCTATGACGAGCTGTGGAACGATTATGTGGAACAGATCGACGCGCTCGTGGAGGGTGGGGTAGACGCTGTCCTCATCGAGACCATCTTCGATTCGCTCAATGCCAAATGTGCCGTCGATGCCGCCATGCACGTCATGGAGCAGCGGGGCAAGGAGCTGCCAATCATGGTCAGCGTCTCTGTAGCGGACCTTGCCGGGCGCACGCTCAGCGGTCAGACGATGGATGCCTTCTTGGGCAGCATCAGTTCCTACCCGGTATTCTCCGTGGGGCTCAACTGTTCTTTCGGTGCCCGGGAGATGCGTCCGTTCTTGGAAGAACTGGCGCGCAAAGCACCTTATTATATCTCAGCCTATCCCAATGCCGGCATGCCCAATGCCATGGGCGGCTACGACGAGACGGCGGAGAGCATGTCGCCGCTCATCGGACAGTGGATGGACGACGGGCTGGTCAACATCGTGGGCGGCTGCTGCGGTACCGATGAGACCTTCATCCGTCAATATTATCTCTTGTCGCAGGGCAGGAAACCTCATGTGCCGCAGCCGCGGCCGACTACCCTCTGGCTGTCGGGGCTGGAGCTGCTCGACGTGAACAGTGACGTGCGCTTCGTCAATGTGGGCGAGCGCTGCAACGTTGCCGGCAGCCGTAAGTTTCTTCGTCTTATCAAGGAGAAGAGCTATGAGGAGGCGCTCTCCATCGCCCGCAAGCAGGTGGAGGACGGTGCGCTCGTGCTCGATGTGAACATGGACGATGCCCTGCTTGACGCTAAGGAGGAAATGGTAAACTTCCTCAATCTTATTGCTTCAGAACCGGATATCTGCAAGGTGCCAGTGATGATCGATTCTTCTAAATGGGAGGTCGTGACGGCAGGATTGGAGTGTCTGCAAGGCAAATGCATAGTCAACTCTATCTCCCTGAAGGAAGGCGAGGAGGTCTTTCTCGCCCATGCCCGCGACGTGAAGCGCTTCGGAGCGGCGGTGGTCGTGATGTGCTTTGATGAGCAAGGGCAGGCAACGACTTATGAACGAAGAATAGAGATTGCCGAGCGCGCTTACAAACTCTTGACAGAGAAGGTCGGGATGAATCCGCTTGATATTATCTTCGACCCGAACATCCTCTCCATTGCTACGGGTATCGAGGAGCACGACAGCTATGCCCTGGAGTTTATTCGTGCCACAAAATGGATCCGCACCCATCTCAAAGGCGCTCACGTGAGTGGCGGCGTGAGCAACCTCAGTTTCTCGTTTCGTGGAAACAACTATATCCGCGAGGCGATGCATGCCGTGTTCCTTTATCACGCCATCGGCGCGGGCATGGATTTCGGCATCGTGAACCCGGCCACGAAGATTACCTATTCGGATATTCCCGAACACGATCTGAAAATCATTGAGAATGCTGTTCTGAACCGCTGTGCCGGTGCCTCTGAGAAGCTGACCGCCCTTGCCGAGAAGATCCTTGCCGAGAAAGAAGCGGCCAAGGCTGCCAACGGCGGTGTGGCACCGAAGGCCGCAGCCTCAGACGAATGGCGGAAGGAATCGCTCCACGACCGCCTTGTCTATGCTTTGCGCAAAGGCATAGGCGATTACATGCAGGAAGATCTTGATGAGGCGTTCAAAGCGTTTCCGCATGCCGTAGATATCATAGAAGGTCCTTTGATGGATGGCATGAACGTCGTGGGCAAGCTTTTCGGAGACGGTAAGATGTTCTTGCCGCAGGTCGTCAAGACGGCGAGGACGATGAAACAGGCGGTTGCGATCCTTCAGCCGTATATTGAGGCGGAGAAGACCGGCGGAGCCACGACGGCGGGGACGGTGGTGATGGCGACGGTCAAAGGTGACGTGCACGATATCGGTAAGAACATTGTCGGGGTCGTCATGGCTTGCAACAACTACCGGGTGATCGACATGGGTGTGATGGTGCCCGCCGATCAGATCGTGAAGAAAGCCATCAGTGAGCATGCTGACGTGGTGGGGCTCAGTGGACTCATTACACCCTCGCTCGACGAGATGGTCAACACCGTGTGCGAGATGGGCAAGGCCGGTCTGCGCATCCCCGTGCTTATCGGCGGCGCTACGACCTCAGTCCTGCATACGGCGCTGAAGATCGCTCCGGCTTATGAGGGGCCTGTGGTGTGGCAGAAAGATGCTTCACAGGCTGCCGGGATCCTGGCGAAGCTCATGAACGAGAAGGAGCGAAAGCCGTTCCTCGACGATCTCTATGCCCATTATGCCGAGCTGCGTGAGGGCTATCATCAGGAGCAAGTGAAACTCAAGTCGCTCGACGAGGCAAGGAAAAACAAGCTGAACTTATTTTAGTTAGGAGTTAGAAGTTAGAAGTTAGGAGTTAAGAACCAACTGGGCTCATATTCTTGTTATGTGTGTCGCATCGGTGCCAGTTTTTATAATTATTAGAGGTTAAACGCTTGGAGGTCCCAACTTTTTCCCTTACATTTGCAGATGTAACCACAAGTAATGTAGCTGTAAGAACCCATAAACACAACAACTATGGCAAGGATAAAATATCTGGACCCGCGCGCCGACCTGACCTTCAAGCGCATCTTCGGCGAGCATGAAGACTTGGCAAAGAGTTTCCTCAACGCTCTGCTGCCTTTCGAGGAGGGCGAGGAGATAGAGACCATTGAGTTTCTGCCCGCCGAGCTCGTGCCCGACACACCGCTCAAGAAAGACACTATCGTCGACGTGCGCTGCAAGGACAACCGCGGACGGCAGTTCATCGTCGAGATGCAGATGTTCTGGACGGAGACCTTCATGCAACGCGTGCTCTTTAATGCCTCAAAAGCCTACGTGCGGCAGCTCGACAAAGGTGAGCACTACAACTACCTGCAGCCCGTCTACTCGCTCAACATCATCAACGACATCTTTTTCCCTGACTTGAAGGAATTCTACCACCTTTATAATATTGTCAACATCGAGCATACCGACAAGATTATCGAGGGTCTGCACTTCGTCCTTGTAGAGCTTCCTAAGTTCAAGCCGCAGAGCGTGCTCGACAAGAAGATGATGGTGCTGTGGCTTCGGTTCCTAACCGAGATGGGCGATGTCACGAATGATGTGCCCGAGGAGTTCACGCAGAATCCGGAGATCAACAAGGCCGTCGGACTGCTGCGGGAGTCGTCCTATTCCGATGCCCAGCTGTTAGGCTATGAGAAGTTCTGGGATATCGTCAGGGTGGAGTACGCCGTGAAGTACGATGCACGCAAGGAAGGATTCCAGCAGGGATTGAAGGAAGGATTGCAGGAAGGATTGCAGCAGGGATTGCAGCAAGGAATGGAAAAAGGACGGAAGGCTCAAACGCTCGAGATAGCGCGCAGCTTGAAAGCCTTGCACGTTTCTACGGCAGACATCGCCAAGGCTACCGGCCTGGCAGAAGCGGAGATAGAGAATCTCTGATTATTGTTTCGGTCGTGCTGCTGGATCGGTGTCTGCACGGCGGTATATACGTTCAAAGATTTGGCGGAGGCGCTGTTTGTCGGCAATGATATCGCGGACCTCCTTGAGCTTCTTCTCATTGGGCGAGCCGTTGATCCACAGATGGATATATCCACGGACACTGTATTTCTCCTCCATGTGCTCATTGAACCGCTGCCATTGCTGCTCCTTGTCCAGTTCGGGATAATGTTCGAGCCCGAACTCGACAGCACGCGTAAAGACGACCTCGGGATCGAGATCCCGGTCAGCCTCCGCCACAATCTTGCCGTAGATGGACCGTGGCATGCGGGAGGAGGAGGCGCGATGATCCTCCACAGCCTCCTTCATGATCTTTATTTGCTCGGGTGAGAACCATTTTTTCAGCCGGGCATCTGCCGCCAATATCTTTCCACTCGTGATGTGATGGATGGCACGGGGACCCTCCATGCCCAAGTCGTGGTAAGCGGCCACGACATAAACCATGTCAGCATCGGCCCCTAAGATATCCGCCAGTTCCAGGGAGTTCTTGATGACCCGCTGCACGTGGGCAAGTCCGTGAGACCGTCCAAAGGCTGTATAGCGAGGCAGTATCTGCCGCTCCACGAAGTTCATTATATCAAGACTGACTTTCATATTCTTATTCCTCATATTATGTATAGCAGCCCCGCGATGGCTATCAGAGCGTTGAGAGGTAAATGGCAACGACGGTCATCAGGCCGTAGATGAACATGTCGCGGGCGGTCATTCCGAGTACTTTGTTGAGACCTTTCCCCTCCCATGTCTCCTTGAGTTGGATGTAGCTTTGGGAGTGCTTGTACACATAGACGAGTAAGGGGAACATGCAGACGATGCCAATCTGAGAATGGCGGCTTGTAAACAAAAGTACCACCATCGTCAGGGCAGCGCCCATGGAGCCTACGGCATTGTATAGCTGAGCGCCTCTCTTCTCGCCCAACCGCACAATGAACGTGCGCTTTCCGTCTTTTTCGTCATTGTGTCGGTCGCGGAAGTTGTTGATGCATAGCAACGTATCGATGACCAGACCACAACCGACGGAGATGAGAAACACAGACCATGGAATGGCTTTGAGATGCTCCGGTACGATGACATAATAGGTGAAACAGACCGGAACAATGCCGAAGAAAAGTAACACGAGGATGTCACCCAACCCACGGTAAGAGAAGAATGTGGTGTAGAGAAAAGCAAAGAGCACACAGACCGCGCCCACAATCACCATCTCCCAACCTCCATAATAGACCAGGGGAAGACCGACGGCGCAGGCTGCCGCTGAGACAACGACGAGTCCGCAGCGCATAGCTCCGGGTGTGATCCAACCTTCGGCACAGGCACGTTTGGGGCCGAGACGGGTGGCAGGGTCATCGTTGCCGTGGACAAAGTCGAAGTAATCGTTGATAAGATTGGAGTCGATCTGCATGAGGAAGGCGAAGAGAAAGCATAGTATGGCCGGCAGCAGTCTGAATTCCTGCCACCCTGTTGTCTTTAAGGCTAAAGCCGCCGCTATCATCACGGGCACCGCCGCACCCGACAGCGTCTTGGGGCGTGCAGCTAACACCCATGCTTCCAAAGAATTTGTCTTTATCTTGTCATTCTCATTCATCGTCGTTTGTTTTTTTCACGTGGATTGGGCTCCGCAGGGTGTTCCCACGTAGTGCATTGATCACCTGCCACTCTTTTTAGTCGGCAAAGTTCCAGCTGATGCCGAACCTCAGCACGCGGCCGTTAAGCGGGTAGTGAGGTGTGAAGAAATATTTCTTGCCACCGTTGATATGACTCATCATCACGAAGAAGCGGGCACGGCTGAGCTTAAAGTTGAAGTAGGCGTTGACAAGCGGGAAACCGCCGATCTTCACCTTGTCGTCATTCGCCTGGACCGTATATTGTCCGAGGGAGGAAAAGTAGTCGGGTGCGGTATAGCTCGTGAAATATCTTGCGTCAGCGCCGAAGTCACAGTTCAGCACATGTGCGATTTTGAAGCGCAGGTAAAGGTTCGTATAAATGTTGATGG
The DNA here is from genome assembly GCA_900315955.1 of uncultured Prevotella sp. Lineage (GTDB taxonomy): Bacteria > Bacteroidota > Bacteroidia > Bacteroidales > Bacteroidaceae > Prevotella. Next base: position 51,030 of record ONBC01000011.1, read on the forward strand.
CGGGCAGCGGCAGGACATCCTGGTTTGTCGATTTCTGCCAGGTGAGCTGTGTCTCCCAGTTGAGCGGCCCGAAGGTCAGGTCCTGACTCACTTCCGCCGTAAGAACCGTGATGGGGCTGCTCTCCTGCTTCGAAAAAGCCATGTTGTAGAGTCTCCCGTCTTGGCTCGAAGTAAACGTGCTTGCGAAGTAAGTGTAGTTCTTGATCTCGTCGAACGCAAAGCGGAAGCGCGTGCGTGTTTTCTGATAATTGAGGATACCCTGGGCACGGAAATGGTCAATCATCGAGAGGTCATCATCGCTCCACCACAGATGGCGCGACTGATAATGCCGATAGTAGAACGAAGGCTTGAGGTGATGGTAGAAGCCAGTGGCAGCGAGGGTCATCGTATCGCCGAACAAAGGGAAGTTGAGGTCAATGCCTCCGTCGATCTTCAGTTCTCCTATATTATATCCCAGGACAGCCAATTCGCCCGTCGCGTTATAATGGAGCGTTTTGCCTTGCGTCTTGCTGAGCTGCGCACCGACCGTGACGCTGTGCTCATTCCACGAAGAGGTACCGGCCGAATCTGGCAGCACGTAGTGGCTTAGCGTGTGGGAGGCAAAGATCTTGGCCCCCGTCTTGATCCATTTGTTGAAACCTTCCAAAAGCGCGATGGCGAAAGTGTTTCGCAGATTCCAATTCTGGGTCTTGTCGAAGATAGAGTCGCCGGTCAACTTCTCTTTCACCGTGTAAGTGTCCAAATAATAGTTGGTTGGTACCTGGTAAGCTTCGTAGACACGGCGGTAGGTGGTGAAATCGAGGGTGTGGATGAAGCTCGTCACCGGCACGTACTCGTCCTTCGTCCAGGCTGTGTCTTTCTTTGCTTTATCAGCAGCGGCAATGAGGCTGTCGGCCGCGTTCTTGTCTCCTACCTTGATACGTCCGTGATCCTGCGCATCGTTTTTCGGAGCCTCGGTCGCGGCAATCTTGGCATCGTCGGGACGTCCGGAATAGGACTTCGGCATCTTCACGTTCTTCTTGTCTACCTTCACGCCGGCATCCTCAGCCTCTTTCATGGCTTTCTCCTTAGCGTCGCGCTCGTCCTTTTCTTTCTGTGAGGCCAGGGCGAACTTGCGCGCCTTGATCTCTTCCGTTGTCATGGGCACCTTACGGTTGAAACCTATGCTGTAGCGCTGCGTGAAGAAGACGTGCTGATTGTCGTTTCGGTTCCAGTTCTGTTCAAGCATCGTCGGAATCTCTGATTTGGCAAAGTTCTCGTTGAACGATTCGGGGCTTGTGATATAGAGATCCGACGTTATGCCACCGTTCTCCGTCACCTTCTCGTGAAGCGTATTGAACAGGAAATGTGCCTGATAGCGCTCGCCGAGATAACTGCCGTAGAGCGCAAACTTGAGGTGCGAGGTTGACTGTGCGTTGTAGTAGCCCCGGCCGTAGAGATAATCTAAGAGGAAACCGACGCCGAGACGTTTGCCGGCATTGACGGCAAACTTCGTCTTGAAATGATCCTCACCGTTCGTGCGGTCACCGCAGGTGTTGTAGGAGATATTCGCCAGCGGGGAGAGCGTGTTGGTGAAGAGAAACTGGTCTACGGGGGTCACGACATAGTCGTAGGGATTGACAAAGAGGAAGTTGTTCGTTTCCTTTCTGTCAATGAAAATTCGTGCCTGGCGGGGTGCGCCGAGGTTTCCCGTAGTGTTGTATTCACTGCGCATGCCCGTGGTGAAGATGGAGTTCATGAACATGTGCGAGAGCGTGTCGGGATTGGCGGCTGTTCGGTCGCCGAAACGGCTGTCGACAGTCCACACATGGATACCCTCCGGTATCTCTTTGTCGGTTCCCAACGAGTCGGTCTTGCCTTGTCGGTTCCGCTGATTGGTAATCGTGCCGTCAGGACTCATCGAGTTATAGCCGCCGGTATCATACTGCGCCCGAAGCGGTACAGCAGAAACTAACAAGAGTATGAAGGAAAGAATTTTCTTCATTTAATAAAGCGTAAAGCGCATTCAATAATTTTGAAGACCATAGACGCGAGGATCACGATGATGCCTGCGGTCTGTGGCGTATGGAAAAGATAGAGCAGAACTCCAGCCATGGCTCCAATCATAAAGATGATGTTGAGCCATTGGCGTGTGGCGCGGAAATGATCGTTGGCCGGTTGCTCTTCCTTACGTCGGTTGCTGAAAGGGTTGTGACCTGATGTATTTTGATCTAACATGTTGTTTGCCAGCATGATTATTTAATATTTAATGCAGCCTCAATGCGTTGGAAAATGTTATCCTTGCGGTCGATGGTCTTGCGTCTGAATTTTCCGCTGATACGTAACAGCTTCGTGCCTTTCTTGTTGAGTGCATATTTGTCGGTGATCCACTCCTCAGCCTTTACCTGCATGCCCGTAGCATCCTTACGTTCCATCTCGTAGGCGTAGCTGATGCGGTCGATGGTGACATGGATATGCCCGTCGGTGGCTTGCGCTACGAGCGTATAGTTGAACACGGTACGGTCGAGCGAGAGGAAGTTGGAAGAGAACACGAGCCATTCCTTCATCCTTGCGGCAAGGGTGTGCTCCGCCTTGTTCACGGCGGCAATGCGGCCGGCAGGCTGCAGGTCGGCACTCTTACCTTCCTCGACAATTTCGCTGACAACTGCATAAACCTTGCTGTAAATGCTGTCGGCCGACATGCCTGGCACATCCTTGTCGAGCGTGAAGACAACCGAGCCATTGACTTCGGGTACGGCACCTGCAAGATATTTTTGGTCAACAGCAGAGACAACTTTCTTTTTGGTTTCTTTCTTGACCGTTTGCTTCTGTTGCTGCGGCTGGTCAGGAATCTCCCATACGTTTTTTTGTGCCATACCTGCTAACGGGCAGAGGGCGAGGAGAAATACTATCAGTTTCTTCATATTCTCTTCTATTGATTTTCGTTTTATCTAATGGAACAATTATTCTAAGCAAAATTACTAATTAACCCTGTCTTTAAGGAGACAATCTTAAGATTTAACTTTACTTAAGTTCCAATTGTTTCTGTAATCGGAGCATCTCGTCGCGATATTGGGCAGCCTGAATAAAATCGAGCTTCTTGGCAGCCTCTTCCATAAGCCGCTTCGTATTGTCGATGCTTTTCTCCAGCTCCGGTCTTGTCATCTCCCTGATGATAGGATCGGCTGCGAAGGCACCGCTCTCTGGCTCAAGATAAGCCTGTCGTTTCGTCTCCTGCGGTTTTTGATAGGCCGATCCGTCCGACTCGGGCAGGGTGCCTTTGATAGCCTTCACAATCTGCTTCGGCGTGATGTGGTGCTCCTCATTATATTTCATCTGGATGCTCCGCCGCCTTGCCGTCTCGTCGATGGTCTTCTGCATGCTCTCCGTGATGGTGTCGGCATACATGATCACCTTTCCGTTGACGTTTCTCGCGGCTCGTCCCGCCGTCTGTGTCAGACTGCGGTGGCTGCGCAGAAATCCCTCCTTGTCGGCATCGAGAATGGCAACGAGCGACACCTCCGGCAGGTCGAGCCCTTCACGCAGCAGGTTGACGCCGACGAGCACGTCGTAGACACCGGCCCGCAGGTCGTTCATGATCTTCACGCGGTCGAGCGTTGCCACGTCGCTGTGGATGTAGTTGGCTTTCACGTTGTGGTTGAGCAGGTATTCCGTAAGCTCCTCCGCCATGCGCTTCGTCAGCGTCGTAACGAGCACGCGCTCATGGCGATGGCTGCGGGTGAGGATCTCATCCAAGAGGTCATCAATCTGGTTCTCCGAGGGTCGTACCTCGATCTCCGGGTCGAGGAGACCGGTGGGACGGATCAGTTGCTCCACCACGACACCTTCCGCCTCCTGAAGTTCATAGTTGGCGGGAGTAGCCGAGACGTAGATGACCTGGTGAATCATGTCGTGGAACTCGTCGAAGCGCAGCGGCCGGTTGTCGAACGCGGCAGGCAGGCGGAACCCATACTCCACGAGGTTCTGCTTCCTCGCCCGGTCGCCGCCGTACATCGCGTTGATCTGAGGCACCGTGACGTGGCTCTCGTCGATGACCATGAGATAATCTTTGGGGAAGAAGTCGAGCAGACAGTAAGGACGCTCGCCGGGCTGACGGCCGTCGAAGTAGCGTGAATAGTTCTCTATGCCGGAGCAGTGGCCGAGCTCCTTGATCATCTCCATGTCGTATTCCACGCGTTCCTTGATGCGTTGGGCCTTGATGTCGTCGCCGATGCTGTGGAAGTAATCTACCTGTTTGACGAGATCGTCCTGTATCATACGTATCGCGTGCTCCGTCTGTTCCTTCGAAGTGACGAAGAGGTTGGCGGGATAGATCGCGTATTCGGCAAACTTCTGCATGGAATGCATGGAGACAGCGTCCACTTCTTCGATGGTATCGATCTCGTCATCCCACCAGGTGACACGAAGAAGATAGTCGGAGTAGGCCATGGCGATGGTCACCGTGTCGCCTTTGACCGAGAAGCAGCCGCGCTGCAGGTCGATGTCATTTCTCACGTATAGCGCGCTGACGAGCCTTCGCAGGAACTCGTTTCGGTCCAGCTTCTGACCTTGCCGGATGTGGATCACATTCTCTTCCATCGCCACCGGCGCGCCCATACCGTAGATACACGACACGGAAGAGACGATCACGACATCTTTGCGTCCCGAGAGCAGGTCGCTGACGGCGGCTAACCGCAGCTTGTCGATCTCGTCGTTGATGGCCAAGTCTTTCTCAATATACGTATCCGTAGAAGGCAGATACGCCTCCGGCTGATAATAGTCGTAGTAGCTGACATAATAGTCGACGGCATTGTTGGGAAAGAACCCTTTCATCTCTTCGTAGAGCTGGGCGGCAAGCGTCTTGTTGTGGCTCAGCACCAGCGTCGGCTTGTTCACGTTGGCAATGACATTGGCCACCGTAAAAGTCTTTCCCGACCCCGTCACGCCTAAGAGCACCTGGGCAGGGTCACCATGCTCCACACCCTCCGTGAGTTGGGCGATCGCCTGAGGCTGATCGCCTGTCGGCTGATATTTGGATGATATCTGAAACTTCATAGATGGCAAAGTTAGTTATTTTATGGCAGTTGTGTACGATAAATCTCGTAATTTTGCTAAAAAAATACATTCTTCTTTGGTTTGATTGATAATTCTGTGTAAATTTGCAAGTCCATATATCAAAGTTGTATGAGAAAACAAGCTATAGCGGCTCTTCTTCCATTGGTTCTCCTTAGCGGATGCGCCAAGGAGTTCAACAGTGTGTATAAGTCACAAGACTTTAAATACAAATATGAATATGCCAAGGAAAGTTTTGCCTTAGGCAAGTATCAGCGTGCGGCCACGCTTCTTCAGGATCTCATCATTCCGGAGAAGGGTAGCCAGGATGCACAGGAATGTTTGTACATGTTGGGTATGGCCGAATACAAGAATATGGACTATGAGACGGCCGCTGAGACTTTTAAGAAGTATGTGAAGAGTTATCCTCGCGGAGAGTATGCTGAGCTCGCCGAATATTATGTGGGTCAGAGCCTCTATATGAGCACCCCGGAGCCCCGCCTTGACCAGACGGAGACGGTCAACGCTATCAATGCTTTCCAAGAGTATCTTGACCTTTATCCTGATGCCAAGATGAAGGAGGATGCGCAGAACAAGCTCTTCGCCTTGCAGGACAAGCTGGTGAAGAAAGAGCTCTATTCAGCGGAACTCTATTTTAACCTCGGCACTTATTTCGGCAACTGCATGGGTGATGACGGTGGAAACAACTATGAGGCCTGCATCGTCACGTCGCAGAACGCGCTGAAGGATTATCCTTACACGAAGCTGCGTGAGAACTTCGCCACGCTCATCATGAAGAGTAAGTTCCACCTCGCCGAACAGAGCGTGGAGTCGAAGAAGATGGAGCGTTACCAGGATGCCGAGGATGAATGCTACGGATTCCTCAACGAGTATCCTGACTCCAAGGAGAAAAAGACGGCTGAGGAGTATATCGAGAAGTGCAAGAAAGTAACAGTCAACGCAAAAGATTAATACAATAACTTTTTTATATATACTGTATTTTTAAGATGGATTACAGAAAATCAAAGGCACCGGTTAACACCGTGACACGCAACATCATGGAACTTTGCAAGGACACGGGCAATATCTATGAGAGCGTGGTGATCATTGGCAAGCGAGCTAACCAAATTGCCGTGGAGATCAAGGCAGACCTGAGCAAGAAGCTCCAGGAGTTTGCCTCTTACAACGATTCCCTCGAAGAGGTCTTTGAGAACCGCGAGCAGATCGAGATCAGCCGTTACTATGAGAAGCTCCCGAAGCCGACGCTCCTCGCTACACAGGAGTTTATCGAGGGCAATGTCTATTGGAGAGATCCTTCTCAGGGGAAGGATGAGACCAAAGAGGAAGACTTGTAAGGAGCTTTGAGATGATACAGCGTAAGCAAACCATTTTCCTGCTCTTGGCGCTGGCCGCTCTCATCGTTTGCCTCTGTTTGCCTATTGGCAAACTGACGGGCAATGCGTTGGGCGCTACAGCACCGGTCTACAATATTGGCATCTTCGTGCAAGGCAAGCTTGCAGCCCATCCGCTGCTGTTCGTCGATCTCGTCATCGTGGCATCGCTCACCTTGATAGATATCTTCCTTTACAACAAGCGGAAGCTCCAGATAGGCATCTGCCTGGCCAATATTGTTCTCTGTCTGGCATGGTACGCCTACTATGCTTTCATGGCGCTGAGCGGCTTCAAGGCGTTCGGAACATTCTCCATATCTTTTGCTGCCTGTCTCCCATTGGTGGCTATCGTCCTGTTTATTCTTGCGCGTAGCGGCATTAAGGCAGACGAGAACCTGCTCAAGTCGATGGACAGGATCAGGTAGAGGAGACGGCGCGATATACGGAAAGAAGAATTAAGATTATACAACATTAACATTCTGCGTCTCTTCTCGCCTAATTAAATCATTTGTAAGCGGTTAGGCGAAAGAGACGGCAAATGAGGATCGGAATGCGATTTGCAGCATCCCGATTTTTTGTGTAGCTTTGCAGACACGTTTCAATAATGAGACGGGATTTGATGCGAGTTGATGCAGGCAATCTACATCCCCAGGACAGCAAAATGAAAGCAAATGAAGATCCCCGGTGGCAAAAGGCACTGACGATGATCCGTCAGAATGTCACCGAGCAGATATACAACACTTGGTTCAAGCCTATAGTCTTTGAGCACTTCGATGAGGCTCAAAGAATGATTCTTGTGCAGGTTCCCAGTCCTTTTGTCTATGAGTATCTCGAAGAGAACTTCGTAGATCTCCTTACCAAAGTGCTTTATGCGTGCTTCGGTCCGAAGATCCATTTGTCATATCGCGTTGTCGTCGACCGGGAGGGCAAGGACAAAGGCGGCACCGAGACCGTCTGGTCCGATTCTGCCAACGCTGTCAAGCAGCAGCCCACCAAGCGCGCCAACCAAAGCCCTACACCGCTCGATGCTGCCCAGCCTCAGGCACTTGACCCACAGCTCAATCCGCATCTCACATTCTCCAATTATATAGAAGGCGACAGCAACAAGCTGCCGCGCTCGGTAGGATTGTCTATCGCTGAGCATCCCGGCACCATGCAGTTCAACCCCATGTTTATCTATGGGCCGTCGGGTTGCGGCAAGACGCATCTTATCAACGCTGTCGGCATGCGCACCAAGGAGCTTTATCCGCAGAAGCGCGTGCTCTATATCTCCGCACGACTCTTTCAGGTACAGTACAGCAATGCCGTGCTGCAGAACTCCGTCAACTCGTTCATCGCTTTCTACCAGACCATCGACATGCTCATCGTCGATGATATCCAGGAGTGGATGGGCAAGACGGGAACGCTCAACACGTTCTTCCATATCTTCAACAACCTCTTCCGCAATGGTAAGCGCATCATCCTCGCATCCGACCGCCCGCCTGTCGACTTGAAAGACATGCCTGACCGTCTGTTGACCCGTTTCTCCTGTGGTCTTATCGCTGAATTGGAGAAACCGAACCACGAGCTTTGTGTAGATATTCTTGAGAACAAGATTAAGCGGGATGGACTGAACATCCCACGGGATGTTATCGAGTTTATCGCTGAGACAGCGAATGGCAGCGTGCGCGACCTGCAGGGTGTCATCAACTCGCTCATGGCCTACAGTATCGTCTACAACTGTAACATCGACATGCGTCTTGCCGAGCGTGTCATCAAGCGTGCCGTGAAGATCGATGACCGTCCGCTCACCGTCGATGATATCTTAGAGAAGGTGTGCCAGCATTATAATGTGACGACCACGCAGATCAATTCCAAGAGCCGCAAGCGCGACTTTGTCGTGGCGCGTCAGGTGTCGATGTATCTGGCTCAGAAATACACGAAGATGCCGGCAAGTCGTATCGGCAAGCTTGTCGGTAACCGTGACCACTCTACCGTCATCCATTCCTGCTCTCAGGTAGAGAAACGACTTCAGGTCGACAAAGCTTTCTCTGCTGAGATCGTCAGCATAGAGACCTCGTTTAAGCTGAAGAAATAGGTTCTTCCTGTTCTTGGGTTCCTTACTGCCCTGGCAAATCATCTGTAATAAGAAGACGGCTGATATTCTTTTGTCTTCTCAGCATTCTCTCTGTATTCTCTCTGTATCCTCGTTAGTCAGACCAATGAAGAAATACTTTAGCCATTACCGGGCACTCGTCATGTTGGGCACACCGCTGATCATCGGACAGATCGGCGTGGTGCTCCAGAACTTCGCCGACACGCTGATGATCGGTCACCACACTACCGTGGAGCTCGCTGCAGCATCACTGGTGAGCAACATCTTCATCTTGGGTCTGCTCATGGCCATGGGCTTTGCCCTGTGCATGACGCCGCTCATCGGCAAGGCCTATGGCCAGGGCGACGTGGACAGCATCGGTGCGACGGTGAAAAACGGATTGGCAGTGAACACGTTGGCAGCCCTCCTGCTCATGGCCGTCTACACCGTGCTCTATTTCTTCCTTGACAAACTCGGACAGCCCGACGAGCTCTTGCCCTATGTGCGTCCTTACTATCTCATCAACCTGGTGTCTATTCCCTTTGTCTGCTGGGTCAACGGGTTGAAACAACTCTTCGACGCTACCACCGACACGAAGACACCGATGTGGATACTCCTCGGTGGCAATGCGCTGAATATCGTGGGCAACTGGCTGCTCATCTATGGTCACTGGGGCTTGCCCGAGTTGGGCATCACTGGTGCGGGACTCTCCACATTGGCTGCCCGCGTCCTTATGTTCGTAGCCATTGTGCTGTGCTTCGCGTTCTCCGGTCGTCATCGTGCCGAGCGCGCGGCCTTCCGGAAGAGTCGGCTGAGCCGTGGCGAGATGCGCTCACTCGTCATCTTGGGTACGCCCATCAGCTTGCAGATGGGCATGGAGAGCGGTGCCTGGTCGTTGTGCAGCATCATCGTGGGATGGATTGGCACCAATGCGCTGGCCGGACATCAGATCATGCTTACCATCAGCCAACTCTTCTTCCAGTTCTATTATGCGCTTGCCTCGGCGGTGTCTATCCGTGTCAGCCATTTCCATGGACAGCACGACTACACAGCCATCCGGCGTACGGCATGGGCGGGATGCCATCTCAACTTCATGATTGCCATCCTCGTGTCGGTACCGGTCATCATCTTCCGCGAGCGTATGGGCTACCTTTTCACCAGTTCGCCTAAGGTGGCGGCAGAGGTGGCCAGTGCCATCGTGCCGCTGATCATTTATCAGTTCAGCGATGGATTGCAGTGCACCTTCAGCAATGCCATGCGCGGGCTGGCCTATGTCAAGCCGGTGATGCTCGTGGCCTTTCTCTCTTATTTCGTTGTGTCGCTGCCCTTGGCTTATCTCTTCGGTATCAGCCTGCATGGAGGCTTGGTGGGCGTGTGGTTCTCCTTCCCCTTCGGCCTCACCCTTGCTGGTGCCCTCTACTATCATTTTTATCACCGCCGGCTGCTGTCGTTGGAAAAGACAGCGTGAAGAGCCTGGGCAGGGCTACCCATTGGCGAGTGCATTCTCCAAGGCTCTGAGGTCTTCATCGGTCGTTGCCCAACTGGTCACAAAGCGGCAGACGAGCTGATTAGCATTTCTCTGCTCCCACACTTCGAAGACGATGCTTTGGGCGAGACGCTTCTGTTGCTCGGTCGTGAGGATGACAAACTGCTGGTTGGTGGGCGAGTCTATGGCCAGCTGGATGCCGTGTTCCCGGAAGATAGCTTTCATGCGCCGGGCCATGTTGATGGCGTGGCGCGAGATGCGTCTATAGAGGTCGTCGGTGAAGAGCGTGTCGAACTGCAGTCCGAGCATACGTCCCTTGGCGAGCAGGGCGCCGTGACGCTTGATGGTGGTGAAGAAACCGCGTGGTGCACGTTGCTGTGAGAAGACGACGGCTTCGCCAAACATAGCGCCCACCTTTGATGTCCATAGCATTCAAATGTATTGGTAGGACTATCTGAGATTAGAACATCTTAGAATTAGATACGAAATCTATTCACCTACGAAAATATGCAATCGGCAAAGCGTCATGCGGTTGAAAAATTACAAAGAATGATTTGAATCAAGAAATAATAAGCCATGTTTTTTCGAGGGATTGCCGAATATCCTACAATCTTAGGAAATGCTTCTTCCTGCCTTGATAGAGCGATACCAGCATCTTAACTTACGTTAAATATGCCCTTATCGGTTTAATTAAGGCTAATAACTAAGTAGATTAGTTGGTGTGAACTAAACTTTTTCGTTCCTTTGCCGATGGAAATGGTAAAATAAAAGAAGATGACTCAACGTTTATTTCTTTGTTTGGTATTCGTTTGTCTGTTGCTCAACAGTGTAAAAGCCCAAAAGACACATGCTATCGAGCCCGCAAATATCGAGGTAAGATATGCGGCACGGTACGAGGGCGAAAGCGTAGAAAAATACGGCAAGTTAGCGAACACGTTCGTTTTGCGATGCGGTCATACTATCAGCCAGTATTTCTGTTACGAATCTTTCAAGACAGACTCTTTGTCATCTAACCCTGAGAACTTTCACATTTGGTTCGAAGAGCACATGAAGGAGTGGAAGAACTACGAGGCTGGCGGTGACCGGCCTACAGACTTGCCTGGTAGGGGGGACTACCTCTATCGTAACCTTGCGGACAGCACTGTCACTACCTACACCGCTATCATGGGCGAACATTTCCGCATCGTGGATAAGCCTGTGATGGTATGGAATGTTGAGATGGATTCTGTGAAGACTGTCGCCGGATATGAATGTCATCTTGCGACCACCCACTTTCGTGGCCGTGATTGGCGCGTATGGTTTACATTAGACATTCCCTTGTCGCTTGGTCCATGGAAACTGAGCGGTCTGCCAGGGCTTATTCTTGCGGTTGAAGTACCAGGACTGATGCACATGGAAGCTTATCAGATTCTCACCACCAATCTAAGCCCCGTAACATTCTACAACTATTGGGAGAAAAAGTCTACCGACATTGATCGTGCGAAGTTTCTTAAAGCCAAGAACTCTGGTGCTTATCCAAAAGGCACAATAAAATTACCGCAGTTGGAGACAGAATGAAAATATTAAAGATTCTTTTTTCCTTTCTCTTCATATTATTTCCATTATCCCTTTACGCCCAAACTGAGGTCACCGGCAAAGTGACCGATGGCAAAGGCGGAGGTCTGCCATCGGTTATCATAAAGAGATATGTCCCTGGTCACAAGATGCGTGGATATAGCCGTAGCGGCAGTGACGGGACATTCAGTATAAAGGCAGAAACAAGTGATACGCTGGAGTTCAGTTTGCTGGGTTTCAAGAGCCAACATGTTGCCGTCACTGACAATATGAAGCCACTGACTATCAGGATGACCGACAGGGCTATTGAACTAAAAGAGGTGACGGTGAAATCGGACAAGGTGCATGAGCATGGCGACACAATCAGCTATATTGTCGGTGCTTATGCCAACGGCAATGACCGGAGTATCGGCGACGTAATTGCGAAGATGCCTGGTTTCGATGTGGACAAATCGACGGGCAAAATCTCTTACGAGGGCAAACCTATCAGCAAGTTCTATATCGACGGGCTTGACATGCTCGGCGGCAAATACGGCTCGGCCACAAACACGCTGCCGCAGGGCGAGGTGGGCTCCGTACAGGTCATGCGCAACCATCAGCCCATCCGTGTGCTTGAGGACTTCACGTTCACCGATGATGCCGCCGTGAACATCAAGATGAAAAACAGCGCCAAGACCCATTGGGTGACATCATGGAAGACGGGCGGCGGATATGGCAGCGCACACGATGGCTTTGACAAGGACAGATGGCTCTTCGAGGGATTCGGCCTGCGACTGAAGTCTGACTTCCAAGCGATGCTAACGTATAAAACCAACAATACGGGAGCGGACATCAGCCGCGAGTCGACCAATCTCTTCAGCCTTGACGATCTGATCTCTGACCAGCCCAAGGATTTCATCCGCCTCTCCGCTCCCTCTGCCTCAGGTCTTTCCCGTGAACGCAGTCTGATGAACCGCAGTCATGCCTTTACGGCTAATGCCATGAAACGCATCAGCGAGGAGTCGCAAGTCAACTTCCAGCTCGTCTACAACAACGAACGCGACAAGGCGTGGGGAGACCGACTGACGGAATACATCCTGACGGATGGTAGCCGTGTCATCAGTAATCTTCAGGCTTGGCGGTCAAACACGAATGACCTCTACGCCTTGCTGAAATATGAGCACAACTCCGCGAAGAGCTATCTCCGCAACTCGCTCTCAGGTGACATGACGTGGCTCTCGCAGCACCTTGACGAGACGGGGACGTATTCACATGCCCAGCATGCGCTTCTGCCGGTATTTGATTTCCGCGATAATCTCTACGTCATCCGCCGGTATGGCAACACGCTCGTCTCCTTCTACTCCAACAACCGTGTTCAGCAGCGTCCTCAGCATCTGTATGTTGACTCCACCCTGCAGCAGGACTTGTCGCAGCGGTTCTATTCCACCGACACCTATGCTTCTGGCGGTTGGAAGTTGGCCAGGTTCAGCCTGAGCATGCAGTTGGGCGTGAAGGGCTTATTGCGCTACCTCACGGCTAACGCCTATGGGTTGCCTGATTCCATTGGCTCCACAGGCGACAAGAGTCATTTCGGCTATGCCAAGCTATATGTCAGTCTGCAACTGGATTACAACGCCAAAGATTTCAAGTTCTCCCTTGCCGTGCCGTTTGAGAGCTCGTATTACAAATACAGCAAGGATCATGATAGAAACCGTTTTGATGTCTCGCCGTCGTTGCATGTGCGTTGGGATGTCACCTCGCGACTGATGATGAGCCTCCGCGGCAGTTACAGCGTTGAACCGCTGGACTTCAACCGCTTCTATGGCTCGCTGATCAAGCAAGACTATCTTTATCTCAACCAGGGTTATACGGGATATGATGTGTCCACCAGCAAGACAGTGGCCTACACGCTGTCTTACCGCAACAGCCTTCATGGCACACACCTCATGGCGCGTGTCTCCCGTTCATTCGACACTACACCATACACGCTGTCGCGTGAGTTCGCCGGCGAATACATCATCATAGGAACCACGCCTGTCAAGACAAACAGCAACAGCTGGAACACTACGCTGATGTACCAGCAGGGGCTACCCTTCCTCAACGGAAAGTTCTCCTTACGCGGACTCTATAACCATACTGACTCGAAGATGTACCAGGATGGTCTTGTCTTCCCGGCAAAATACAATGTGCTCAGTACCAAAATGTCACTGTATCTCTCGCCTTATACCGACATGTCCATCGACTATTCTCTGCAATACGCCTACGACGACATGCGGCCTGAGAACGGCAATAAGACATCATTCAACAACTGGCAGCACATGGCGATAGTCATTGTGCCCGCCGGCAAACTGCGCTTCACCCTCAAAGGCGAGTATGACCACAACCAGTTGATGCCGTCGAAGTACAAGGACATTTTCTTTGCCGATGCCAACGTCGGACTCAGGACACGGCATATCGACTATGAACTGGGACTGAACAATCTGTTCAATAAGCAGACATATATCCGTTCCACCGTCGCCAACCTCACGACCCTGCGCTCAGAGACGAGGCTTCGGGGACGGGAGCTGTTGCTGACACTTGTGTATAAACCATAATTCTTTGGAACGGATAATTGGAACGGATAAAGCAATTAAATATAACCGTACCTACTCATAGGAAATGTCAGCTGCGCCTTTCGAGTTCACAGCAATGTCCACCCATTTGTTCTCCCGAATCTTCGTGAACGCTTGCTGTGCACTCCTTTAAGCGAAGCTTCCTTCGTGCTCGCCGTGGCTCTGAGTGAGGATAATACGTTCTTAATGACAGTTAATTACGCTTCTGCAGGCTTAATAAACTCTAATAACTAACCTGATTAGTTGGTACGAACTAAACTTTTTCGTTACTTTGCCGTTAGAAACATAAAAGCGAAGACAATGAAGAAGCTTACGGCCAAGGAAAAGGAGATTATGGATATGTTTTGGCAGCATGGCCCCATGTTCGTCAAGGACTTGCTGAAGCTCTATCCAGACCCCAAGCCCCATTTCAACACGGTGTCCACCCAGGTGCGCATCTTGGAGAGCAACGGTTTTGTCAGCCACGAGGTTGTTGGCAACAGCTATCGCTACCGGGCTGCCATCACGGAGGAGGCTTATGGCAAGAACACGCTTGCCGGAGTGATAAAGAACTATTTCGACGACTCTTATCTGTCGGCGGTCAGCGCTTTTGTCAAGGAGAAGAAGATTTCTGTTGAAGAACTTCGCGACTTGATAAAGCAGATAGAGCAGGGCAAGTAACGAAAACAAAGCGATATGGATTTTCTGTATTATGATCTCCGGGTAGCGGTGCTGATAGCAGTGTTCTATATCTTCTACCGCCTCATGCTGTCGCGTGACAGTTCCCATCAGCTCAATCGAGTGGTGTTGTTAGGCACGGCCTTGGCCTCCTTTGTTCTGCCACTCTGCGTCATCACCATCCACCACATTGAGGTGCTGCCGGCGATGCCGACGGTGGAGCAAGATGTCGTCAGCGGCGGTGTCACTGCCACTGTTCCCTCTGCGCCTTGGTGGCAGACGGCTCTGCCGGTGGTCTATTGGTCAGGCGTAATGATGATATTGTTACATATTATTCTTTCGATATCGAAGGTATGCATACTTATCCGCCGCTGCGAGAAGCACCGGCAGGCCGACGGCACCGTCATCGCCGTGGCCGATGGGGAAGTGTCCCCATTCTCTTGGATGCACTACATCGTCGTGCCGCGTAGCGACTACGCCCACCCCGACCGTGCCATCCTGCTGCACGAGCGCGAGCATGTCCGCCGGCATCATTCATGGGATGTGCTGCTCGTTGATATCCTCACGTCGTTTCAGTGGTTCAATCCTACGATGTGGATGCTGCGCACAGACCTGCGGGCCATCCACGAGTATGAGGCTGACGCGGCGGTTCTCTCAAGTGGCGCCGATGCGCGCCAGTATCAATACCTGTTAGTAAGAAAGGCCATGGCCGCGGCAGGGTACTCTGTGGTCAATGGTATCAATCACAGTACCTTAAAACAACGAATCACAATGATGAATAATCCTAAAAGAAACAGATATTCCTGGCTCAAAGCCATGTATGTACTTCCTGTTGTTGCCGTCTCGCTGTTCGCCTCGGCAAAGAGTGTCACCGACTACAAGGTTGCCGGCAATGCAGCCACGGCATCGCCTAAGTCAGCCGTTGCCCCTGCGCCCATGGCGGTAAGTAGTGCCGCAGCGATGGAAAGTATTGTCCAGCAGAAAGTAGCCCGGAAGGACACAGCCAAGCTTAAGAACCTCTTGGTTGTCGTTGATGGTAAGGAATATCCCTATTCGAAGCTTGAGAATCTCGATCCTTCCTCCATCGCCTCGATAGCGGTCTTTAAAGACAAATCCCATATTGCCAAATATGGACCGAAAGGTGCCAACGGCGTGATTGTCGTGACGACGAAAGAGGCCCAGGCAGAGGAGGCAAAGGAGAACGGAGTCTTCAACGTGGTCGACGTGATGCCACAGTTCTCTGGTGGCACTACGGCCATGATGCAGTATCTCGCTCAGAACGTGAAGTATCCCACCGTTGCTCAGGACAACAGTGTCCAGGGCCGTGTCGTGGTCAGCTTCGTTGTCAAGTCCGACGGGTCCGTGGCCGACCCACAAGTGGTGTACAATGGCACCAAGTTCACACCGGTAAAACCAGCCGAGGGCGAGCACAAGGATGTTAAGATCAAGAGTTCCGTAACGCCGGAGGAGGAAGCCGCAGGTAAGGAGGCATTGGCGCAGGAAGCCCTGCGCGTTGTCAGCAGTATGCCCGCGTGGACACCTGGAAAGAAAGACGGCAAACCGGTGAATGTGAAGTATAATATCCCGATATCTTTCAGAATGCATTGATCGGGTGTCCTGATATTGGCGTGGTGGCTGGCGCAAGGCCTGCCGCCACGCCAAACTGTTTAGAATCAGAGGTTGATCTTTGCGCCGGCCATGATTTTAGCGCTTGGGGTTAGCATTGAACTTCCACGCCAGCGAGAGCATGACATAGCGGGGCAGGCTGTTGTAGGAGAGTTCCGACCGGCCTTGGGCGTTCATCTCGTAGCGGGTGTTGGTCAGCTGGTGCAGCAAGTCAAATCCTGTCAGCTTGGCGACTAAAGCGCCTTTTAGGAAGCTGCGGCTCAGATGGGCGTTCCACACCCAGTCTGTGGTGTTCATCATGCTTTCATAGTACCCCCGACGGGCGTATAATGTCATGTCTGAACCCAAGGCGATGTCCCACGGAAGTTGAAACTCTGTTGTAAGACCTACTTTGTAGTCACCGGCGTGGACATTGGTGAAGCCACTTCGCCGACTGTGGATATAGTAGTACGTTCCACCGGCCAGAAGTGCAAAGTCTATCCGGTCATTCGGGCGGAAGCTCAGCTTTACCTCATCGCCCATCTGCCAGTTGTTGACGATGCTGCGCATGCTTGCCACGTTCTCCTCAGTGGTCGTCATGTCGACATTGTGGTCGTAGCGCGCGGACAGTTGGTTGTCGATGGTCCAGCGGCGAGCACTGTCCAGTGGCAGGGTCAGCCCCGTCTGTCCTTCTACGCGCCAATTGCCGTTGACACTGACGGGCATGATGGTAGAGATGCCTGTGCGCATGTCGTAGAGGGTTGCGTATGCGATGTCGTTGTCGGTCTTGTCGTATTTAACTGAGGCGTTCCACATCCGCTGTCCGTTGCCCTCATGGCGTAAGAGGAGCGAAGCCTGATAGCGGTGGATGTTTTTCAGATTCGGGTTGCCGGAGATGAGGAACAGTGGGTCTGAGTCGTCGCGGTAGTCCACCTTCTTGACCAAATCGGGTATCTCTGACTTGATGACGGCGTTCAGTTCCCATCGGACCGACCTGCCGCCAGAGAAGAAAGCTTCCGGTTCGAAGAACACTTCATGTGCAGTCACATCATGCCGCCCTACTCGTGTGTAATAGAGATTCTTGCTGACGAAGCGAAGGGGAAGTCGGATGTAGCCGTATTCTATGTTCATCTTGTTGCGACCAGTGGCGGCATTGATTTCCCATTCCAGCATCAGCCGGTGATGATTCTGGTATTCTGTATAGTAATAGCTGTTGTTGTGGTCGAGCACTTTCAGCAAGGCTGCCCGTGATGACGGGAGAAGGTCATAACGCGTGCTGTCGTGGCCTTCAAGCTTGTCAAGCCTGTAAAGTGCGTTGTTGGTCTTGTTGTATTTATATTCATATTGATATTGCGGTCTCAGGCTCCAGCCCGGCCAATTCCAGTCGTAGGCAATGCCTTCCTTCACATCCCAGTGTCTGCTGTCATTAATCTGATATTTGTTGCGGAAGTCGCGCGCCTGACTTGCCTCCGCATATCTCAGGTCGTAGAGCGAGAACGAGTTTCCATGTAGCTTGTCATACTCCATGCTGAAATCGGAATGCAGCAGGTCGATGATATGCTTCAGCGTACTGCTGTTTGACAACGTCAAATGATAGTTCTCGCTTTTGTCCATGCTTTGCTCCACGAGTTCGTTCAACAGAGAGGTAGAATCGGAGCTGGCGGCGTCTGCGTCTGCGTATTTCCTATTGCGCTTGTAGTGGAAGTTGAGGCTGGTCATGGTGGAGTACTTGCCGCTCTCGCCGTAGTGCAAGGCATTCTGGCTGTCAAAGACAGTCGTCTTCGTGTCGGCTTGGCTCTGTGACAGCCTGACAAGGTTTCCTCCTGGCAAGAAGGTCTCTATATTCTTTCTCGTTTGCAAGTCAATGTCATCATGCGAGATGGTGTTTTGTGTACTGAGCCACTTGTCCATACTGCTGTCGAAGAATCTTGCATAGCTGACATTTGCCGATCGGTTGGTCAGCAGGCCGTTTGGCGCATCTTGCGGAGTCCATCGGCCTGTCATGTCGGCCTTCTGATTGTCACTGAGGTTGTTGATGTTGGTGAAAGCGAAGAACATTTCTTTGCGAGACGACTTCATGCCGAACCCTTTCAGCGCGAAGCGTCCGTCAGATCCCGCTCCTGCCTCGACGTTGCCAAAGAGCGTGGCGAGGTATTCTTTCTTCAACTTGACATCCATCACCAGGCTCTTGTCGCCCATGTCCCTCTGCATGAGACGAGAGTTTTGACCTTCCCTATCATAAACCTTTATCTTGCTCACAGTATAAGAAGGCAGATTCTCCAGTGCCATCTTCGGATTGCCGCTGAAGAAATCCCGTCCGTTGACCAGCAGACTCTTGACGAGCCGCCCGTTGACGAATATCTGTCCTTCCCTTGTCAACCGTGCACCTGGCAGACGGGCGACGAGTGCGTCGAGCATACTGCCTTCCGCCAGGTTGAAGGCATCGGCATTATACACAATTGTGTCGCCGTGCATCACCATTTTTAACTTCGTGGCCTTGACGGTCACCCCCTGCAGCTCATGGACGTCATGCTCCATCGGTATGGGGTTGGCTATCAGAGTGGTCTGCCGCTGGCTCTGTAACGTTATATTCTCATAAGCGTCCTTGTAACCTAACATGGAGGCCTTGATGATGTACTTACCCTTTTGCAGCTGCTTGCCATTGAAAACGTATAAGGCAATCTGCCCTTGATAGGGGACATTCTCAATGGTGGCCTTGGTAGTGGCAAGGATAGTACTGTCGGCATCCATCAGGAACACCTTGGCGGGTATGGGGTCGCCGGTTATCTTGTCGGCTACACGTCCCTGTACGTTATGATTGATTTCTGCGGCATTGGCAGACAGACAGTATAATAGTGTCAAGATAATAAGAGAAGCTATTTTGTTCATGATGACGATTAACAATAATCCTTGTTTTAGTTTGTGCCAAGGGACATGAATAATCCGGAGAGGTATGTCGGTAATTGGGAACGGGTCCATTGCTCACGATGTCGCTTGCCTTCCATGGTGTAGGTTACCACCATCGTGTCAGCACCTTCCCAGCGAACCGAATACCTTGTACCGTCTTCTGCAACGACTTGGTCTTTGCCATAGTTTACCGCCTCCAAGATAGCATTTGCCGTCTCCATGCTGCCTTCCGGCGATTCGTAGATAAAGATCAACAAAGAACGTGTCGGCGAGAAGATCTTGTAGCATTTGATGCCGGAGGCTTCGTGATACCAAACACCAAGGATATTGTTGGTTGGTGTCGTAAAGTCCCCTGAGAGGAGACTGACAAAGTCTTCTACCTCAGGAGGATTGGGTGCGACCTTGTAAGTCGAGTCGTTATTGCTCCCGCCGGACTGATGGCAGCCTGGCCCCATTCGAAAGCGAACTCTTTCTTTTCTATTGTCGGAATTACGTTGGACATAAGGCTCGAAGAGCATTGTGTTGCCATTGATTCCGACTATCATATATTCATTCTTACAGGGAGCCTCGGTCTTGTCAGCGGCCTTGTTGCTTGCCTTCTTATACACCCCAGGTTTTTGTGCAAGCATCGTGACGGCATTGATACAGGCCATCAATATCAGCAATATCTTTTTCATGGAATGGTTATTAGTCGTTTTTGAAATCTTTCTCATACACTATCTTCTTCCCACTGATGGCTTTGATTTTCCACCATGACCGTCGTGGAACAAGCCATTCCCCTTCATTTGACAGCAATAACACATGGAGTCCCTTGTCGGTCATCTTCATATTGATGCTGAAATGCCGTCCGATTCTTTCCCTATTACAAAATATCAGGTGATCGTAAGCCGCATTATCTCTTTTGGCATTGCCCAAAGGAAGAGTATAGAAAAGACTATATTCTGACGTGTCAGATGTAGAAGTCAGGAAACAAGTGGCTGCTTCTGCGACTTCCTTTACAATGCTGTTCTGCGCTTCTTTTGTTAACGCGAAATAATAATGTGTGCCCTCACTCTTTGAGTTAGATTTGCTGTTGCACTTTAATACATACCAGTCCTGTGGATAGATGCTGGTACCCGGATTCATATTATAGCTTACGGCGTACTTCTTTCCCTTGTGTTTTGCCAGGATGGCCTCTATGTTATGTTTAAACGAGTCTTCTGAGTGACAACTTTCCATCCCGCTTTTCTGTAGTGGTGGCAAAATATAATGCAGGAAGGTACCTCTGTCGTAGCTGAAATAGTCAATGAATTCATTACCCGCTTTCTTCTCGACTTGCCCTTTTACGCGCTGCTGAAACAAATCCTTCGGCATGTTGTTCAACGCAAGGACATATTTGATGGTGTCTCCCATGCCATTATGCACTTCATAGTGATAGCATTCTTTTGCCGACGGTGCAAGACTGTCAAGGGTATGCTTGATGACGGGTCTTATCATAGCTTCATCATGTTGCGCCTTCTCGCTTTCTTTAAGCCGGGAGGCTATGTACTCCCTTGTCCCTTCTAATTGGAAGGGGAAATCAGCCTGTCCCAACCTGTTATACTGTATTAGATTGTCAATGTCGGCATGGGTAAGCTTGTAGAGTGCGAGATAGTACTCCTGCCCTGTGTTGTCGGCAGAATAGGTGCCTTCTATGCCAGCCTTGCCAAACTCATTTAAGAGCTTTGCCATGGCAGGGTTAGGCTTTTGCGCCAGCGATGCCAGCGCAAAAGAGACAAACAATGCAAGCATGATCATCTTTCTTCTCATAAGTTCTGTTCTAAGTCTTTGTTGATATGCATGTGATACTCACCGTCTCCTTTTGAAGCCAAGACTTGTCTCTCGAGATTCTCCCCTTTTGATTGGATGTAAGCGACCGACGCGTTGATGTCGGCGGTCTTTATTTGATGGGAAGGCTCTTCGATCATCGTCTCCGTTGATGTCGCAACATAGTGCCGGGCTTCTGTCGCAGCAACGGGTTTGGGAACAGGAACATAGTCGGCTCTGTCGGCTCTTCTGCTTTTGCCGTAGCCGCCCCGCTTCATACATACCTTTTCAGACACTTCCTGCCTTTCCCCAATAGTTGCCAT
This sequence comes from uncultured Prevotella sp., assembly GCA_900315955.1. Taxonomy (GTDB): domain Bacteria; phylum Bacteroidota; class Bacteroidia; order Bacteroidales; family Bacteroidaceae; genus Prevotella. Next base: position 72,434 of record ONBC01000011.1, read on the forward strand.
CGGATTCTTGCTCACAACAGTAGTGTCCTTCGCTTTTGTGGATTCCGTTGGCTGAATTCGCACGGGTGTCTCTATTGCCAGCCTTTTGCTGTTTTCGGAAGTGTATAGGGCATACCTCAGCGCAACAGCACAGACGAACGTCGCGGCAACGCAAGCAACAGCGTGATACCAATGCCTCCTTAATAATGGTGTTGGGTAACCATTATTTGAAGAAGATGCTTCTTCGGAGTCAAAGGCTTTGAAGTATTGTTTGTATGCCTCCCATTCTTCAGGAATGTTCTTAGAATGACAGAAATAGTCTGCAAGCTCCGACTCCTGTTGTTCGGAAGTCTCCGCTTGCATAAACTTTCTGAGAAGTTTTCCTATGTACTCTTTGTTCTTCATTTCTTTCTCCTTTCGTTGAATTGTCTTATGAGTATTGATCTTGCCCTCGCCACCATACCGCGTACCGATGACTCTGTACTGCCAATGAGATTTGCTATGTCCTTATAGCTCAATCCTTCTCCATTTCTCATCCGTATCAGTTCCTTGTATTTAGCGGGAAGCTCTTTCATGCATTGCAGCATCAACGTTTCGTTTTCAGACTCTTCCAACACCGATTGAGGGCTATGGCCGGATGTCTTGCCTTCCGCCAAATCCACTTCCACAAAGTGAAGTCCGTGTTTTTGCTTTATTTTGTCAAGGCAAATATTTCTTGTAGCTGTTGCTCCATATTGGCGGAATCGTTCCGGCGGCTCTATTCTTTCCCTTGCCATCCACAAGCGAATCAGCGCATCTTGCACGGCGTCTTCCACTTCGTGCTCATCATGGAAATAGTGGTGTGCGATACCGACAAATTCGCTTATTTCCATTCTGAATCTCGGATGCGTTTATCTATAATACGACAAAGACCTGAAAGCGCTACGCAGATACCGAAAAATATTTTTGTCAAATAAGGTAAAAGAATTGTGCTGCTATATATTGCCTAAATGTTGAGGAGATAAAAAATTAAGGTGGATATCTAAATTCATTTCCCGCTGCAAAAAGGAAAAGGTATCTCTATGTTTTCAGCATGTCGGCATAGATACCGGCATGCTGAACCTAATAGAATCAGAGGTTGACCTTTGCTCCGGCCATGATCCAGAGTCCCGGCTGCTTCACGCCGCCAAGGTCGTAATATCTGTGGCCAGTGATGTTGTCGGCCTTGACATAGAGTTGGTAGTGGCGCTCTGTCCATCTTAGTGCTCCGTCCAGCTTGGCGTAAGGATGATAGCCGTTCATGCGCTGCTGCCAGCGAAGGGACCAGGAGGCGGAGAGATGTCCCACGATCGGGTGGGAGAGCGTCGCAACAAACTTGTGCTTCAGATACTCCAAGGCATAGAGCGACTTGTATATCTCCCGGTCTGTCTCATGCTTCTGATGAATGTAGGCATAGCCAAGGGTCAGGAGGATAGGGGTGTCGGGTGACGGCTGTAGGGTGTTGAAGAGCAGCTCAGAGAGATTGAACTTCGTCTCAACGTTGAACCCCATATTGTTGAGTTTTCCGATGTTCAGTGCATGGTATTTCTTCGATTCAGCCGTCTCATACACCCAATCGATCATGTCGCGCCCGCGACTGTAGAAAGCGTCGGCTAAGAGGTTCCATCCTTTGCCGTGCCATTGGGCACCCGCCTTATAGGTATCGTTCTTCTCTGGCTTCAGATTAAGGTCACCCTGCTGCGCCGAGTTGCTCGTATAGAGATCGGTGAAGGTGGGCAGCCGTAACGCCTTGTTCCAACTGGCGTAGAGTTTCCAGTGGTCATCGGGGCGGAAGCTGACATCTACACCCGGGTAGAACCGGTATTGGTTGTCCAGTCCCGTGTTTCTGTTTACCATGACACCGGCAGACACGGTGAGCCCCCCGATGAGGATGTTATGCTCAAGGAACAGACTGGTGTTCGTGCGGTCACCTTTATGGTCGTAGAAACGGTCGGAATGGGAGATCTTTTTCCAGTCGCTCTCTTCCATGAGGCTTCCATAGGCTGTAGAGAGGATATGCTCCTTACGGATGTCCGCTCCGAGTGCGGTCTTTCCAAAAAGCCAGTCGAGATGGGCATTCAGGGACGCTCCATAGACATCCAGACGGTGATAGTTCTCACCGTTCGCTGCCCCGGTGCTGCCTTGGGTGAGCTGGTAGTGGTCGAGGTCGCGGTGGGCGTAGAGCATCGGACTGAAGACGAGCGATTGAAGCCTGTTCTGTGCTTTGAAGAACGGGCGGAAATCAGCATTTACAGAACCGATATAACGTCGAGTCCACTCATACTGGTTTGGGAAACGGGCGGAATAGAAGGTGTTGGCACCATAGTCTTTCGATGTGATACCTGCCTGCCAGTTGACAGCAGCCCAAGCGGATGCGTAGCTGCCCTGATAATATCCGCGTCGTTGCCGAAAAGCGGAGTTGTCGGTACCCCCGTCGCTCTGCGTGTAACCCGTGGAGAGCGACTGGCTCCATCCTTGACCCTTTCCCCGCAGCGAGGGAGAAAGAGATACCCGGGCATCTCCACCGAAAGTGCCGAAGGAACCGCCTTCTAAGGCTACGGAGGCGCCAATCCTTTGATTGTCCCCGCGCTGCTGGTCCTCGGCTTTCTCGCCTGTCTCTTTCCCTATGTGGAAGGAGTGGGGCGCTGCCGTCACGATATTGATTGCTCCAGAGAAGGCGGCGGAGCCGAAGACGCGGGCTGCTGCGCCTTCTAAGACCTCAATGTGGTCGATGTCCTCGAGCGACACGGGAAAGTCGGCTGCGTTGTGACCCGTCTGTGGCGAGGTCAGCGGAACACCGTTGAGCAAGATCGTGATCTGGTCGAACGTGCCCCCATTGATGGAGATATCCGTCTGTACACCAAAGCCACCGCGTTGACGGACATCCACGCCCGTGGCTAATTTCAATACGTCGTTGATGGTCTGCGCCTCCGCACGATGAATGTCATCGCGGGAGATAACCTCAACGATCTTGGCTGACTGAGCAACAGTCAGCGGCGCCCGCGATCCGGTTATCTGCACTTCGTCGAGCCGCTGCTCACCAAAAGAGAGCGAATCGGCGTTCTCTCCCGAAGGCTTTGTGGCGATGCCGTCAGCCTTGGCATAGGTGAGGGTGGGAACGGCAAGGACACCGATAACTACCACTTTGCCCAATGCGGCAAAGAGGCTGTAGCCCTTGCGGTTGAAGTGCTTGAAGACGATTGCGTTGCGC
>ONBC01000076.1 GCA_900315955.1 uncultured Prevotella sp.
TCCGGGAAGTTGACGCGCTTCGTGTCTTGCCAGAACGCGTTGCCGATGCTGTCGTAGGCTTCGTTGAGCGAGTCGATGTCGAAACGTATCTGTGAGAGGCTCTTCCCGGCTGCGTTGTTGGAGAGCGCGGCGGCATCCATGAGTGAGAAGTTGCCGTCGAAGTCGAGAATCACTTTCTTATCCGTGAAGGTCTCACGACGGTAAGGCACCGCCGCGCTCCCGCCTAAGTCTGATTCGCGCATGTTCTCAAACCACTCGCCGCTCCACAGCGACAAGACGAGGTGCTTCTTCTCGGCCGTAGACTGGAGCATGCCGGAGTCGGCTAAGATGATGGCCGCATCCTCATAGCTCTCCGTCATGCGGTAGATCATGATGCCATAAAGCTTTCCGGTCTTGATGTTCTTTTTCTGGACGTAGATGTTGGAGTTGGGTATTCCGTCATAGAAAACGCCTTCCGGAATCTCAAGTTCGGGACTCTTCTGCTTCATGGAGATCAGCAGCTGCGCAAGCTTCATGTTGGCATTCGGGCCTATGTTGTTCTGAAAGTAGAACGACGTGCACATGATGAGCACGGTGAGGACGATGAGTGACCGGAAGCTCTGCATCAGTGAGATGCCGGAGGCCTTGATGGCTGTCAGCTCCGAGCTCTCGCCGAGGTTGCCAAAAGTGATCAGCGAGCTCAGCAAAATGGCAAGCGGAAGGGCCTGAGGCACCATCATCAGCGCCATGTACTCGAAGAACTGGGCAAGGACATCCATAGAGAGACCCTTGCCGATGAGGTCATCGACATAACGCCACAAAAACTGCATCATCAGCACAAAGAGGCAGATGAAGAAGGTGCCCGCGAAAAGCAGCAGAAACTGCCTGGCGATAAATATATCGAGTTTCTTTATTCGGAAGTTCATAATAATCACTGCAAAGATAAGGAGAATATTTCAGATACTCAAAGTTTTCTCTCCTTTTTTATTTCTAATCAATTATTGCTTTTATATCTAATACTGTATTGCTTTTATTTCTAATACTGTATTGCTTTTATTTCTAATACAATATTGCGGCAAAGTTTTTCCAAGTCTCGCTCATAGTCGATTCCTTTGGAACGGGGCGGCGGGTCGGTTGAAGAAAAGCAACATAGTTTTATTTTGTTCAAGCATAATGTTGGCATGACACAGATGAGACAGGATCGTGACACAGCTGAGGCAGGATTGTGACACAGCTGAGGCAGGATCGTGACACAGCTGAGGCAGGATCGTGACACAGCTGAGGCAGGATCGTGACACGGACGTGACGCGATGACTGAGCTCAGAAAACACGCTGAATGATTACCAATCTGGCTGATATTGTTAGACATTGTTAAATGCTCAATAGATGCGACCTTTTCTTTGTCTTTCATCGAAGAAAAGCGTAAATTTGCGGCACGTTTGTTGACGCATGTGGTGTAATCTCTTTTGACACCTGACGAACGATGTGGAATATAAAACATTATTATATTATTATGAAGAAGATTCTTTTAAGTTTAGCTTTGTTGGCTGCTGTGGTCTCTGCGAATGCGGCTACACAGATGGCACCAGCAGTGAACACCCTTGAGATGACTGAGGCTGCTCCCGGACAGGCTGTAGACTTCACGCTCAGGGATCTTGCAGGCAAGCCCTTCAAGCTCTCGAGTTTGAAAGGTAAGTATGTCATCGTGGACTTCTGGGGTACTTGGTGCATCAACTGCATCAAAGGCTTCCCAAAGATGAAATCGTATTATGAGGCGCACAAGGACAAGATCGCTGTCGTGAGCGTCGACTGCAACGACACTGAAGCCCGCTGGAAGGCCGGGGTGCAGAAGCATGCGCTGCCTTGGATCAATGTCTATAACCCCAAAGGAGCCGGCGATATAACAAAAGCCTTCGGTGTCTCCGTGTTCCCCACGAAGCTGCTCGTGGATCCCGAAGGCAAGCTCGTGAAGGCTTTTGTGGGCGAGACAGATGACCTTTACACCGAGTTGGATGCGCTTCTGAAATAAAAAAACAGAAGAAAAGGAAAAAAGATGGCAAAAGATTTGGCGGAACCAATACTTTTGCCTACCTTTGCACCCGCATTCCGAAAACGAATGCTGTGAGGTCAAAGTACCAACGGATTGGAAGTTTGGGTGAGTGGCTGAAACCAGCAGTTTGCTAAACTGCCGTGCGCAATTACGCGTACCGGGGGTTCGAATCCCCCAGCTTCCGCAAAGGAAATAGCCTTCAGATGGTCGGTTCATCTAACGGTTAGGATACAAGATTCTCAATCTTGGCATAAGAGTTCGATTCTCTTACCGACTACATCCTTCAAGGATAGGAGCCCTGTTAACATGCTACATGCCAACAAGGCTTTTTTATTCGCTCATAGGAAACCAGATGGTGGATTCATCTAATGGTTAGGATACAAGATTCTCAATCTTGGCATAGGGGTTCGATTCCCCTATCCACTACCAAAAAAAGCCTCTTGCGCATGATGCAGCAAGAGGCTTTCTTCGTAAAGGAGCCGACAAAGGCTATCTTCGCCACTTTCATGATAATTGGTCTTATTTTCCGCCATCAGGGTATGCAGAGTTTGGCATAATGTTTGTACTTTTGCAGGTGTATTAAATAATTGTATAAAATACAAGCTCAGTAATATTTAACCAGATAAGTAAATATGGATTCCATTCACGATTTATCCTTCGGAGGCGAGCGCCCGCTGTTCGGTGCCCACGACGTTAAACTTGACAATATTACCATCACGGATGGAGAGTCGGGTATAAAGTGTTGTCATGACATTGAGTGTCGTGACAGTAAGTTTTTTGGCAAGTACCCTTGGTGGCACGTTGACCGCAGTCTGATCACGAGCTGCTATTTTGCGGAGGGCTCACGCTCGGCTATCTGGTACAGCAACGACATGGTGATGAAAGATTGTGTCATTGACGGTCCTAAGTTTTTCCGGGAGATGAACAATCTGACCCTGGAGAATGTCACGATCAACGATGCCGATGAGACATTCTGGCATGTTCACAACGTGAAGATCAAGAACGTGACGCTTCATCAGGGCACCTATCCGTTCATGCATGCTGACCATATCTATGTCGACGGCCTTACTTCAGATGCTAAATATATCTTCCAGTATTGCAAGGATGTGGAGGTGCATCATGCGCATATCACGACCAAGGACTCGTTCTGGGAGTGCGAGAACGTGACGGTCTATGATTCGGAGATCGATGGTGAGTACATTGCCTGGCATTCGAAGAACATTAAGTTTGTGCGTTGCCATTTCAGCGGGGAGCAGTTGTTCTGTTATGCCGACAACCTTACGCTTGAAGACTGCACGATTGATCCTTCTTGTGACCGGATGTTTGAGGATTGCCGCAATCTCAATGTCTCTGTGAAGGGTGCGATCACCAATATCAAGAATCCTGTCAGCGGAAAGATTATAGCCGACAAGATAGGCTCCGTGACCTATGATGAGTTCGCAAAAGGACATGAGACGGAGATAAGAGTTAGGAGTTAGGAGATAGGAGTTAGGAGTTAAGAGTTTTTGAGTTCTTGAGTTTTTGAGTTAGAGCATGAAGTACGACTTTGACAAGATTGTGGCACGTCGGCACTCAGGGTCCTATAAATGGGACACTGTCCCTGAAGATACGTTGCCGTTGTGGGTTGCCGACATGGACTTTGAGGTGGCACCCGCTGTTAAGAAAGCGTTGGCCGACAGAGTGGCACATGGCGTGTTCGGATATACACAGGTTGATGACAGTTATTATGACGCTGTCATATCGTGGTATGAGCGCCGTCATCAGTGGGCGGTAGACCGCCGTTGGATGCTCTATACCAGTGGCGTGGTGCCGGCTGTCAGCTGTTCGATAAAAGCGCTGACGCTGCCGGGAGAGAATGTGCTTGTTCAGACACCGGTCTACAACTGTTTCTTCTCATCGATCAAAAACCAAGGATGTCAGATTGTAGAGAACAGACTCGTCAGACAAGACGACAGTTATGTCATCGACTGGGACGACTTCAAGTGCAAATGTGCGGATGAGAAGACGACCGTTTTCCTGCTCTGCAATCCTCATAACCCCGCCGGAAGAGTATGGACCCGTGAAGAATTGGCAAAGATGGGAGCCATCTGTTCTAAGCATCATGTCTTTGTCATCAGTGATGAGATTCATTGCGAGCTCGTGATGCCCGGACACAAGTTTACCCCGTTTGCCGCCGTCAGTGAGGAGAACCTGTGCAACAGCGTCACGCTCAGCTCGCCATCGAAGAGTTTCAATACGGCGGGCTTGCAGATCGCAAACATCATCTGCAAGGATGAAGAGGTGCGGCGGCGAATAGACCGGGTCATCAATATCTTTGAGGTGTGCGACGTCAATCCTTTTGGCCCGATAGCTTTGAAAGCTGCTTACAATGAGAGTGAGGATTGGCTCGATGCGCTCAATGAATATATTTGGGGCAACTACCAACTGCTGAGGGACACTTTTGCGAAGCAGTTGCCTAAGCTGGAGGTGATGAGACTTGAAGGCACTTATCTGGCTTGGGTTGACATTAGCAGCCTCGGAATGACGAGCGATGAGGTGACGGAGAAACTTCTCCGCAAGGGGCACGTCTTTGTCTCTGATGGCACGCTCTATGGCAAGGAAGCAGGCGAAGGATTCATACGTATCAACTTGGCTTGCCCGCGTGCGGTGCTCACGGAAGGATTGAACCGTATCGTCAAGACGTTGCAATAATACGGTTATAAACTTTTTGGGCTGGTGGCTGCCACAGAGGACAACCACCAGCCCAAAATATTTATAGTCTCACTTCTTGAAGAATCTTATCCGTCGCTCCGGCGAGACTTTCTACGAACGCTCCGGCTGCATGGCTCGTTTTCTGTAGGAAAGCGTCATCACCTTCAAGCTTTCGCATCAGTCCGGTGAACTCACCGTAGTCTTTGATTTCAAAACCGCCGCCGGCTTTGATAAGTCCTAAGGCTTCCTGAAAGTGCTTGTTGTTCGGTCCGAAGATGACGGGCTTGTTCCATACGGCAGCCTCCAGCACATTGTGGATGCCTACGCCGAACCCGCCGCCTACATACGTTATATCAGCATAACGATAGATGCTCGACAACAGCCCGAAGCAATCGATGATGAGACACTCCGCATCTTTCACATTTTCTGTTGTAGCCTCAGAGTAGCGTACGGTCTTGCGCTGCAGCTTAGAAAGAATCTGCTTGAGATGCTCCTCGCCGATGACGTGCGGGGCGATGATCAGCTTCCAGTTGCGGTGCTCATTGAAATATTTGATGAAGATCTCTTCGTCGGGTGGCCAGCTGCTTCCCGCGATGAACACGGGAGGGTGCTGGGAGCCGGGTTCGGGGTGTTGGGAGTTCAGAAACGCTTCAACAATAGGCAACTGCTTGCCCGCGTCCCGAATCTGCAGCACGCGGTCGAAGCGCGTGTCGCCTGTTACCGACACACAATCAACACCTATAGAGCGGAGCAGCTGACGGCTCTCCTCGTTCTGTACAAAGAAATGCGTGAAACAGCCTAACACCTTGCCATATCCCTTACCGTACCAACGGAAGAAGATCTGCTTGGGACGGAAGATGCTTGATACCGAATAGAGGGGTATCTGCCGATGCTTCAGAATATGAAGGTAGTTGGACCAAAATTCATATTTGATAAAGAAAGCCATGACCGGGCGCACCGTGCGCAGAAAACGACGTGCGTTGCCAATGGTGTCTATCGGAAGATAAACGATGATGTCCGCTCCCGCATAGTTCTTGCGCACTTCATAGCCCGAGGGAGAGAAGAAAGTAAGCAGAATCTCATATTCGGGATGTGTCTGCTTGATTCTCTCCATGATAGGCCGTCCTTGCTCGAATTCTCCGAGTGAGGCCGCATGAAACCAGATGTACTTGGCATTGGGGTCTGCCTTCTCCTCCAAGATGCGGAAAGTCTTGTGCTCGCCTTTCCACATGGCCTTCACTTTCTTGGAGAAGAAGGTGGCCATCCATACACCTATATTATATAGGAAGATGAAGAAGTTGTACATCAGCCAAGCGTCTCAATAGCTTTCCCCATTCTCTTGATAGTCTCGTCTTTGCCTAAGAACGCAGAGATGTCAAACATCCCCGGACCCTTGCCTATTCCGACGAGTGCCAGGCGCCAGGCGTTCATCACATCGCCGAGCTTGTAGCCTTTGTCGGCAATCCATTTTTCCACAACAGGCTCCTGACCTTCCACAGAGAAGTCGTCAATGCCCTCAAGCACTTCGATGAGCTCTGTCATCTGTTGGGCCGAATACTCTTTCCAGCGTTTCTTTGCCGTCTTCTCATCGTAAGCTGTGGGGGCAATGAAGAAGAAAGCGCACAAGGGCCACAGCTCCTTCACAAAGTTGACGCGGTCCTTCATCAGATGAACAACCTGCTTGATACGGTCGAAACTCTCGTCAACGCCGTTGTTGGCCACGATAGGCGCGAAGAGCTCGGCAATCTCCTCATCGCTCTTGCGAAGGATATACTCGTGGTTGAACCAGATACCTTTCTGATAGTCGAACTTAGCGCCGCTCTTAGAGCACTTGGTGATATCAAATGCTTTCACGAGCTCATCAAGGGAGAAGATCTCCTGATCCGTGCCCGGGTTCCAGCCTAAGAGCGCGAGGAAGTTGATGACAGCCTCGGGGAAGTAACCGCTCTCGCGATAGCCCGACGACACCTCCCCTGTCTTGGGATCATGCCATTCGAGGGGGAATACGGGGAAACCGAGACGGTCGCCGTCACGCTTCGACAACTTTCCTTTGCCCTCGGGCTTGAGCAGCAGCGGCAGGTGGGCAAAGCGCGGCATCGTGTCTTCCCATCCGAAGGCTTTGTAGAGCAGGACATGGAGCGGAGCGCTTGGCAACCACTCTTCACCGCGGATGACGTGCGTGATCTCCATGAGATGGTCATCGACGATGTTGGCAAGATGATAAGTAGGCAGCTCATCAGCACTCTTGTAGAGCACCTTGTCGTCGAGGATGTCGCTCTTCACACAGACATCACCGCGAATGAGGTCGTTGACATGAATCTCCTCACCGGGCTCAACCTTGAAGCGCACGGTGTACTGGGCACCGTCAGACAACAGGCGCTCCACCTCTTCCTTGGGGAGGGAGAGCGAGTTGCGCATGGAGAGACGTGAGTGCGCGTCATACTGGAAGTTCTTCACTTCCTCACGCTTCTTCTCCAACTCCTCGGGCGTGTCGAAAGCAAGATAAGCCTTGCCGTTGTCGAGAAGCTGCTGCACATATTTCTTATATATTTTCCGACGCTCGCTCTGACGATAAGGACCATGGCTCCCCCCGAAGGAGACACCTTCATCGAATTTGATGCCAAGCCACTTGAACGATTCAATGATGTAGTCTTCGGCACCCGGTACGAAACGATGACTGTCTGTGTCCTCAATGCGGAACACAAAATCGCCGCCATGCTGGCGGGCAAAGAGATAATTGTACAAGGCCGTGCGTACGCCGCCAATATGCAGCGGGCCGGTAGGACTGGGCGCAAAACGTACCCTTACTTTTCTTTCTGACATAACCAAAAGAATAATTTTGGTGCAAAATTAATATATTTTTTCTGCTTTGACGGATATTTTTCGTATTTTCGCACCAAAATAATCATGCAAAGGCCTCTGGGCATTACAAAATCGCAAAATGAACACGTTTAAAAAGATAATAGGTTCTGAGGAGAACGTATGGAGAAGTTTGGGCATCCGCATAGGACTTGTCCTTGTGACCTCCTTTATCATTGTTTGGTTCCTTCCCCGGAACGAAGCGAAACAGTTCGCTTATGACATCGGTGAGCCTTGGCATTACGGCACGCTCATCGCCAAATACGATTTCCCGGTCTATAAGACGGATGAGGCATTGCAGCGTGAGCGCGATTCTCTGCTGCACACTTTCCAGCCTTACTACAACTATGACAACACCGTTGAGCCTGTTCAGACAGCGCGTCTGCGCGTGGCGCTCTCCAAAGTCGGCCCGTTGCCGACAGGTTTCGAGGCTGCCGTGATAGAGAAACTGCACCATTTCTATCAGTCGGGAATCATGGACACCCCCGGGTACAATTCTTTCCGGAACGACACGACATCGCAAGTGCGGATCATCTTCGGAAAAGACGCGGAGAGCGTGCAGGTCAGCTTCTTCTATTCGACGATGTCGGCCTACGAACAGCTTCTCGGCGACGAACACTTGGCCAAGGAGCGGGGACTGATGAAGAAGATGAACCTGAACAACTTTATAGTTCCGAACCTTATCTATGACAGTCACCGCACGGAGACGGCGCGCAACGACCTGCTGTCGAGCATCTCACCGGCAAGCGGAATGGTCATGGCGGGGCAGAAGATTATCGCACAGGGCGATATGGTGGACGACTACAACTACCGCGTGCTCAACTCCATGGAGAAGGAGATGGAGCGCCGGCAGGTGGGCAAGTCGCAGATCACGCGCCACCTGGTCGGCAATGCCGTCTATGTGTTCTCCTTCGTCTTCCTTTTCACCCTTTATCTCTCTCTCTTCCGCCGCGACTATTTCTCCAAGCCGCGTTGCGTAGCCATGCTCTACACGCTTATTGCAGCCTTCCCGGTGTGTGTCTCGCTAATGATGGAGCACAGCTATTTCAACTTCTCCGTCTACGTGCTGCCTTTCGCCATGGGACCGATCTTTGTGCGAATCTTCATGGATTCGCGCACGGCATTCATTACGCACCTCGTCACCGTGCTCATCTCTGCCTGCGCGTTGCGTTATCAGTTCGATTTCATCATTATACAGACCGTGGCGGGCCTTGTGGCGATCTACACCTTGCGTGAGGTTTCTACGCGCTCACAGATCTTCCGGACGGCGCTGTGGGTGTTCTTGTCTACTTGCGTGATCTATTTTGCCTTGAAGCTTATGGAAAGCGGAGGCGACTTCCGCTTCGGCAACAGTATGTACTATCATTTCCTCATCAACGGTGTGCTGTTGCTCTTAGCCTACCCGCTGATGTTTGTCGTGGAGAAGACCTTCGGCTTTGTCTCTGTACTGACTCTTATCGAGCTTTCCGACACCAACAAGGGGTTGCTGCGGAAGCTCTCTGAGGTCGCACCAGGTACCTTCCAACACTCCATCACCGTCGGTAACCTTGCTTCGGAGATCGCGAACAAGATCGGTGCCAAGTCTACGCTTGTGCGTACCGGCGCGCTTTACCACGATATCGGCAAGATGAAAGCTCCTGCTTTCTTCACGGAAAACCAGCAGGGCGGGATCAATCCGCACGACAACCTCACGGAGAAAGAGAGCGCACGAATCATCATCGCACATGTCACCGACGGTGTGAAGATTGCGGAGGAAAACAATCTTCCGGTGGTCATCCGCGACTTCATCCAGACCCATCATGGCTGCGGCATGACGAAGTATTTCTATATCAAGTATCAGAACGAGCACCCTGATGAGGTCGTTGACAAGAGCGTCTTCACCTATCCCGGTCCTAACCCGACGACGCGTGAGCAAGCGATCCTAATGATGGCTGATACATGCGAGGCCGCATCCCACTCGATGAAGGAATATACCGAGGAGAGCATCTCCAAGCTTGTCAACCAGCTCGTTGATCAGCAGGTGAAGGACGGCATGTTCAGTGAGTGCAAGATAACCTTCTATGACATAGCTGTTGCCAAACAGGTTCTCATCGATCGCCTAAAAGCCATTTACCATACTCGGATACAGTATCCGGACAAAATAGTAAAAAAATAAAAAAAGTGGAGAGTGAAGCAAGGTTATCATGAGCCCTGCATTTAATGAGAAAACACAAATATAAATATAATCAACAGCAATGAAAAAACTTAGACTTTTAGGCTTGTGCCTTTTAATGGCAGGCTCAGCCTTTACCTTGACATCGTGCCTGAACGATGATGATAACGACAACTCAGCTACACCGGCCGAGATACAGCAGATGTTCTCAGTCGTTCAGGGCTCTCACAGCGGCAGGATCTATGCCATGGGAAAAGACATCGAGAACGGCAAGTCTGTGAAACTCGACAGTGCGGACGTGACGTGCAGCGTCAACACGGACTCTACAATGATATACCACGCTGTTCCTGCCCGTTTCCTTGCGCTCGCCATTGATACGGCCACAGCAGAGCATAAGGCTATCCGAGATGCCGTTGCGCGGCAAGCTCCCGCCGAGATCAAGTGCGGTATCAGCTTTTATAAATACTATCAGGAATGGACTAAGTATCCTTTCTGGTTCATCAATCCGGGCAACGTCTCTTATAATGTAACGGTAGACGGAACAGCTCATAAGGTCATCATCAGCTTCTGGGGCAATACGACGAGCTCCTATGGTGTTTATAATGCGTCCACTAAAGCCATGTCCTCAGCGATTCTGATGGCCGGTGCACAGATAGACAATACTACTTCATCGGTATCTCTCAATAATGCCGTGCCTTTGGTTTTCGTTAAGAAGTGACAGCGTTTAGATGACGGCTCCCATGGATAACCCATGGAATCGAATAGGAGGTAAACACTAATCATAGGTGCTTATCTCCTATTTTCGTGTTCACTGAACTCTAATACCACCGTACTTGCATCTCCGCAAACGCCTGAATGGGGGGCGAACACCCGACAGCCGATATACATACAACTGTAAACACGAAAAAGAGCCTTGAGAATATTGCTATCCTCAAGGCTCTCGTTTCAAAGGAGGCGGCTGCCTACTCTCCCGCATTGCATTGCAGTAC
>ONBC01000021.1 GCA_900315955.1 uncultured Prevotella sp.
AATGTTTAACCAGGTCAACCAACATTAAAAATAAGGCTTAAAGTAGTCAACCAAAAACGTTAAACTACAGTGACACGTATGAGGCAGGATCGTGACACAGTTGAGGCAGGATCGTGACACAGTTGAGGCAGGATCGTGACACAGTTGAGGCAGGATCGTGACACAGTTGAGGCAGAATCGTGACACGTATGAGGCAGGATCATGACACGGCGCGACGGCGATGGCCTAACTCAGAAATTACGCTGCGTAGGGCAAATTATCATTCTAAGCAGTGCTAAACACCTTCCCCATGTAGTGGTAAACCCTGACCGAAGGTGTGGTAAACACTGACCGAAAGTGTGGTAAACACTATGATAAACACAAATCGCCTAATGTTTCCAATGATTACCAAAGATTACAACTCATTTTCGCTTGGTTGCTATTCCCTTATTACCATAATCCCAATCATTTACGCGCCTCCAATTTCGTAACTTACTGACTATAAACGAAAAAGGGAAGCCTTTATCAGACTTCCTTTTCGACTTAAAAGCGGAAGGTGAGGGATTCAAACCCCCGATACCACGTAATGGGTATACCAGATTTCGAGTCTAGCGCATTCGGTCACTCTGCCAACCTTCCAAGATGCTTTCCGGAATTTTCCGAAAAGCAGTTGCAAAATTACTGATTATTTATCAGACCAGCGAGGTACTGCCCCGTAATTAACGTTATTTTAACAAATCGGGGCGCAGACGCTTGGTGCGCTCCAATGCCTGATCCATTTCCCACTGTTTGATCTTCGCCTCATTGCCAGAGAGCAGGATGTCGGGCACTTTCCAGCCTTTATAATCAGCGGGGCGTGTGTAGATGGGCGCAGCGAGGAGGTCGTCCTGGAAACAGTCGGAAAGGGCGCTCTGGTCGTCGCTGATGACCCCCGGCACGAGACGTACCACGGCATCGGCGATGACAGCGGCAGCCAGTTCGCCCCCCGTGAGCACGAAGTCTCCCACGCTTATCTCCCGTGTGATGAGATGGTCGCGTATGCGCTGGTCGATGCCTTTATAGTGCCCACAGAGGATGATAAGGTTCTGCTGCAGACTCATGTCGTTGGCCATTTTTTGGTCGAAGCGCTCCCCATCGGGGGAGACATAGATGACGTCGTCGTATTCACGCTCCTTCTTCAGCGCAGAGATGGCGTTGTCGATAGGCTCACATTGCATCACCATCCCCGCGAATCCGCCGTAGGGATAGTCGTCCACGCGCCGCCATTTGTCTTTGGTATAGTCGCGGAGGTTGTGGAGATGGATCTCCGCCAGTCCTTTCTTCTGTGCCCGGGCAACACGGTGATAATATCTATTCTCATGTTGTTCTATTATTCATTGGATGTAAATCGCTCCACAAACTCATCCTCAGAGAGGATGGGGATGTTGAGCTGATGGGCTTTCTGGTTCTTGCTGCTCGAAGAGTTGACATCATTGTTGATGAGGAACGATGTCGACTTGCTCACCGATCCCGTCACCTTTCCGCCTTGACTCTCGATGTAAGCCTTCAGTTCGTTGCGGTTCTTGTAATGGTGCACATCGCCGGTGACGACGAACGTCAGTCCTTTGCATTTAGCACCTGTCGCCGCTGTGGATGTCTGCTCAATGTGCAGTTCGCCAATGAGCTTGTCGTAAACCTTTCTGTTGTCTTCGTTGGAGAACCATTGTACGAACGACTTGGCTTTCTCCGGTCCAATACCCGGTATCATCGCCAAGGTCTCCTCTGCCTTCGGTGTGAAAAGTGTGGCAGGCTCCGCCTTGCCTTCGGCGAGGCTGACGAGTTTGTCGAGCTGATAAGCCGACAGCAGTCGGTTGCACACATCCTGTCCGCAGAGCGGAATGCTGAGGGCATAGAGCAGTCGGCGGGCTTCCACGGTGCGGGCTTTCTCTACCGACGCCACAATATTGTTGGCGGACTTATCCCCGAATCCGTCGAGACGGGCTATTTCCGCTGCATGCTCCGGAAGGTGGAAGATGTCGGCAAAATCCTTGATCCATCCGAGGTTGATGAATCGCTGCAGGGTCTGCTCGGAGATGCCGTCGATGTTGACGCCTTGCTTGGAGACGAACCGTGCGAACTTCTTCAGTTGCTTCGCCGGGCATGTGTGGTTAGTGCAGTGGAGCGTCTTCGTGCCACTTGCCGGACTGCTCTGAACCTCAGCCTTCGCACCGCATACCGGACAGTGGTCAGGGATCTCTAAGGCACCTACGGCTTGTCGTATCTTGATGACTTTCGGGATGATCTTGTTGGCTTTGATGACCTCCAAGACCGATCCTTTTCCCCCGATTCCGAGCCGTTCACACTCACTGATGTTGCACAGAGAAGCCCGTTTGACGGTGGTGCCTTCAAGCTCTACGGGCTTAAAGACGGCTACGGGCGAGATGGTCGAGGCGGCACAGCTCCATTCGATGTGGTCGAGCTCCGTCACGGCACTCTCATCTGCCCATTTGAAAGCGAAGCCAGCACGGGTGGCGTGGTGCCCGGTGACCGACCCGGTGGCAGCGTAGGCTGTGTCGTCGTAGGCGATGACAAGCCCGTCGACGGGGTAGGGGTTCTCGCGTTGCGTGACCTTCAGCGTCCAGCGGTCAATGACCTCATTGATGTTCTCCAAGGTGGGGTGCCCGATAAACTCATGGTCCACACAGTTGAGCCCTACGGCTTTGAGCCAGTCCATACGCTTTCCCCAAGAGAGGATTTCCTCATCGGTGTGGACGAGCGTGAATGGGATCCAGTGGATATGTCGTTGTGCCACCTCGCGCGGGTCCTTGAGCGTCAGCGAGCCTGAGGCGAGGTTACGCGGATTGGCATATTCCTCATCACTCTCGAGATTGAATCGCTCAAAATCCTCATAAGAGATGACGGCCTCACCGCGCACCACTACATGTCCCCCCGCCTTGATGGTCTGGGGGATGCCGTCAATGGCTTTGGCCAGATGCGTGATGTTAGTCCCGATATGCCCGTCTCCACGGGTGACGACCTTGGTGAGATGCCCGTTGTCGTAGGTCACGACGAGCGTCAGCCCGTCGAGCTTCCATGAGAGCCATATCGGTCTTCCTTCAGCCCATTTGACGAGATCCTCGCGCTTCTTCGTCTTTGCCAAGGAGAGCGCAGGGTACTCGTGCGCCTCTTTCTGTCCGGCCATGGTGTCGGCGGAGACCTTGTGCGTCGGCGAGCCCGGGAGCACAGTGCCCGTCTCCTGCTCCAGACGGCGCAGCTGGTCGAACTTAGCATCCCACTCATAGTCGGTCATCAGTTCGCCCCGTCCGTTGTAATAAGCGTCGGAAGCCTTGTTGAGCTCACTGACGAGCTGCTTCATCAAATCTATGTTGCTCATGGTCTTGTTCCTGTTTGTGATGCAAAGTTACGGATACTTTTTCAATAAACTATAAATCTTATCCATAATTTCGTAACGGAGGAAACGGAGAAAAGCCCTACCTTTGCAAGCGAGAAACAAAGCAGGGAGGAAGAACGGTGGGGCGGCAGTCACACTGTGACTGCTTACAGAACACGGCGGACGATCAATAAACAAAAAGTTAGATTAATAAACAAAAGATTGGTAAAGATGAAAAAGGTATTTACAGTAAACGGAATGAAATGCGAGCATTGCAAGGCTCATGTGGAGAATGCACTGAACACACTGAACGGTGTAACCAGTGCCGTGGTCTCTTTGGCTGACCATCAGGTAAGCGTCGACTACGATGCGTCGAAGGTCACCCCAGAACAGATGAAAGAAGCCGTTGACGGTGCCGGGCACTACGAGATGGAACTCTGAGCGAGGAGGTCTGAATGAAACAGACAATCCCTGTCGTTGGCATGGCATGCGCATCATGCTCTGCCAATGTTGAAAAGAAGCTCAACGCGCTGCCTGGCATCAACCAGGCTTCCGTGAGTCTTGCGGGCCGTTCAGCCCTTGTCGATTATGATCCTGAGAAGATCTCCTTGGAGACGATGAAGAAAGAGATCAACGGGATCGGCTATGACCTCGTGATAGAGAAAGACCGTTCGGTGGAGGAGATCCAGAAGCGAGCGTATATTATTCTCACGCGCAAGACCATCCTCTCCTGGGTGCTCTCTGTCGTTGGCATGACCATCAACATGCATTGGATAAAGGTTGGCGGTGTATCGACAGCCAATCAGTTGGGTCTCCTGATAGCCCTTGCCAACATGTTTTTCTGCGGCCGTTCGTTCTATGTCACGACCGTTCGGCAGCTCCGTCATGGCGCTGCTAATATGGACACGCTGGTGGCACTCTCTACGGCTATTTCCTTCCTCTTCTCAGCTTACAACACGTTCTGGGGCGATCCGTCGCTGACCTATTTCGATTCGTGTGGTATGATCATCACTTTTGTCCTCACCGGGCGTATGCTCGAGGAGAAAGCCAAAGACAGTACGGCTACGAGTATCCGTCAGCTCATGGGCATGGCTCCTAAGACTACGCATATTGTCGAAGATGGTGAGGTGCGTGAGGTGCCGATCTCTACCATCGATGTCGGTGATATCTTGGAGGTTCGTCCCGGTGAGAAGGTCCCGGTGGATGGTGAGGTCCTCTCGGCAGAGAGTTTCATGACGGCCGATGCGGCTTATGTCGATGAGAGCATGATCACGGGTGAGCCTACGCCGGCTGAGAAGAAGAAAGGCTCTAAGGTGCTTGCCGGAACGATTCCTTCGCAGGGTAAGTTCCGCATGCGTGCCCGTCAGGTAGGTGAGAACACGGCTCTGGCTCATATCATCCGGATGGTGCAGGAGGCAGAGGGCTCCAAAGCTCCGGTGCAGCGCATCGTCGACAAAGCAGTGATGGTCTTCGTTCCTGTTGTCGGAACCCTTGCACTTCTCACGTTCTTCCTCTGGTTGGGTCTTGGGGGCACGGCGCTGTTGCCGAAAGCCATTGTCTCCGCTGTCACCGTGCTTGTCATCGCCTGTCCTTGCGCCATGGGTCTCGCCACGCCTACGGCCCTTATGGTGGGTATTGGGAAAGCCGCCGATAAGCATGTGCTCATAAAAGCCGCCACGGCCTTGGAGCGTATGCGCAGAGTGGATGTGCTGGTCACTGACAAGACGGGTACGCTGACGATCCCCAATCAGAATGTCGACTTCACGAAAGCTGACGATCTGCCGCTCGAGGACCGTGAGACACTCAAACCTCATGCCGCTGAGGCTATGGAAGAACTTCAGAATAAAGGCATTGATGTGTGGATGATGAGTGGCGACAAGGAAGAAGCCGCCAAATACTGGGCGGACAAAGCCGGTATCAAGCATTATAAAGCCAAATGTGTTCCGCAGGACAAGGAGAATATCGTAAGGCAGCTCAAGGCGGAAGGCAAGACTGTCGCCATGATTGGTGATGGCATCAACGACACGCAGGCGCTGGCCTTAGCCGATGTCTCCATCGCTATCGGTACGGGAACCGATGTCGCCATGGATGTGGCGCAAGTCACGCTGATGACCGATGACCTCCGTGCGCTGCCGTTCAGTTTTACGCTGAGTAAAAAAACGACACGTATGATCTGGGAAAACCTCTTCTGGGCGTTCATCTATAATATCATCTGCATCCCGTTGGCTGCTGGTGTGCTTTATCTCTTCTGTGCTAATCCGCCAATCCAGCTCACGCCAATGTGGGGCTCAGCGCTCATGGCTTTCTCCAGTGTCAGCGTCGTTCTCAACTCGTTGCGGCTGAAGCTGGCATAGAGCTTTGGGGGGGATGGGCAGTCACTATGTGACTGCTTACGCAACAATTCAGAAACTTACACAACAATTCAGAAACTTACGCAACAATTCAGAAACTTACGCAACAATTCAGAAACTTACGCAACAAATATTCAGGGAGAGATTTTTTCTCTCCCTTTTTGCATCCTCTTAAAAACTTTTGTTACCTTTGCATTCGCCAAGGTGGTTTGCCTTTAATCGGGCGATTAAAAGGGAACCGTGTGCGAATCACGGACAGTCCCGCTGCTGTGTGCGGCAGAGTGAATATCTATGACGAATAATCATGGCGAATAATCATGACGAATAATCATGACGAATTTTCGCGACGGATATTTACTAAGGATAAGCAATCAGTCACTGAGAACGACGCTGTTAGTTGTCTTGGGAAGGCGCTTGTCTGAAGCCGCGAGCCAGAAGACCTGCCTCTTGGTGTATATTTATTTCAAGTTCTCGAGGAAGGATGCGAAAGCAGTTATTGATTTTTTCCCTTCTGTGCAGTACAGCAGTATGTGCACAGAAAGACAGTTTGTGCATGCCCGTTCATCGGCTTGAAGGGGTAGAAGTGTTGGAAACGCGCGCGCATGGTCAACTTGCGAGTGCGGTACCTTTGCATACCCTTTCTTCCTCCGATTTTCTTGCTCAAGGCATCTCCAGCATCACGGATGCTCTCAACCATATCCCAGGCATCACGGTGCGCGACTATGGTGGCGCGGGTGGCATGAAGACCGTTTCTGTTCGTGGGTTCAGCGCCAAATATACGGGTGTGGTCTATGATGGGTTGGCATTGTCTGACTGTCAGACCGGTGAGACTGACCTCTCCCGGTATTCCTTGCATAGTGTCTCGAATATATCGCTGATTGTGGGAGACGGCTCAGATATCTTTCTTCCGGCTCGTCAGAGCGCTTATCCGGCTTTGCTTTCTATAGAGACGGTCTCTGCCGCGGGGAACAAGGCTCCTTGGACGGGGCAGTTGGAAGGAGGAAGTTTCGGGTTCGTCAGTCCTTACCTTCGATACAGCCGACAGTTGTCGAAGCATTTCGATTTGTCGGCGATGGGCGAATATACCTATGCAGAAAACAATTATCCTTACACGCTTCGAAATATTATGGAGGTGATCCATCAGCGGCGTTCCAACTCCCGAATGAACAGTGGGCATGGGGAGGTGAACGTTGGCTGGAAGCCGTCACCGTTCAGTTCCTGGCGCATGAAGACATACTATTATGACAATGACCGTCTGCTGCCCGGCATAGCAAAATATTATACCACGATCAGTGGAGAGACGCTTCGTGACCGTAACTTCTTCACGCAACTCGTGGGTACGATGCGCAACCGACAAGGCGACTGGAGCCTGCGGGTTTCCGGACGGTTCAATTGGACGGCGAGCATCTATCATGACAAGCTCTACGCTGGGGGTGTGAACGATGCAAGCTATTGGCAGCGTGAGGCTTATGCTACGGCAACGTTGCTCTATGCACCCACCCGTTGTTTCTCAGTAGATGTGGCTTCCGACTATGCTTTCAACAATCTCAACAGTAGTCTTGCTACGGACACTTATCCTTACCGGCATTCGCTCTGGCAATGTGCAACAGCTAAATATGCAGATGAGCGGCTGACGGTGCTTGCCCGTCTGCTTTATTCCGCTTTCTTCAATGGAGCGGAAAAGGGCGAACAAGCTCGGGACATGAATCGCCTGTCTCCTTCGCTGTCTCTTAGTTACCGGTTGTTTCCCGGTAAGGACATCTATGTGCGCGCTTCCTACAAAAACATCTTCCGTGCACCGAACTTCAATGAAAACTATTATTTCCACTATGGGAGCGCAACGCTTAAAGCTGAGACGACCGACCAGTTTAATCTGGGTTTGACGATGGGCGGCCAGACAGGTTCGATGGGTGGTCAGATCCTGATAGATGCCTATTACAACCATATCAAGGACATGATCGTCGCCGTGCCGTATAATATGTTCGTGTGGACATGTATCAATGTAGGGCGTGTGCGATCGCTTGGTGCCGAGCTGACGCTTAACGGTCACTATCACTTTTCGGACCAACAGTTGCTGACCGTGCAAGGCGCTTACAGTTATCAGCGTGTTACGGACCGTACTTGTTCCTCTTCTGTCTATTATGGTTATCAGATAGCCTACATCCCGCTCCATAGCGGCTCTATGAGTGTGGGGTGGGAGAATCCGTGGGTAAGCATCAGCCTTAGTGGATCGGGCGTGAGCAGCCGGTGGCCGAACAACTCCCATTATTCGGGAACATGCGTGCCGGGTTATTGGCTTACCGGGCTGACACTGTGGCGGAAGATGCATCTCTTGGGATGTGAGTGGACCGTGCGGGGCGATCTGAAGAATATCTTTAATAAGCAATACAGTATCGTCTATCATTATCCCATGCCGGGAAGGAGCTGGATGGTAAGTGTAAAATGCGAATGGTAATTCACAAACATTATAAATATATGAGAAAGAATCTTTTTAAGTGGAGTTTGATTTTCGCTGTGGCTTTGACATTCACAGCGTGTAAGGACGAGGTTGATCCTGTATGGGAGCCGACAGACACCGTTTGGTCGAGCGACGGCGCTTTTGTCGTGGGCAGTGGCAGCAACTACAGTGGTATTGACGGCGATCTTACCTATTTCGACTATGCCACAAGCAAAACCACGCTGAAGGCCTTCCAGGGTGCCAACGGCAAGAGTCTTGGTTCCAATCCTAACGCCGGTATCTGCTACGGGAGCAAAGTGTACCTGGCGGTGACAGAGGAGAATGTGATCGAGGTCTTGGACAAGAACACGTTCAAGGAGCTTGCTGAGATCAAGACTACCGATCAGCTCGGTGAGACGCAGGGCGTCAAGCCCCGTCAGCTTTTCGCCATGAACGGTAAGGTCTATTACACTACTTATGGCGGTATCAATGGTTCTGTAGCTGAGATGGATACCACAAGCTACACGCTGACCCGCAGTTGGACGGTCGGTTCTTATCCGGAGGGAATCACAGGAACCTCGGCTTCCGGTAACAAACTGTTTGTTGCCAATAGCGATTATGGAAAAGGAAATGGTACTCTTTCAATCATCAACTTGGATGCCACGAAGACTACTTCGGCTGTGAGCACTTTCTCGGCTACAGGCTTGAAGAATCCCATGCAAGTGTTTATTGCTAATGGCGATTATTATGTCGTAGACTTGGGGAGTTACACTTCTGATTATAAACAGATTAATACGGGATTGAAGAAGATTACCGAGGCGAACGGCACCTATAAGGCTGACAGTGTAGCGCCTGCGACGATGGCGGCTTTGTATAATGGTAGCACGTTCTGCACGGTGAGTGCTCCTTATGGTATGGGGGATGTCAGCTATAACCTATATGACGGCAAGAAGGTGACTCCACTCACCGGCGTGAGTGTGGACAGTCCGGCAGCGATGAATATTGATCCTAAGACAGGAAATATTTTTATCGCTTCCTATTCTCTCGTAGGCGGCTGGCCAAGTTATACGACAAACGGCTATGTGCGTGAGTTTAGCCTTGATGGTAAACCAGTGGCACAGTTCGACTGTGGTATAGCTCCGTCTTGCATCTTCTTTAAGACCAGTCTGAAGTGAGATTAAGAAGATTATGGCTCTGGCTGGCTGTCCTTCCCTTGCTTCTTGCTTGTGGAAGGCGGACAGCAGCCTCTCATCAGGAAGCAACAGGGGAGTTTCGTTATGCCCGGTTGCTTCATTACAACCGTACTGATGGCACTTTCTGTATTGCTGATCCCTGGCGGCAGGGTAAGATCCTGCAAACGGTGACAACTTCCAAACCTTTCAAGCGTGTAGTGGTCTTTACAACCGCTCATTGCCAGCTCATGGAGTATCTCGGCGTAGCGGATAAGATTGTGGGCGTGTGTGATGCACAGTATATTCTGATTTCTGATATTCAAAAGCGACTACGTTTGGCTGAAGGCGTGAAAGGAAAGATTGCGGACTGTGGCAGTTCGATGAGTCCAAACATTGAACGTATCATCGCGCTCAAGCCCGATGCTATCATCCTCAGTCCTTATGAGGGACAGGACTTAGGGCGGATCGCGAAGTTAGGTATCCCCGTCATCCTCGCTGCCGACTACATGGAGACATCTTCGCTCGGGCGGGCAGAGTGGATGCGTTATTTTGCGCGACTGTTTGATTGCGCGCAAATAGGCGATTCGCTGTTCAATGTTGTAGACGCTAATTATCAGTCGCTTAAAGCCTATGCTGCAAAGTTGCCCAAAGGTAAGAGTGTGCTGACGGAGCGCAAGACGGGAGCGGTATGGTATACACCGGGAGGTGAAAGTACGATTGGAGTGACCATCCGTGATGCACATGGCGGCTATGCCTTTGCCAAGGACAAGCACAGTGGGAGCTTGCCGCTGAGTTTTGAGCAGATCCTTGCCAAGGCCGGACAGAGCGATGTGTGGGCATTCAAGTTCAACGGCGCGCGCCCGATGTCGAAAAGCGACTTACTGCGTGAGTTTCAAGGATACAGTGGGTTGAAGGCTTTCCGTACCGGGAATATCTATGAATGCAACTGCTCTGTGAGACCTTACTTCGAGGAGGTGAGCTGGCGTCCCGATTATCTTCTGCGCGAGATGATCATCCTGCTGCATCCTCAAGCAAAGCTCGGAAAGCTGAGGTATTATCAGAAATTAGCACCATAGATAGCGTGAGGTCGTAACAAAAACGGAAAATATGTTGAAACGCATTTTCTTGGTTGTTGCTTGTGCCGCTCTTTTCCTTCTGTCGCTTTTCCATGGCAGCGTGGCTATTCCCATGGACGAGGTTGTCAAGACGTTGTTGGGAAAAGGTGATGACATCAGCAATACGATCATTCTCTCGAGCCGTTTGCCGCAAGCCCTTACGGCATGGCTTGCCGGGGGAGCTTTGGCTGTAAGTGGTCTGTTGCTTCAGACGGCTTTTCGCAATCCGCTCGCGGCGCCCGATATCTTTGGCGTGACGGGTGGGGCGTCGCTTGCCGTGGCTCTCCTTACGCTGGCGCCTGGATTGATTGTTGAAGGAATGTTAGGTTGGTTGTCGTCAGTGGTTGCTGCCTTTGTAGGTGCTATGGTTGTGACGTTGGTTATCTGGTTTTTCAGTCGGAAGGTTCGCAGTTCGGTGATGCTCATCATTATCGGTATGATGGTGGGCTATCTCTGTTCAAGTATCATCACATTGCTCAACTCCTTGGCTACAGAGGAAGGTGTGCACAGTTTCGTTGTCTGGGGCATGGGCGATTTCACGAATGTGGGTCTGGATGGTATGCCACTCTTTGCTACGCTGACAATCCTTGCTACGCTCTCTACATTTTTGCTGATTAAACCCCTCAACGCTTTACTTTTGGGTCCACAGTATGCGAAGAGCATGGGCATCAACGTGCGGCGCATTCGTAATATTCTGCTTTTGACTACCGGACTCCTTACTGCCGTTGTAACAGCATTCTGTGGGCCGGTTGCATTCTTGGCGCTGGCTGTGCCACATATAGCCCGGCTCTATACGTCCACTACCGACCACCGCGTATTGCTCCCCATGACGATCCTCATGGGCTCAACCATCGCCTTACTGTGTAATGTCATCATCACATTGCCTGCTGACGGCACGATCCTTCCGCTCAATGCCGTGACACCGCTCATCGGTGTGCCTGTCATCGTATATGTACTTCTAAGAAAAGCCCACTGACCCCGCAGTCTTTAGTCCCTATTATTCCTCTTCTTTTTTCCTACGGTAGTAATCAACCCTCCCCCCTTGGGGGAGGGATTAAGGGAGAGGGCGCATGGCTTAATATTAATGCTCCTTCCACCACTCATGGAAGCTCTTCTTGGCAAACACCGGTTTCTTGTGGCCGATACCCCAAGGGTTGAGGTTTGAATAATGGGTCAAGGCATCGGGCACATAGTTGGCGAGCGGGGCGAACCATAGCGCCGTCTTGTAGAGGTCGGGATGATCGAAGAGCATGCTCATCCCTTCAGACATCACCTTCTTAAGTTTGTCGGCCTTGCCTAACTTGTCAAGGCGTTGGCGCCACTGATAGATCTGCGAGCCGGGAGCGACTTCTGCCGGGCACACATTGTCACAGCTCATGCAGAGCGAGCATGCCGACACATTGTCGGAATATTGGCGTGGGTCCTTGAGCATACCGAGGTCTACACCAATCGGACCGGGGATGAAATAGGTGTAGCTGGCACCAGTAGAACGGCGGTAGACGGGACAAGTGTTCATGCAGGCACCACAGCGAATACATTTCAGAGTCTGCCAGTGCTCAGGGTCGGCGACAGCATCGCTGCGCCAGTTGTCAAGCAGCACCACGTGCATCTCTCCCCCCGGGCGGGCCTGCCGGAAATGAGAGGTGAAGCCGGTCGTTGGCTGGCCTGTGCCACAGCGGCAGAGCAGCCGTTGGAAGATGGCGAGCGAGTCGTAGTCGGGGACGAGCTTCTCTATACCCATGGTCACGATGTGGAGCTTCGGCATGGAGGTCGTCATATCCGCATTGCCCTCATTGGTGCAGACCACGATGTCGCCGGTCTTCGCCACGCCGAAGTTGCAGCCGGTGAGTCCTGCCTGTGCTTCTTCAAATTCATGGCGCAGGCTCTTACGGGCACAGTAGGTGAGGTAGGTCGGGTCGCAGTTGCCTTTCTCGGGACTGATTCCCTCTTTTTCAAAACATTCGGCTACCTCTTCCTTTGTGATGTGGATGGCAGGCATGACGATGTGTGCCGGCTTGCGGTGCATGAGTTGCAAGATACGCTCGCCGAGGTCGGTCTCTACTACATCGATGCCACGGCTGATGAGGTATGGGTTGAGTCCGCACTCCTCTGTGAGCATCGATTTCGACTTCACCATCTTAGTCACCTGGTGGCTCTGGAGGATGTCATAGACGGTGGCATTGAGCTCGTCGGCATCCTTGGCCCAGTGGACGATAACCCCACGGCTCTCCAACTGTGTGGAGAACTGTTCGAGGTAGTCGGCGAGATGCGTGATGGTGTGCATCTTGATCTGTGAGGCATGGTCGCGCAGCGACTCCCATTCGGGCAGTCCGTGCATCATGCGGTCGTGCCCTTCACGCACGCCCCAGAAGGTCTTGTCGTGACGGGTTATCTTATCGTGGTTCTTGAGAATCTCCTTTGCTCTTCTCGAATGTTCTGTACTCATAATCCTGCTGCTAAAATCTGCGCTACGTGAATAAACTTGATGTTTTTGTGCTCCTTTCGTGCTATACCTTCCATGTGCATGAGGCAGGAGGAGTCGGGACCGGTGATATACTCTGCGCCCGTAGCCATATGGCGCATGATCTTGTCCTCACCCATACGGATAGAGACGGCAGGCTCTTCCACAGAGAACATGCCGCCGAAGCCGCAGCACTCGTCCTTGCGTTCGGGCTCGTGGATAGTGATGCCGTCCTTGAGTTTCAACAGATCGATGATCTTGTTGTAAGGCTCAATGTTTCGCTCCGAAGGGGCCGACAGACCGAGCTCGCGCACGCCGTGACAACTGTTATGAACACTCACAGCATGGGGGAAAGATCCTGGCAACTCTTTTATTTTCAATACGTCATGCAGAAACTCAACAATGTCCATCGTTCGTCCGGGAACGGTGCAGGGATGGTTGTCGCCTTGGAGCAAGTGCGGATAATAGCACCGCACGTAGGCGGCGCAGGAGGCAGACGGTGCTACGACATAATCGAAGCCTTGGAACATCTGCTCGAACTTGTCGGCTAAGGGCTTGGCCATATGTTCGAAACCGGCATTACCCATCGGCTGTCCACAGCAAGTCTGCTTTTCGGGATAGACGACGTCGATGCCGAAGTGTTTGAGGAGTTTATAGGTAGCCACGCCGACTTCCGGATAAAGGGCGTCAACGTAACATGGGATAAATAGTCCTACCTTCATAATATCTTTGTGCTAATAACGATAAATGTATCTGTAATTTCTTTCTTTCAACAAAGTTACGAAAAAGCCTTGGTTCTTTGTAATTTTTCCGCATCTTTTTCTCATTTTTCTTGTTTTGTGCAGTTTTACCCAGTTTTTTGCTACCTTTGCACGAAAGAGAAGCGCTTATGATTGTTTGTATAGCAGAGAAACCGAGCGTGGCACGCGACATTGCCCGCATCCTTGGAGCTACGGCTTCACGCGACGGTTATATGGAGGGCAACGGCTATCAGGTGACATGGACTTTCGGTCACTTGTGTGAACTGAAGGAACCCAACGACTATGAACAGAACTGGCGTTACTGGACGTTAGCAGCCTTGCCTATGATCCCTCACCGGTTTGGTCTGAAACTTATCCCGGACAGGGGAATAGAAAAGCAGTTTCAGACCATCTCGCAGCTCTATGCCAATGCCGACGAGATCATCAACTGTGGTGATGCCGGGCAAGAGGGTGAACTTATCCAGCGTTGGGTGATGCAGATGGCGAAGGTCAAGTGCCCCGTGAAGCGGTTGTGGATCTCTTCCATGACCGATGAGGCTATCAAGGAAGGCTTCGCCAATCTCAAGGAAGAGAAACAATATAACCGACTCTATCTGGCAGGATTGAGCCGTGCCATCGGCGACTGGCTCTTGGGCATGAACTGTACGCGCCTCTATACATTAATGTACGGCCAGAACCATCAGGTGCTGTCTATCGGCCGTGTGCAGACCCCGACGCTGGCACTGATCGTGAATCGGCAGAAAGAGATAGACAACTTCAAGCCGGAGCCTTACTGGGTGTTGTCCACGATATACCGCGATACACTTTTCACGGCTACATCGGGAAAGTTTACCTCTGAGGAGGAAGGTAAGAAAGCCTTCGCGCTCATTGACGGCAAGCCGTTTGTCATCACTTCTGTTCAGAAGAAACAAGGCAAAGAACCGCCCAAGCAACTCTACGACCTCACTTCCCTTCAGGTAGACTTGAACCGCAAGTATGGATTCTCTGCGGAGATGTCGCTCAACCTCATTCAAGGGCTCTACGAGAAGAAGCTGACCACTTATCCGCGTGTCGATACGCAATATCTCTCTGATGATATCTATCCTAAATGCCCAAGCATCCTCAATGGCGTGAGCCAATATATGGAGGCGGGGCGTAAGCCTTATCTCGATATTATTAAGACTTTGGCAGGGTTCAGTAAGAAGCTGCCGAAGTCAAAACGAGTCTTTGACACTTCGAAAGTGACAGATCACCATGCTATTATCCCCACCGGTCAGGTGCCCAACGGACTGACCGATGTAGAGAAGAAAGTGTATGACCTGATAGCCCGTCGCTTCATTGCCGTGTTCTATCCCGATTGTAAGTTTGCCACTACCTCGGTGGCGGGAAAAGTGGATAAGATAGAATTTAAGACGTCGGGTAAAGAGATTCTCGACCCCGGATGGCGTGCGGTCTACACCAAGGAAGAACAGCGTCAGGACGACGGCAAGAATGCTGCCGACGATAAGCTCCTGCCTACGTTTGTCAAAGGAGAGTCGGGGCCCCATAAGCCTACGCTTACGAAGAAGATGACGGTCCCGCCGAAGCATTATACCGAAGCCTCTCTCTTGAGAGCCATGGAGACTGCCGGCAAACTGGTGGACGATGAGGAACTGTCGGCTGCTATGAAAGAGAATGGTATCGGGCGTCCGTCTTCGCGCGCTGGGATCATAGAGACTCTCTTCAAGCGACATTATATTCGCCGTGAACGCAAGAACTTAGTCGCTACACCTACGGGGATTCAACTCATCGATACCATTCATGAGAAACTCCTCACGAGTGTTGAACTGACGGGTATCTGGGAGAAGAAACTGCGCGAGATAGAGCAGAATAAGTATGATGCCGCCACGTTTATCAATGAGTTGAAAGAGCAGGTGACACGTATCGTCAGCGATGTATTGCATGACAACTCGGGACAACTCATTGTGGATAGTGAAGAGAAAGATACAAAAAGTGAAGAGAAAAAAGGAAAGAGTGATAAGAAAGCGGGGCTGGCTAAGAAGGGTAAACTCAAAGTGAAAGAAGGCGATGTGTGTCCCAAGTGTGGCAAAGGCCGAATTCTCAAGGGCAAGACTGCTTATGGCTGCTCGCGATGGAAGGAAGGCTGCGACTTCAGAGCTCCGTTGAAATAATATGAATTATTAAAACGACATTGATAAAAATAACAATGTATCTTTTCCGGGATTTTTTAATTGTCGGTTGTGGCAGTTTCTTTGGCGGAGGCTTTCGGTTCTTAGTATCGAAGGCTGCGGCAGCGATGGTCGCGACTTCGTTTCCTTTGGGTACGTTCATCGTAAATCTTTTGGGATGCTTCTTGATAGGCTTCTTTTCAGGCCTTCCTTTTCCTAACTTTGGCTTATCTCCGCAGACTAGGTTGTTGTTAACCACGGGATTCTGTGGAGGGTTCACGACGTTCTCCACGTTCATGAATGAGAATCTCTCGCTGCTTAGTGTGGGCAATAACCTCTATTTCTTCCTTTATCTTGTAGGGAGTTTCGCCTTGGGCTTGCTCTTCGTGTGGGGTGGCATGGCTGCAGCCCAATGGGTATAATGCAGGGCGCGGCCCTGCAATCGTCATGGCTCTGGCGTTGGCGCGGCGGGCTCGGTGGCCTTCTTCTTGGTCTTGATCAGCGGCTCGGCGGTGACATCCTCCAACAACGTCTTGGTGTAGGTGCCCAGGCGGCATCCCTTTTCGCCGACGCGGCCGTTGGGCGTGAAGGTGGTCACGGGACGGTACAGGATGCGGTACCGCTTGATGTTGTTGGACTTGAAATCCTCCTCCTTGTCGCAGGGCTCAGACTTGAATCCCACGCGGAAGGAGCCGATCTCGTCGAGCTGGACGGTCATGGAGTTGAGCAGGTGCTCCTTCATGACGTTGAAGAGCTCTATGAGCACGGCGGCGACGTCGGAGCGCGTGACGGTCGTGGAGTGGCTGATCTCCTCGGCGAGCTGACGCGTGGTGACCGTGCCCAGGCTGACGGCCTTGCCGTACCACTTGCCGTTGATGGTGCTGTCCTTCAGATGGCATTGAACTACTTTGTATCGGATAGACATAATTGTTAGATTTTAGAAGTTAGACTTGTTTCAGTGATGGTTTAAGCGCTTATCCATGGGTTTACGGTTGCAAAGTTAAGAAATAAAATCATATCCTGCAAGCAGTGGGGTCAAAATATCCGTTACTTTCGCACAGCTGATTGATTTACAGACTATTGCAATCGTGCTGCCGTCGTTTCCGCGCGTGGGAGTAACGAGCCGGCACGCCGCGTGAAACATCGGAAACGGCAATTGGCATACGATGGCGGCGCGATTGCGGTGGAATCGCCTCGCGATTGCGGTGAAATCGCAAAACACCGTGAAACATTTTTCTCCTTCAACAGGGGTGCGCATTGCCGTGCGTGGCGGGCACAATCCTAACAACTAACAACTAACAACTAACAATAAGGTCGTAACACATGTCTGTTCGTCCCGACGAGGCAGCCCTGTGCGGGCACAATCCTAACAACTAACAACTAACAACTAACAATAAGGTCGTAATATACATGCGGCGGGTCCGTTGAGGAAAAATTTTTGAAAAGCCGGACAAGAGATATAAATAGGATATAAATAATATATAAATAGATTATATACATTATTATTATTATATATATAATAATGTTCGCGACCTATTGACCGACCTTATTGTTAGTTGTTAGTTGTTAGTTGTTAGGATTGGGGGTGGCGAATTTGGGCGACAGAACATGTGTTCCGACCTTATTGTTAGTTGTTAGTTGTTAGGATTGGGGGTGGTGAATTTGGGCGACAGAACATATGTTCCGACCTTATTGTTAGTTGTTAGTTGTTAGTTTTTGGGGAGCATGAATAAGCCGATCCCTTTCGGGAAAGCATTTTCTTACGGCACGTTCCTCCAATACCTCCGCAGCCCGGGGCTAAACGCGATCCCCTGCAGACCTACCGTAAGCCGTGGGTACTGGCTCCGGGGCTTATTTTTTATTAACATATTGCACAAATGAACCGATTTCTGCACGGATTTCCGCAATATTGCACCGATTGCTGCACGGAGGCGTTGCAGCTCTTTTTTTATCTTCAGATTCTTCCTACCTTTGCAACTGTCGAAAGACAAGCCATGCAATGACGCATTGCTTAACCACACACACTAAAAACGATGCAGAATATTTTCAAGGTAATCAATATGGCAGCCCGCGCGCTTTCACTGATGATAATTTTTCGCTGGGAAAGTCGGGATGGATTAAGAAGACAGGCAGTAAGCGGTGGCAAAAGAAAGATCGGACAACTCATCTACAAAGGCCTGAAACTTTGCGACACGCTCGGACCGCCGACTTGGGTGTCCCAATGATGAAAAATGAGCAGACCTTCCTATGCTTGTTTCTTTGCCCAGTTTTTTCTGCTTTCCGCCATCTGCTTCAGTCTTGCTCTCGCACGTTTGTGCGA
This sequence comes from uncultured Prevotella sp., assembly GCA_900315955.1. GTDB lineage: Bacteria > Bacteroidota > Bacteroidia > Bacteroidales > Bacteroidaceae > Prevotella. The sequence goes on from ONBC01000021.1 coordinate 18,114, forward strand.
GAGGATGATCTGATAGCGATAGACGAGGCAGGCGGTGAAGAAATAGACCAATGTCTGAATCCATAATGCCTGATACTCCACTTGAATATCTGGAAGCGAGGCTCCCATGGAGGAGATACGCAGAAATCCGCGGACACCGAAGGTCGATGGGAAGAGCCATGCGAAGGCTTGCCAGAACCAAGGCATGTTCGATTGTGGCCAGCTGATACCCGTCATGAATAGCAGCGGTACAGAGGTGAAGATGACGAGCAGCATCACGTTCTCACGATAGCGGACGAGGCACGACAAGGTCATGCCGAAGAAGATCACGGCAAGCAGATAAGGTACCATCAATCCGATGATCGTCTGTGCTGTTACAAGCGAAACGAAATGGAACATGCGGGGCACGCAGAGCGTGATATAAGCCGCCATGACGATATACAGCGAGAAGTAAGCCGCACTCTTTCCCAACACGATGCGGAAGATACCGTTGTAGTGTTTCTGGATAGGTACAAGGTTTTGGAAACGGTTCGTCTCGCGTGCCGTACCCGCAGAGAGGCCGATCCCCAGCAAGAGTGTTTGTTGAAGGATGAGGATGAGCACACCCGGGAGGATGGCGTTTCCGTAGCCTACCGTGGTATTGAAGATCGGCACCTCATCGAAATCGAGCGGCTTCGTCGTCACCTCGTCATCGCGGTTCGTGAAGTCGTTGCTCTTGCTGATCTGTATCTGCGAGCTCATCTTTGACGCTACCGCCTGGGCTGCCGAGTAGATGGCCTTATACGTGAGCATGAGGCTCATGTCACAATAGACGCTTACCGTAGCTTGCTCCCCACGACCGATACGCTGCTCAAAGTCGTTGGGAAAATAAATCGTTCCGTGCACCTGTTGCTTACCGGTCAGTTCCTTAGCCTCGTCCAAGGAGTTGCAGTAGTAGGCCACCTTCGTATCAGCACTGGCATCTAACAGACGTGTAAATTCACGCGAGGCATGGCTGTGACTGAAGTCGACGACGGCGACGGGGACATCGCGTACCACTTCATTGTTATAAATCCATGAATAGAGCAAAGGGTAGAAAAGCGGCACGAGAACGCAGAAGATGAGCAAGCCCTCGTCGCGGAACTCGTTCTTCACTTCCTGCACCATGATGTAACAAGTATCGTAGATGCCTTCGCGTATTCTGTATAACAGACCGTCTCTCTTCATGTCGGATGTTTATGTCTTATCAGATATTATCAGGGTATGTAAACGTAAATGAGCATTGCCTTCTTGATATTATTGATGGTGAACATCGGAAGGAAGGCAAAGACGATCAGTAGCAAGAAGTCGAACCATGCGTAGCTCAGCGGATAACCGTTGAAGATACACATCTGATAAATCATATAGTAGTGGCGCAGTGGGAAGAGTTGTGCCAACGACTGTATCATCGAGTCCATGGCGAACACAGGATAGGTAGCGCCACAGGCAGAGAAACTCACCACTGACCATAGCGAGCATATCGACATCGACATACGCAGGGAGGGCATGAGCCCAAAGATGAAGATGCCGAAACACTGGCAGGCAAAGACGGAGAGGAAGCCTAAGAGAAGGATTGGCACCACGCCGCCCGGATGCGGAAAGTGGAGACCATAGAAGATGTAGAACTCGAAACACCACATCACCAGCGTAAAGATAACCGTCTGCGGGAGGATCTTCCCGGCTATAGCGATATGGACATTGTTATCTGCCATCCTCATCCATTGTTTCGACCGATGAAATTTCAGTTCTGTACCGATGGAGTAGGGGGTGAGGAGGAAGACAAAGATCATCAGGACACCCGGTACCATGGCCGTACTCAAATAAACATTGTAGTTTGACCATGGGTTGCCTACCTGATGAAGGTCGATGGTGACAGGCTGCAGGAAGGTGCGTATCTCTTTGGTAGTCTTTCCGAGGGCTGAGAGTTTGGCAGCGCCTACGGCAGCTGACCCTAAGGAAGCAATCGTCTTCAGATCGCGGTAGAGCAGGGAGCCGGCGACAAGTGTCACATTGCTATAATAGAACGAGATCTTCGGCTGGTCACCGTCAAGGAGCTTGTCTGTTGTCCCCTTAGGGATGAGCAGAAAAGCGTAGATCTCATTCTTCTGTATCGCCTCTCGGGCATCGTTCATGTTGGCATAATGTCCCACGACCTGCGTTGTCTGAAAAGCATCCAACTCTCTGATCATGGCACGGCTCACGTGGGTGTTGTCCTGGTCGACAACACCTACAGGCATCTCTACCGGCTGTCCTCCGTTCATCAGTGTGGTGAAGAAAAGGACCACCATCACCGGGAAGACGATCGTACAGAACCCGTAGATCGGATGCCGCCACATGATGACCAGTTCACGGACAAAGATGTGGTAAATGCGCTTTATCGTCTCTGAGAGGCTCACTTCTTGGGATCTTTCACAACCAACGACATACCAGGCCGGAGCCCGTCAAACGGATGGATGGGGCGGGCCTTCACCTCGAAGGTCTTCAGGTCGTACTGTCCGTTGCTCTTCGTCGCTTTCCATACAGCATAAGAGCCCTCATCCTTGATCTCGTAAACCTTCATTTTCAGCGATTTGTTGAAAGCCGGGGAGAAAGCCGTGAATTCGTCGCCAATCTTCAGGCCGTTGAGCTGATCTTCGCGCACATTGAATGTGCCCCACATGTCTTTCATGATAGAGATGCTCATGATCGGAGAGCCCATTCCCACGAGTTCTCCTTCTTTGGGGTAGATATCGCTCACCTCGCCGTCGACAGCAGCTATCTGGACGGTCTCCTTCAGCACAGAGCGAACGACATTTACCGCGTTCTTAGCAGCATTGACCTGATGACGCTGTGCCTCTTTCTGCTTCTCGCGGGCACCGTTTTTAGCCAGTTCATACTGGCTCTTCATGGAGTTCTCGTGAGCTACAGCCACCTCCCAGGCAGCCTTAGCCTCGTCGCGTTTCTGTTGGCTCGTCACGCCCTCGGTGTAGAGGTTCTGCATGCGGTCGTAGGTCTTCTTGGCCACGTCGGATGCGGCTTTTGCCTGTTGTACAAGCTGATAAGCGCTCTCAATAGCTTCGCGGCGCGTGCCTTCGTCCGTGAGGTCGCTCAGGGCCTGTGTGGCAGCCTCGGTAGACTGGGCTACCTTCTCTTGGGCGTTGACCTCAGGAATTTCAAGAATGGCAAGGGTATCGCCTTTGTGCACAACGTCGCCTTCTTTGACGCGGATCTCCACGACACGGGCCGGGAGCTTACAGCTGACACGGTACTCGCCGACCTCTACCTCGCCTTGGATGATCTCTTCGGTCTTACCCAATGTGAAGAAACCGATGATGGCAACGATAAGGACTGCGATGGCGAATCCCAATACCGCTAACAATACATTTTGGTGCTGACTCTTTGCGCTCATGCGTATGTTTTTTTTTATTGTAAAATACCTAATGCTTTTTCGAGGTTCACCTGTGCAAGCTTCACCTCTACCTGTGCGTCAATCTTTTGGCTCTGAGCCTGTTGCCATGCTGTCTGGGCAGCGAGGACATCTGTCGACTCCATGACGCCTTCCTTGAATCCTACCTGCGCACAGCGGAGGTTCTCTTCGGCACTGGCGATATTCTTCTCCGCCATGGCAAGTTTCTTGCGCGCCTCCTTCACTTTGAATCGGCTCTGCGTGATCTGAAGATTGATCTTCTCCTGAGCATCAGCGAGTTCAACCTTCGCCATGTTTGTTGCAGCCTCCGAGGCGCGAACCTTATAGCGAGCCTCAAACCAGTTCCATACGGGAACCTGCAAGGTCACGCCAACATTCCATACCCCGGAGAACCGTTTCTGGAATCCGTTGAAAACATTCGGATTGGCGATAGAATAACCACCAGTCAGCGCAAGATGGGGGAGAAAAGCCGCACGGACAAGCTTCGTGTTCTGCTCGCGTAAGTCGACGGACTTCTGCAGCAGTCGCACCTCCGGCCGGCTGCTGACCTCCTTGTCCGGCGTGTAGCTCTCGGCGACAACCGACGCATCGGTATCTATATGATCCTTGTTCTCGTCGGCGAGCACGATATTGTCGTCCATGGGAAGGCCGCAGAGCTGACAGAGCAGCATCTTGGAGAGCACCAGACCATCATCGACCTGTGTTATCTGCATGTCGGCCTCGTTGACGCGGACCTGAACCTTCAGACCGTCCGCACGCGTGGCAACGCCTTGCTTGATCATCTTTTGCACATCGTCGTCGAGCTTCTTTACAAGGTCGCGGAAGCTATAAGCCAACTTCTGCTTCTGTTTGAGAGAGACAACGGTCCAATAAGCCTGGTCGATGTTATAAAGTGTCGACTGATTCTTCAGTGTGATGTTGTCATCCGCCATCTGTTCAGCGATATCCGCCATTCGGTTGGCTGCGATGATGCCGCCACCCATATAGATAGGCTGGCGCAGGAAGATGGAGCCGGCGAAGATGTTGTGTGTATCGGTGTGGAAGGCATCTACTACTTTCTGACCAATGGTGTTGCCCAGTCCTGCCGCATATTGTGAGACAGGTCCGTTGGCAAACTGTTGCATCAGTCCACCGAGCTGCTGCGCCTGATCTGCCGTGATGGTGCCTTGCTTGACCATGTTCGTCAGGTGTTCGCTGATCCCGGTTGTGAGGTCTCCGTTCACCAGACTGACACCTGTCGTGCCGATATTGTTCAGCGCATTCTTCTGGTCTTTGCTCAGTAGGTTGATCTCGCGACTGAAATAAGAGTAGCCCGCTATAGCGTCTACCTTAGGCAGATACTGGGTCCTTGCTGATTTACGCGCATTCTCGGTCATCTCCTTGTTGATGCGTGACACCTGCAGTTGTTTGTTGTTTCTCAGTGCCAGGGCACGGCAACTGTCGAGCGTCAGCACCTGCTGTGCGCTGACAGGGCCATACCATCCTAAGCTGCAAGTGATAAAAAGAACGATCGTGCTTTTCCTCATATTTCTTGCTTTAATTTATTGGAATGAGAAGCTGCGGCTGCCGATCATGTTGCCGTCAGCGAAGATACTGACGTTGAACGTGCCGCCTTCGAGCGACTGGTCGATGTCGAGATAGAGGCTCATGGGTGTCTCTTTCCCTGTGTATTCCAGAGAGCGCTTGGCAGAGCAAGCCAACGACCGGTTCTCATAGTTGAAGCTTCCTGCACCGCCTAACAGTGCTCCTGTTGGTGTCGTCACACGGATATAGACGGTCTTCATGCCGCTCTGTGCCGTGACATTGCGTGCGATGGTGAAACTCACCATAAAACGTTTGGCCTTCTTCAGCTTGTCTGTGCTCTTGCCCCGTTTGTTGAGTGCTGTCATGGAGATACCTGTCGCATCGAGCTGCGCAGCGATAGCTACTTTCTCAGAGAGACTGGCTTTCTCTGTGTTCAGACCTTCAATCTGTCGGTTGGCCTCTGCATACTGCCCGCGTATGCGCGTGTTCTCTGCGGTAAGATGCTCATTGGCACGGTTCAGAGAGTCGATCTGAATGACGTAGCTGCGGAGCACGGCCCTGACAGTGGCCAGCTCTCTTTTAAGACGTGCTATCTCCTTGGCATCCGTACTCTTCGTGTTGCGGAGCTCAGCGAGCAGGCGCTGGGTCTTCTCCTGCTCAGCCGTGAGCTGAGCTACGATAGAATCGTTGTTGATCTGGGTCTTCATCTCACTGTACTGGTCGGCGAACTGCTGGTACTCGTTCTCCATTTCTTTCTTGTCCAGGGCAGCGAGCTGCTCCATGTCCGCATTCTCTTTGCGTTGCTTATGAAGGTTAAAATAAAGAACACCAACGCCTGCAAGAAGCAGGATAATAACCACCACGAGTGGAATGAGAATTTTCTTATTCATTTTGTATAAAAGCGCTTTTGTTATCTGTTGCAAAAGTAATGAAACTTCTACAATTGGCAAAGTTTTTTGTTCTATCAAATGCTTATAAAACACAATTTTGATAGTTTTTCGGAAAAAATGAGCAGTATTTGGAATCAATCCTAAGAATTATTCGTAACTTTGGCAACGAATCAAGTCAAGCCCTCGGCTGTTGTATCACAACAGTGGGCGGCTAAAGGGTTCGCCCCTGAACTTATACCATTTGAAATATGAAGAAGGCACTTTTATTTTTCTGTTTCCTTTTGTCGCCCTTGGCGCTGTTAGCTCAGGTCGACTCATAAATCGTGAAAACTGATTCTTCGGATGTTCGCCATCAGGTGCTATTGAAAACATCGATGGGAGATATCACTGTCGAACTTTACAATGAGACACCACGTCATCGAGACAATTTCTTAAAATTAGTGCGTTCGGGTTATTATGATGGCAACCTGTGGCACCGCGTCATCTCCGATTTTATGATTCAGACGGGCGATTCCACCACACGCCATGCCAAGCCTGGGACGGAAGTGGGTGACTACGATTTAGGCTACCGCATCCCTGCTGAGATCTGTTTCCCAAAATATTTTCATAAACGCGGAGCGCTAGCCGCCGCCCGTGAGCCGGATGCCGACAACCCCAAGCATGAGTCGTCTGCCTCACAGTTCTATATTGTCTGGGGATTCCCCTATGGTCCAAAGGCTATGACTAAGTTTCAGACACGACTCGATTCCCTGACCCATGGCAAAGTAAAATTTCCTCAAGAAATGTGCGATTATTATTGGTCGCATGGCGGCACGCCGTGGCTCGACGGACAATATACGGTCTTTGGAGAAGTCGTCAAGGGCTTGTCTGTCGTGGGAGCGATCGATGCCGTAGCAACGGATGACCACGACCGGCCTTTGGAAGATGTGCGTATCATCAAGGCGATAGTCATAAAATGAGGCGCCTGCTCCTTCTTGTCCTTGCTGTCTTTGGCGTGCTTCTTGGTCATGCCAAGGTATGGACGGCGGATGATATCCCAATGGTTCATCTGCAGGACCGCAACCGGTATGTCTGCGATCCGGAAGATCTGATGAGTCCAGCCGACAGGGATACGGCAGACGTCTACCTCCGGCGGTTGGAGACGCAGTGTGGCATCCAGTCGGTGTTTGTCGTCGTCAACCATGTGAAAGATGCTGACTGCTTCCGCATGGCGCAGGATATTGGCAATAAGCAGGGAGTAGGCGACAAGAAAACGCGGCGTGGCCTGGTGATTGTCCTTGCGGTAGATGACCGCAGGTATTTTATAGCCCCGGGAAAAGGACTGGAGGGAGATCTCACGGATGTGGAATGCGATGACATTGCCCGGGCGTGCATCGTTAAGAATATGAAGGAGGATAATCTTGATGCCGCAGTTCTCTCTACCGTAAAAGCCCTGTACAGTAAGTTCAAGACCGGCAAGGCAACGGTCGACGGGGACGACATAGACTCGAGCGAAGACGATGATGCTTTTCCGGTCTGGTTTGGCATTTTTATCCTTGTGCTTTGTCTCTGGCATCCTATCCTTTCGCTGATCCTTTGGGCGCTTGCCCAACTGGGCTGGTACCATCCCAAGCCAAAACCGAAGCGACGCCGCCGTCGTAATGATGACGACTGGTTCCCGCCCTTCTTCCTCGGAGGTGGTGGCGGTTGGGGCTCGTCGGGTGGCGGCTTCAGTGGCGGCAGTTTTGGTGGCGGCAGCTTTGGCGGCGGCAGCTTTGGCGGCGGAGGAGCCGGGGGAGGCTGGTAGGAGTTAAGAATTAAGAGTTAAGAGTTTCAGTGCCAACGACGATGCATGGTTAGGGACAAAATTTTGAAACATAATAATTTAAGAATAAGCAATGAAGAAGAGTAACATTATTTTATTGGTGATAGCTATTGTCATCGTGATCATCTGCTTCAGCGGATTCAGTACTTACAACGGCCTGGTGGACAAGCAGGAGACGGCTACAACGGCCCTTGCCGATGTTCAGGCAACCTATCAGCGACGTGCGGACCTCATTCCTAACCTCGCCAAGACGGTTCAGGCTTATGCCAAGCATGAGAAAGAGACTTTTGAGGCCGTGACCAAGGCACGTGCTTCCGTAGGGCAGATCAAGCTCGATGCCGGCAGTCTCACACCCGAGAAGATGAAACAGTTTGAGCAGGCCCAAGGACAGCTGTCTGAGGCTTTAGGCAAACTCATGGTTGTGGCAGAGCGCTATCCGGAATTGAAAGCCAACGAGAACTTCCACAGTTTGCAGATACAGTTGGAAGGCACGGAGAACCGCATCAACGAGGCGCGTCAGAAGTATAACGCGGCGGTGCAGGATTACAATCAGTCGGTGCGCCGTTTCCCGAACGTCATCTTTGCGGGGATGTTCGGATTCAACCGCATGGAGAAGTTTGAAGCATCGGCAGGGGCTGAGAAAGCCCCGGAGCTCAACTTTAATTAAAAAAGCCCAAACAATCCTCCCCTTTGTGGGAAAGATGGGAATGATTGACGGTGCCGCCCTAAAGGGCGGCACGCACGACTCCGGCAAACTTATTTGAGAGATGAATTTTTACATTGCTGACAATCAAGACATCACGCGTGCGGGGCTGCTTTATGTCATTGCTGCTCGGAAAGATGCGGAATGCAAATGCTTGTCTGATAAAGCAGGGCTCTTGGAGGCGCTGAAAACAGACAGTCAGGCTATCATCATCATCGATTACACGCTCTTCGACATCAACGATGCCACGGAACTGAACATCATCAGTGAGCGTTTTCCCGATGCCCAGTGGATTCTCTTCAGCGAAGATCTGAGCCAGGACTTCCTTCATAAGATGGTCGTGACGTGCCCCAAATGTGGGATAGTGCTTAAAGATTGTTCCTTGACAGAGATCAAAGAAGCGCTCAACTATGCAGTCAAAGGCAAGCGATTCATCTGTCAGCAAGTCACGGAGATGTTGCTCACTCCTGCTGCCAATGAGGAGGAACATAAAGATGAACTCCCGCAACTGACGAAGACAGAGCAAGAGATCTTGAAGGATATCGCGCTTGGTATGACAACCAAAGAGATAGCCAAGCAGCGCTTCTCCAGTTTCCATACCATCAATACACATCGTAAGAACATCTTCCGCAAGTTAGGTGTCAACAACCTTCACGAAGCTACTAAGTTTGCACTTCGCGCAGGACTCATTGATGCTGCGGAATATTATATCTAAAGAGAAAGCCCTTCCTCTTAATCTCCGGGGATCAAGAGGAAGGGCTTTTGAGTATAGCTTTTTAGAACGAAGCCTGGAAGTCGAGGCGGATACCCCATTTGTTGGTGCCCGGGTAGTTGTAGATCAAGCGGCGCACATAACCTATGCTGATGAGTTTGAAGATGTTGTGGATGCCGGCTTCTACCTCCCAGTAAGGCTTGTTGCTCATGATATGCGATCCGGCGGGGAAACTGTAGATGAGGTTATCATCTGTGTTTTTTGTCGGGTTGTTCTTATCCGTGAGCGTTCCCCAGAATCCTTTCACATCGACAAACTCCCGCCATTTCAATCGTCTGATAAACGGGATACGGTTGAGGATCTTTCCGTTGAGGTCCCATTTCCAGCTCCAGAACACCTGTCGGTCGTTGAGGAACTCCCAGTCCTTGACGAGTGATACCGTGTTTTCCGTCTCAATATAGCTGAGGTTGACCGGCGGCTGGATAAGCAGCGGGAACGGTACTTTATTCCATTGAGCCTTGCCTATGACATGGAAATCCATGTATCCGAAGGAGCCAAGCCACTGGCGCTGATAGATCCCGAGTGTGGTAATATTGCTTTGGAAGTCGCCGCCGAGCACCCCTTTGAAGCCCATCGTATGCGAGAGACTGATATCCGGAGAATCGAGGTTCACCGGGAGCCGCGTGCGCTTGGTGTTGACGTAGGTCACTCCCGGGTTCCAGGTGATACCTACCGTAGCATCGGTGAGACGGATCTTGTGGATCTCCTCTCCCGTGTTCACCTTATAGAAATGGAGCAGTCCGGCAGTCTCATTGCTTTGTGTCTGGAAACGGGCATTGTAGCGCCATCCAGCCTCGGTCTCATAGTTGAACGTCAGTCGCTGGCGATTGTAGAGGAACATCTCCTTCTGCGAGCTTGAGCGGATGGTCATGAAGATGTTATCCTTATTGTGGATAAGGTTGAGGTCAGAGGGAGACATCACATCGCGCGACGTCTCGAAAACGAGGTTGCGCTGTGGGAACTCGAAGGGACTGAGCTGCTTCTTGTTAAACGACCACGTGAACTCATCGCCGTAGTACCAGCGGTGGCTCTTCGTACCATACGCCGCATATCCGTTCCAGAAAAGATGCGGGTTGAGCGCAGCCAAGGTGCGTCCGGCAAGGCGGAGTCGGAGGCCATCGACATAGTTGGAGCTGATAAATGTGTTGACAGGGCCGATGTCAAACTTACTTTTCTTCTGTGGGTCGGAGTTGGTCTCAACATAGTTTTCCACGAGCAGCTGCACCGTTTTGATGATATATTTCCACCCTTTTGAGTTCTCCATGGCCCGGATAAAACTGGACATCGACGACTCACTCTTGGTCAGTCCCACTTGTCGGTACTCGTTCCAGAACTTATCGTTGCGGTTGTAGGCGTCGCTGTAGTGCTTGACCTTTGCCTTGCCGGCAAAGAGCTGCTTGGGCAGTTCGTGGAAAGCATAGTTGGAGAGCCTCGTCGTTCTTACCACCAACATGTCCTGCAAGAGTTTGTTGGCATGGATCTCTGCCGCCATGTCGTCTTTGGTGAGCACCCACTCACCGTTGTCGAGCTTTGTATATTCCTGCTCAATCTTCATGTCGTCAATCCAGTTGACATCACTCTTCTTGGGCATGTACAGGTTCACCTTGCGCACGTGGAGCGTCGAGTCGGCGAGGACCCACAGCTCCCCGCGAAAGCCGAAGTCCTGCTGGTTGGCGGGGATGAACTGCAGATGATAGCACTTGTCCTTGTCGACATAGGTCGTATCCTCTATATAGAAATGATAGAAGGAGATGGCTGTTTTGCCGATAGGGGAGACGAAGGGATACTGCACGAGCCGTATATAGTCGTCGTAGATGTTCACATCGGTAAACACCTCTTTGAGCATCGTGTTGATAATCTCACCCGTAGAGAGCACCTCTCCGATACCGCTCGACTGCTGTCCCATGATGATGTCCTTCTCTTTCTTCGGGTCTTTTCGATAGACGTGTTGGGTCACCGTCTCGTCAACCTGGACAGGGAGAATGCGCTTGTTATAGTAAGGCGACATCTCTAACTGGTCGCGCAGATAGCTCCTCTTCTGAAAGAACTTACCTTCGAGCTGCTTGTCGGTGATATCGTTGAAAGCCAGCGTGATCTTCTGATACTTATCGTACTGGTAATAAGGATAATTGTCCAGATCCGTCTTCTTCTTCGCTGCTATGACCCGGCGCATGAGCTCCACGGCGGGGTTGTCCTTTCTGCGATAGCGTCCGCGTTTCTGCTTGACGACGACCTCGGAGAGCGAGCGGGTGTCGTCCTTGAGCACAATATTCCCCAGGTCAGAGGAGGAGGCATCTATCTTCACGGTTGTGCTCTTGAAGCCCACACTGGTCACCGTGATGATCCATCCCGGGTGCTTGTCGACAGAGAACTTACCCTCGATGTCGCTCGATACAGCGATATGATGTCCTCGGTAAGTGACGCTGGCATAAGGGATGGCATAGCCGTCTTTGTCTACAATCTGTCCGGTTATCTTTTCCGTTGTTTGTTGGGCCATAGCACTGATAAGGCACATAAAAGCCGTGAGGAGTGCCATGACGAAGCGTTTGTTGTTCATAAATATTTCCTGTCCTTACAATCTTCTGCCACGTATTTATTATAAAGTAATTCTGTATTAGAATATCACCTTTTGAACAATCCCGTGGCAAATTTGAATACTATTTATCCCACTGCTTATGAAATAGCATGCAAAGTTACGCATTATTTCAGCAAAACTCTCCAAAACTCTTTGATAGATTGGAGTTTTATATTAATTTTGCAATCGAAAGCTATCATGGTCTGCGTGTGCTCCGTTTGCAAAGGCGGCTACGATGGACGATCACTGTTGGCAAATATCATTTAACGAAAATATAAATTATGAATAATAAAGGCAACCTTACGGACAAGCGTCCTCCTTTCCTCCCCATGCTCATCGGCACGGGTTTTTATAGTGGCTTGTGGCCGTGGGGTCCCGGGACAGCAGGCAGTATCCTGGCAACGGTGATATGGTTGCTTATGGGTTTGTGGCTCCCTACCTTTCCGCTTGCCGCGACGACCTTTGTCCTCATCATCCTCTTTACGATCCTCGGCACGTGGGCGACGGCTCGCCTGCAGCCTTATTGGGGCGAGGATCCCTCACGAGTGGTTGTCGACGAGATGGTGGGTGTATGGATCCCGCTCCTTGTCGTGCAGCCGAAGGAATGGGCTTGGGCGTTGGCAGCCCTTGTGCTCTTCCGCTTCTTCGATATCGTCAAGCCTTTGGGCATCAAGAAGCTCGACCGCAAGACGGGGGCTTTCTGGGTTATGGGAGATGACATCTTAGGTGGCATCTATGCCCTTGTGGTGATGGTCGTGGCTAAATACATCATGTCCTGCTGGTAATGTATGGGAAAGATCAAGCACGAACTATGGACGTTCGCTAAAGCGGAGATGAGTGCCTCAGTATCGAGTTGTGTCGATTTTGGCTTAGCAATCTCGCTCACATTCCTTGAACTGTTCACCTATGGTTATGCCAACATTATCGGCGTGGTCTGCGGAGGGTTGACCAACTTCACGCTCAACTGCCAATATGTATTCTCTCATACGGGTCGCGGCAAGAAATCGTTGGCAGAGAGATACCTGTTGGTATGGCTGGGCAGCATGCTCCTCAATGGCGGAGGCACCAATCTGCTGACGTGGCTTGCGGGAGGCACCCGTTATTTTGTGATCGTAAAATGTCTCGTAGCCTTGGCAGTAGCGTTTGGTTTCAACTATCCGCTGCAGCGGGGTTGGGTATTCAAGCATAAGACGATGTCAGAAGAAGATAAATAATCGGATAACAATATTAATTATTATGTGGTATAGGGATTTTTTACAACAAGTGATCTACAAGATCATCAACCCGCTGATTAAAGGAATGATTAAGGTGGGCATCACCCCGAACATCGTCACGACGTTGGGATTCATCGGCAACATCGTGGCAGCCGTGTTCTTTATCTATGCCTCTCAGGAGTCTGCCCCCGATGCACAGACGACGACACTGGGGTGGGGCGGATTCATCATCCTCGCTTCGGGCTTGTTCGACATGATGGACGGTCGTCTGGCGCGTATGGGCAACATGAGCACGTCGTTTGGTGCCATGTGGGACTCTACGCTCGATCGTTACAGTGAGCTCGTCTCCCTCTTCGGCATCGTCCTCGTCTTCTTAGAGGACGAAGGTTGGTTCTGGATGGGGGTCGTCACCTTCGCTGCCATGGTAGGAAGTGTGATGGTGAGCTACGTCCGGGCACGTGCTGAGGGACTCGGCATCGAGTGCAAGGTCGGACTGATGCAGCGCCCGGAGCGTGTCGTAGTGACGGCTGTCACGGCTATGATCACCGGTTTTACCGGTTCGCTGTGGTGGGTGGCAGGAGGTATGATTCTTATTGCTGTGCTTGCTAATATCACGGCTTTTTGGCGCGTGGGATATTGCTATAAGAAGCTGAAATAGAAGTAATGGATTGCTTACTCATTGCTGTTCTGTTTGCCATTTTCGTAGCTATCCGCCCCACACGCCGCTTCACGCTATGCATGTTGCCGTGGTTCCTCTTTGGCTTTATCTACAGCAGTTTCAATTTTTTCCCCAACTACGAGTTCAACAGCATCGATGTGCACAACTTGTACGACGCGGAGAAGGCGCTCTTCGGCATCAATACGGCTGCAGGACGACTGATCCCCGGTGAGTGGTTCGCCATCCACCATTGTGCCGTGCTCGATTTTATGGCAGGCTGTTTCTACCTTTGTTGGGTGCCCGTGCCTATCGCCTTCACGATATACCTCTACTTTATCCACAAGCGCGACTGGGCCAACCGCTTCGCCTGGGCTTTCCTCACGGTGAACCTCATCGGGTTCATCGGTTACTATGTTCACCCTGCAGCACCGCCATGGTATGCCATGAACTACGGCTTCACCCCGGTGCTTCATACCCCCGGCAACGTGGCAGGACTCGGACGGTTTGACCAGCTCGTGGGACTGAACATCTTCCACAGTATCTATGGCAAGAACGCTAACGTCTTTGCGGCAGTGCCGAGCCTTCATGCCGCTTATCTCCTCGTCACAACAGCCTATTCGGTCATGAGCCACAGGCGATGGTACACCTCGTGCCTCTTCGGATTCATCTGTGTGGGTATCTGGTTCACAGCTATCTACACAGGACATCATTATTGCATTGACGTGATTCTCGGTATCCTTACCGCTATCGTGGGTACCGTCCTCTTCGAGGTCGTTTGGAGGAAGGTCAAACAGCCGCGCAGGGCTTCTCATTGACGGCCAGGGATAGGGATCGTCCTGCACCCAACAACACTGACATTTTATGCGTACGAAGACACTGTTTCTCATCTTTATTCTCTCCTCACTCTTAGGTTCCGTCTTTGCCCAGTCCCGCCGTCCCCGTGTCGCCGTGGTCCTCTCGGGCGGTGGCGCTAAGGGGGTGGCTCATATCGGTGCATTGAAGGTGATAGAGAAGGCGGGCATACCCGTAGATATTGTCACCGGCACCTCCATGGGGAGTATTATCGGCGGCTTGTACAGTTGCGGATGGGATGCGCAGCGTCTCGACTCCATGGTGCGGCGGCAAGACTGGACGTTTCTGCTCAGTGACCGCGACGACTACTATACACAGAACCTCGGAAACAGAGAGAAGCAGACAACCTACGCCTTTAGCAAGACTTATACGCTCAGCAAGGCGAGCAGGCTCCGTGACGCAGGGTTCATCCAGGGCAAGAACCTCATGCGGCTCTTCTACCGGCTCACGGCGGGCTACACCTACTCGATGAGTTTCGACTCGCTCCCCATTCCTTTTGCCTGTGTAGCAACAAACATCGTGGACAACACAGAGTATGATTTCCACGCGGGCAGCCTTGCGCTGGCCATGCGCACGAGTATGTCTATTCCCGCCGTCTTCTCGCCCGTGCGCATCGGCGACAAGGTGCTGGTCGACGGGGGGCTGCGCAACAACTATCCGGCGGATATCGCCAAGGCCATGGGAGCCGACTATATCATCGGAGTGACGGTGCAGGGCGCTCCGCGAACCGCTGACGACATCAACTCCAGTGCTTCGGTCATCGGTCAGATCGTCGATGTGAACTGTAAGAATAAATATGAGGACAACCTCGCACTCACCGATGTCGCTATCCGTGTCAACACGAAGGGCTATGGCGCTGCGAGTTTTACGCCGGCGGCTATCGATACACTTGTCCGAAGGGGCGAGGAGGAGGCGATGAGCCATTGGCAGGAGCTGATAGCCCTGAAGCGCAAGCTGGGGCTCGCTGACGATGATCGGCCCGTGCGTCCGCTGCTCAACCCTGAAGCCCTCGTGCCTGTCAGCTATGCGGCTACAAGCGGTGAGCGACCCGAAAACGACCGGGTACAAGGCAACGTGGGGCTCCGGTTCGATACGGAGACCATGGTGGCGATGCAGCTCGACGGCGTCTACTCGATGGCGAAGCACCCTGTAGACCTTGAGGCAACGCTGAGGCTTGGCAAGAAGACGAGTGTGGACCTTAGAGGGGTCTTTAAGCCCAAGCACAGAGTGGAGACGGGGCTCGAATATTATTACGAACACAACGACCTCGACGTTTATGAGCATGGGCATAAGTCGTACAACCTCACACTCAACCACCATCAGGCGAGCGTCGGACTGATGGACATCGGTATGCGCAACCTTGCGATGGACCTCGCGGTGCGGTGGGACTATTACAACTTCCACCGGCTCATGGTGGAGAGCACGATAGGACACGCGGGGTTCGATGTCAGCGACAGCCATTTCTTCAGTTACCATGCCAACCTCCATTACAACTCGGAGAACAAAGGGGTGTTTCCCACACGAGGAGCCAACTTTCAGGCTGCGTATGGCTATTTCACGGACAACTTCTATTCTTTCAAAGGTCACCGCGGTTTCAGTGAGCTTGGTGCCCACTGGCGCATGTCGTTTCCGCTGAGTCGGGTCTTTACCCTTCAGCCAATGCTTTACGGCCGGCTGCTCTTTGGCTCTGATATTCCTCTCATCCGTATGAACGGCCTTGGAGGACAGTGGTTCGGTCATTATCTCGACCAGCAGATGCCGTTCCCGGGAATAGGCCATGTAGAGATCACTGACAACCATCTTGTGGCCTGTCAGTTGCGGCTCCAGGCACAGCTCACGACGAACAACTTCGTCCTCTTCAAAATAGCAGGAGCCCAGCATGCCGATGCGTTCCGACACTTGCTGAAGCATGGTCCTTTGCTTGGTTACGAGCTCGCTTACTTTTACAACACCATCATCGGACCCGTCGGCGCAACGCTCGGTTATTCGAACAAGACCGACCGCGTCAACTTCATGGTAAACATCGGCTACGAATTCTGAACGAAGCAAGTTGACATAGCAAGGAAAAGGAATGTTGCCTATTTAAGTTTAGTAGTTTTCAGTATAACTTCAGAGCGCAGCCTTCTCTTCACGCCCGTCTCGCGATCATGCCTCATACGTGTCACGATTCTGCCTCAACTGTGTCACGATTCTGCCTCAACTGTGTCACGATCGTGCCTCATACGTGTCACGATCGTGCCTCATACGTGTCACGATTGTGCCTCATACGTGTCACGATTATAACCCGTCTGTGTCAACATTATGCTTGCATTTCTTTTCTACTCGCGACACAAGCAGTGTCGCGTTAGTGTTATCTTATCAATGAATAGTTATTATGTCTCACCTGTTTGAATAATTTATTAAAATATCTATGGCTAATCTTTGGTAGATTCAAAAGAAAGACCTACCTTTGTGCAAGATATGGAAAGCATAAAAAATAAAGATAATCAGAAAAATATACAACCGACATCGGTGAGGCCCAACCCTTTTATGGAGCCTTACGGCACACTTCACGACACAGTGCCGTTCAACAAGATACATTTCGAGGACTTTGAGCCCGCTTTTCTCGAAGGAATTCGCCGTGACGACGAGGCCATCGCCAAAATCATTGGCAACCCCGACGAGCCTACGTTCGACAATACCATTGCCTGGACAGATGACACGAAGGGCGAGCACTATTACGACCTGCTCGACCGGGTGTCGAATGTTTTCTCCTGCTTGATGAGTGCCAATACGAATCCGCAGATGGAAGCCTTGGCGCAGAAGCTCAGCCCAATTCTGACAAAGCATGAGAACGATGTGACACTCAACCCGAAACTTTTTGCCCGTGTGAAGGCCGTCTACGAACATCACCGCGAGCTGACACCTGAGGAGCAGATGCTGCTCGACAAGGAGTATGACGGATTTGTACGCAGCGGTGCTCTGCTCGACGAGGCAGGGAAAGAACAGCTGCGGAAGTTCACTGAAGAGGCATCCGTGCTGGCGCTGAAGTTCTCACAGAACCTACTGAAGGAAAACAAAGCCTTTACGCTTCATATCACGGACAAGGCGCAGCTCGACGGACTGCCGGAGACAGCTGTCGATGCCGCCGCACAAGCTGCTAAGGACCGGGGGCTCGAAGGATGGGTCTTCACGCTCGACTATCCGAGCTATTCGCCGTTCATGACTTACTCCACGCAGCGAGACCTCCGTAAACAGCTCTACATGGCACGCAGCACGGAGTGTACCCACGACAACGATGCCAACAACCTCGACATCTGCAAGCGCATCGTGAACCTGCGACGGGAGATAGCTCAGCTCCTCGGTTATGACACGTTTGCCGACTATGTGCTCAAGCATCGCATGGCCAGCAATGTCAAGAATGTGTATAAGTTGCTCTACGATCTCATTGATGCTTACAAGCCCACGGCCATTAAAGAAGTAAAGGCTATTGAGGACGAGGCAAAGAAGCTCGAAGGCAACGACTTTGAACTGGAGCCATGGGATTTTTCCTATTATTCTCATAAGTTGCAGATGGAGAAATACAACCTCGACGCAGAGATGCTCCGCCCGTATTTCCAGCTCGACAACGTCATTAAGGGCATCTTCGGATTGGCCAACAAGCTCTATGGCATAACGTTCAAGGAGAATAAGGATATACAGGTCTATCACCCGGACGTGAAGGCTTATGAAGTGTTTGACAAGGATGGTAGTTACCTCGCTGTGTTCTATGCTGACTTCTATCCGCGCGAAGGCAAGCAGGATGGTGCCTGGATGACCGAGTTCCAAGGCCAGTGGATCACGAGGAAAGGCAAGAACGTCAGACCCCATGTGAGCGTGGTGACCAATTTCACGAAACCCACGGCTACGAAGCCTGCCCTGCTCACGCTCGGCGAGGTGGAGACGTTCCTCCATGAATTCGGTCATTCGCTGCACGGCATGTTCGCCAACACGCGCTTCGAGAGTCTGTCGGGCACGAACGTGTGGTGGGACTTTGTGGAGATGCCCTCACAGTTCATGGAGAACTACGCCGTAGAGCCGGAATTCCTTCACACCTTCGCGTTCCATTACAAGACCGGTGAACCCATCCCTGACGAGCTTATCAAGCGCATCCAGAAGAGCCGCAACTTCAATGTGGCTTACGCCTGTATGCGACAGGTGAGCTTCGGCTTGCTCGACATGGCTTACTACACACAGAAGAAACCATTCACCCAAGATATCATCCCCTTCGAGAAGAACGCCTGGAAAGATGCCATCATCACAAAGCAACTGCCCGACACCTGTATGACGGTACAGTTCTCGCACATCATGGCCGGTGGCTATGCGGCAGGATACTACAGTTACAAATGGGCCGAGGTGCTCGATGCCGATGCCTTCTCGGTGTTCAAAAATGAGGGGATCTTCAACCGCACGACGGCTCAGCGTTTCCGCGACTGCATCCTCTCCAAAGGTGGCACGGAGCATCCTATGACGCTCTACAAGCGCTTCCGGGGAGGTGAGCCGACGATCGATGCGTTGCTGGAACGGAACGGGATAAAAAAGGTAAAAAAGTAAAAGAGTAAAAAAGTAAAAAGGTAAAAGGGTAAAAAAGTAAAAGGGTAAAAAAGTAAAAACAAAATATGATGAAGGACGAGGAAGAGACAGAGAAGCAGCGGCTGCTTGACAACCGCTATCTGCGCATGGCGCATATATGGTCCGAGAACTCCTACTGCAAACGACGTAAGGTCGGTGCCTTGGTCGTGAAAGACAAGACCATCATCAGTGACGGCTATAACGGCACGCCAAGTGGTTTTGAGAATGTCTGTGAGGATGAGAACAACGTCACCAAACCGTATGTGCTCCATGCCGAGGCCAACGCCATTACAAAGCTCGCCCGAAGTACAAACAGTGGGGAAGGCGCAACGCTTTATGTCACTGCCTCCCCATGTATTGAATGTGCCAAGCTCATCATTCAGGCCGGCATACGCCGTGTGGTCTATGGAGAGAAATACAGGCTCGACGATGGCCTCAGACTCTTGCAGCGGGCAGGGGTAGAAACCGTATACTGTGGGCCGGAAGAATAATATTATAGATAATGAAGAAAGAAAATAAATATCGTTTCATGCCATTGTGGATGGCTTTATGCATGATACTGGGTATCATGATAGGGTCGTTCTATGCCAACCATTTCTCTGGCAACAGGCTGACGGTTATCAATAATGGGTCGAGCAGGCTCAATAACCTCTTGCGCATTATCGATGACCAATATGTAGACCCTGTAAACATCGATTCGCTCGTTGAGAAAGCCATCCCTACGATCCTCGCCGAGCTTGATCCGCACTCAGTTTACATTTCCGCCAAAGACGCACAGACGGCAGCCGATGACCTCAACGGCAGCTTCTCCGGCGTAGGCATCGAATTTACGATCCGTCAAGACACAATCCACGTACAAAACGTTATCAAGAACGGTCCGGCAGAGAAGGCAGGTATCATCGCCGGCGACAAGATTGTCTATGTTGACGGAAAGAAATTTGTAGGCAAGCAGGTGACGAACGAGGAAGCCATGCACCGACTCAAAGGTCCGTCGGGATCAAAGGTGAAGATCGGCGTGCAGCGCTATGGTCATAAGGGCATCATCAGCTATACCGTGACGCGGGCGGAGATACCTACGAAGACCATCACGGCAACGTATATGCTTGATGACAACACAGGATATATAAAAGTGAAGAACTTTGGTGAGAAGACTTATCCGGAGCTCCTTGTAGCACTCGCGAACCTGCAGCAACACGGCTTTAAGAATCTTGTCATTGACTTGCGTGACAACCCCGGAGGCTATCTGCAGAGTGCGGTTCAGATGGCCAACGAATTCCTTCCCGCCAAGCGGCTCATCGTCTATACACAAGGGCGTAAATCGCCACGCCAGAACTATTTTTCTGACGGACACGGAGCGTACCAGAAGATACCGCTTGTGGTACTCATCAATGAAGGTTCGGCCTCGGCAGCAGAAATCTTCACGGGTGCCATGCAGGACAATGACCGGGCTACGGTAATCGGTCGCCGCTCCTTCGGTAAAGGCCTTGTACAACAGCAGATTCCGTTCTCAGACGGTTCGCTTATCCGCCTCACGATAGCCCGCTATTACACACCGTCGGGGCGCTGCATCCAAAAACCTTATGTCGATGGCGATGATCAGGATTATGCACAAGATCTCATAGAGCGGTATCAGCATGGAGAGTACTTCTCACGTGACAGTATAAAACATACCGGACCAGCGTACCATACGAGCATCGGACGTGTGGTCTACGGCGGCGGCGGCATCACGCCTGATATTTTTGTTCCCGAAGACACTACCGGTATGACCTCTTATTATAAGGAAGCAGCCATGAGCGGACTTATCCTGCAGTTTGCCTTCACCTACACGGACAACAACCGTCAGAAGATGAAAGACTTCAAGGAAATGCTCCAGCTTGCAAGTTATCTGAAGCAGCAGAATATGGTAGGGCAGTTTGTCGACTATGCTGACAAGCATGGATTGCAGCGCCGTAACCTCCTCATCAGAAGGAGCCATACGCTTCTTGAGAAGTATATCAACGGAAGGATTATTTACAATATGCTTGACGAACAGGCTTTGGATGAATATCTCAACCAAGGAGATCCCGACATCATGACTGCCTTGGGCGTATTCGCACGCAATGCGGCTTTTCCAAAGAAACCGGTCAAGAAAGTGAAATGAAGATAAAAATACATGGACAAACAGACACTGAGAAATCTGATAAAAGAGCGTAAGCAGCAGTTTTGTGTAGATGAGCTCATCATCCAGTCGGTAGATGTCACACAGCGTTTAGAGCAGAATAAGCTTTTCAAGTTTGCTCATACTGTTCTTCTCTATTACAGTATGGAGGATGAGGTGAATACCCATGGACTTGTAGCCGCTTTGCTCCATCAAGGACGGCGTGTGCTCCTGCCACGCGTCAAAGATGATCAGAACTTGGATATCGTGCCTGTAACGTCTGGCAACAGTCTTCTTCCGCAGGGGAAATACCATATCATGGAGCCTATGGGTGAACCTTTCACCGACTATAGCGATATCGATATTGCTATTGTCCCCGGCATAGCTTTCACGCAGGATGGAAAGCGCCTCGGAAGAGGAAAAGGGTATTATGACCGTCTGCTTGTGAAGATGCCCTCCGTCTATAAAATGGGGGTTTGCTTTCCATTCCAGATCGTAAAAGATATTCCGACGGATGAGAACGACATCCTGATGGATGAAGTGTTTGTATAAATAACAATAATATTTATTTAATGAATTTGAATTTAATGACTGCAGAAGAGGCGACTTTTCTGCAAGAGAAGATAGCGAACGCACGGCATATTGTTATTGTGGGACATTCACGCCCGGATGGTGATGCCATCGGCTCATGTCTTGCTTGGTCAACCTATCTTTCTGAACAATTTGGCAAAGAATCTGTTATCGTCGTACCCAACGCCTTCCCGGATTTTCTTCATTGGCTCCCGGGAAGAGAGACCATTATTCGTTATGACAAGCACCCGGACGAAGTGAAGAAGCTGTTTGACGACACTGATCTCGTCTTCTGCCTCGACTTCAACATGTATTCGCGTGTGGATGAAATGGAGGATGTATTGAAAAATGCTAAAGGTGATCTCATTATGATTGACCACCATTTGGGTATTGACCTTAACGCTGTCTTGAAGGTATCCTTCCCCGACCTTAGTTCTACGTCTGAGATTGTGTTCCGTATCGTGTGGCAGATGGGTGGCTTTGAAACGCTTTCAAAGAAGTTTGCTATTTGCGACTACTGTGGCATGATGACAGACACAGGAGGCTTCACTTTCGCCTCTACACGTCCGGAGATATTCTTCATCATCTGTCAGTTGCTCACTAAGGGCATCGACAAGGACAAGATCTACCGCAATGTGTTCAACAACTATTCCACTTGGGCCATCCGTCTTCGTGGTTACCTCATGTCGCAGAAGCTCAACGTCTTCGAGGATCTTCATGCAAGCTATTATACGTTGACACGTGAAGATATGAAGAATTTCCACTTTGTACGTGGCGATTCGGAGGGACTTGTCAATGTCCCACTGCAGATCAAAGGTATGAAATGCAGTATCTCGCTGCGTGAGGATGATCGTATTGATGGTCGCATCTGGGTGAGCCTCCGCTCTGTGGACGATTTCTCCGTAGAAGACATGGCTAAGCGCTTCTTCAATGGTGGCGGCCATTTCAATGCAAGCGGCGGCCGGCTCGACTGCACAATGGAAGAGGCTGTGGCCATCACGAAGAAAGCCTTCGAATATTATGCAGAACAACTAAAATAAAATGTTGAATGTTAAGTGTTGAATGTTAGGTGTTGAATGCTCAGTATAAGGTATTCATTATACACTATACATCATAAATAATACATTTAACATTTAACACTTAACATTCAACATTCTTATTTTGCTTTCATCGTGATGAGTGGCACAAGCATCTCTTCCATAGAGATGCCACCATGCTGGAAGGTATCCTTGTAATAGGATACGTAGTAGTTGTAGTTGTTAGGGTAAGCAAAGAAACTGTTGCCCGTTGCAAAGACGTACGACGTACTGATGTTCGGCGAAGGGAGAAAAGCTTTATGCGGCTCCTTAATAATAAACACATCTTTTGCGCTGTAGGCAAGGTTCTTTCCGAGCTTATAGCGCAAATTTGTATTTGTGTTACGGTCTCCTATGATCTTCACGGGCTTAGAACAACGGATCGAACCGTGATCCGTGGTCAACACGACGGTATAGTCGCTGTCTGCCAATCTTTTGAAGAGATCTGCGATAACCGAGTGACGGAGCCAGGAGAGCGTGATGGAGCGGTAAGCACTCTCATTGTTGGCAAGCTCACGCACCATCTTCGATTCAGTGCGCGCGTGAGAAAGCATGTCGATGAAGTTGACGACAACCACATTCAGATCATTGTCCTTCAGAGAATTGTATTGTTGCAGTAATTTCGCGGCAGCGTCGGAGTCATTGATTTTATTATAACTGAATTTATCATGCCTGCGATAACGTTCTATCTGTGTCTTGATGAGCGGCGCTTCATTGAGGTTCTTGCCTTCTTCTTCGTCCTCGTCCACCCACAGATCGGGAAACATTTCAGCGATGTTTTCAGGCATGAGCCCGGAAAAGATAGCGTTGCGTGCATACTGAGTGGCTGTCGGGAGAATGCTCATATACATGTCGTCCTGAATATCAAACATGTTGCCTAACTCATTGGCAAGCATCAGCCACTGATCCCACCGGAAATTGTCGATGACAACCAAGAACACTTTCTCACCTTTGTCGATGAGTGGAAATATTTTTGTTTTGAAGATATCGGGGCTCATCAGCGGGCACGCCTGTTGTGGTGTGCGGTTTCTGCTAAATCGTACACGGATAGCGTCCATCCAGTTCATGTAGTTATTCTTGATGTATCTGGCGAAAGCGTTGTTGGCCTCTTCCTTTTGCATGGAGAGCATGTCAATCATTCCACTTTCTGCCTGCCCAAGCTGCACCTCCCATCGTGTAAGCGTGCGATAGACCTGCATCCAGTCGTTCCAGTTCTTACAATCGTCAATCTGCATGGCTATTTTCTGATAGTCGCTGCGATAGGAATTTTGTGTAACCTCTGTCACGATTTCCTTCTTGTGGATATTCTTCTTTAGTGAGAGCAGAATCTGACTGGGGTTGACAGGCTTGATGAGGTAATCGGCTATCTGTGAGCCGATAGCCTGATCCATGATATTTTCTTCCTCGCTCTTCGTCACCATCACAACAGGTGTCTGCGGTTGAATCTCTTTGATTCGCTGCAGCGTCTCAAGTCCCGTGAGACCCGGCATCATCTCGTCGAGCATGATGAGGTCGAATGATTGTTTACGACATTCCTCGATGGCATCGGTACCGTTTGATACCGCTGTCACCTCGTAGCCTTTCCGTTGCATGAAGATGATGTGACCTTTGAGAAGGTCAATCTCATCATCTGCCCAAAGTATCTTTCCGTTGGTCATATTCAATGAAATTAGAATCCGTCAAGCTCGTAATCCTCACTCTCAATATCGAAAGTCTGTTTTTTCGGAGCAGGCATCGGCTTTTTCGGAGCAGATGCCTGCTTCTTCTGTGTAGGAGCAACCTTCTTCCGAGGTACTGCATTATTATTTTGAGGACGTGTATTATTCTTAAGTTGTGTATTATTATTTACCGGTGCTGTCTTTACCGTTTCTTTATTCAAGGGCTGTGTGGGTTTGGGCTCATCTACCGGGATAGTCACTCCGACTTGTTGCGCAGGCTTTGGCTCGTCTACCGGTATAGAAACGCCACCTTGAGGCAGGATCTCTTCCTCTGTCTGCTCTTCTTGCTCTTGTGGCTCTGTCACAATATCTTCAGGATTATTGAGCAACGGGAGCATTGAAGGCTTGATAGGAGCGAAGTGGATGTCATAGAACTTCTTGTAATCTTCATAACTATAGGCTACACCGATGAGCGGGAGATTCTCCACACTGATGATAAACGGTCGTGCTTTGCCCATGAGCCTTAAGATCTGTTGTTGAGAAAGCAGACTGTGCGAATATTCCAATGCCTCATCGTAACTGCGGAAGCCGGAGACACGCATGCGGTGCAGATAGTCGTCATTGTCGATGGCAATATCAAAGTCGCGGACGAGGTAGCTGGTAAAGTTGAATTTGGCAACTTGATAGAGCAGCTTGTTCTCGTTTACGGAGTCGGGCTGATAGACGAGCATGAAGTCGAACTGGGTGTTACGTTCCGCACTCAGTGGCTTCATTTTGAGTTGCGCACTGTCACTCAGAACCTCGCTTCTTCTTGCCCATATATCCCCAATGTCGAAGTGGGCACCATGCAATCGTTTGCCGCTCTTCACCCCATTGATGATCATTCCGGCAATCTTTGCAACATCACTCTCCGGGTATTTTTCAACAAGAATGTTAAGGTCTTTGAGACAGTCTTCACTGTGGCCTTCATTCAGTTTGCCAAGCGCTCCGATAAAAATGAACTTATCCCGATTGGCACCTTGTGGGAAACGAGTCTCGGACAGTTTGACATTAGCATCTACTATCTGATATTTATCTGTCTTGAAAGCCTCGTAGGTGGCAGCATAGAGTGAGTCCTCCATGTGAACGCCATAGCGAGTATTGATGACATAATTCGGGTCGGAGAGCAGCGTTGTCCACTGGCTCTTCGGGTATTCAGCCTTCAGACTGTCTACAAAGGTCTCAGCCAAAGCGTTTTGCCCCTTTCTTGAATAAAGGAGGAACAGGTGATAGAAAGCATCGTCTTTGTGCTCATAGTCCGGATACTGACGAATGAGTCTTGTGAGTGCCTTCTCGCTCAGTGTGAGGTTATCAAGCTTGTCCTTGAAAATGACGCCACTATGAAAGAGCGCATCGGAGATGGTGTCGTTGCTTGCCTTGAGCTGCTCCTCTGTAAACGGGATCTGCGCAAGGTAGAACTCTTGTTTGTGCGGGTCTGATTCGGGGTTCACCGGCGCATAGACAGAGTCGGCCTGAGCCTGCGCATTAAACACGGAGTCACGTTGCTCATCGCTCATATCTGCCAAACTGTTGTTTTGCTGCATCTTAACAACGCTTTTGTTGATGCGTTGCCAGTTATCCACATTCTCACGTTTGCCCCACAGTTTTTGGAACTGTTGTTTACCTTTGCTTACCGCCGTCTGACTGTAGAAGTACCATTCTTGGCTGTTCGATAACGAGGTGTTGGTGGTTGATGGCTTATTATTACTGCCCGTCCCATGACCAGGATCGTTCTCTCCTTTCTGCTGAGTTTGTAGCGCCTCTTGCTCTTCCTGCGCTTTCTTAGCTTCTTTCTCTCTCTTTATCAGTGCTTCTATCGTACGGTCGATGGCGGCATTGCGATGGATCTCGTCCATCTTGGCGAGGCATTGCAGCGAGTCTTGAAGTTGTATTTCGTTCGTGTACGGCACAAGCTCATCGAGCACTTTTGAGCGCTCACTAAGCTGTTCATACTCCTTATTGTCCTTATCTATCATGCCGAGGGCTGCATTATAGATACGCTGGGCATCGGTATAGCGTTCAAGATCCCAATAAAGGTTACCAAGTTTCAGCAGCAAGGCACCGTGCTCCACGCCTGTGCGCGTAGCTTTCTCATGGCCTTTCTCGTAGTTGACAATGGCGTGCATTGTATCTCTCCTTGCCAGATAGATATTGCCTATGGCATAATACACCTGATCGAGATAATCTTTGTTTTTATCTGATCGCGCCATGCGACGGAGCTTGGAAACCATTCTATCTGATCTCGTATCAGCCATCACTTCGGTACGTGCAATACGTGCATTGAACTCTAATTCATAGGGCGGATTCAAACTGATAACTTTACTATAAGCACGATAGGCATCCTTGTTTAATCCTGCACGTGAGCAGATTTGCCCCATCAAAAACCACTCACGTGCTTTCTGCTTCTTTCGCATCTCTTGTTTGATCGTAGCCCGCAGAAAAGGAATTGCAGTTTTATAGTCTTGTGTGAGCAAGTAATAATCAGCAAGCGCATTGTTCCAGTCCTTACGTGCTTGCCAAGGTATAGAATCGCGTCGATTATTACGGATGACATCTTCAGCATCGTATACCTGACCGTTCTCTATATAACATTTTGCTAACCATGCCTGCGCTTTCGAATAGATGACTGGTTGTGTGCGATAAAGCATACTCATGTAGGCAAAAGTTGAGATGGCATCGTCGAAAGCTCCCTTGTGAAACTGTGAACGCCCCATAAGCATCCATGCCTTCCAAAGAAAGGGGTTATACTCACGCCGCGAAAGCCATTCCCGGTCACGGTCAGTCTTTCTTTTATTTGAGTTCCATTGCGGTCGTGCCTTGATGCTATGCTGATCGATGGCTTTCTCTGCTTTAAGAATGGCTCGGTCAAAGTTCGATTTACCCAATTCGCGACTGTTCTTATTGCCTACTGTATAGAGCGGAATGATGTCAGTATAGTTGTCTTGGTTGCCCGTCTCTTTCTCCAGAGAACCGTCTATATACGCTAATGTGCCGTTATAATAAGTATTATAACGCGCATTAAAGGCATGCCACCATCTTGTGGCGGCCGTGTTCTTGGCCGTCGAGCAACCTGCTGTCAAGCTGATAACAAGCCCGGAAGCAAGTAGAATCAGAATTATCTTATGAATCGGCGAGCGAGATATATTCATCTTTAATACCATCCGGCATGTTGATGCCACGAAGGATCAAACTACGGTTCCACAACTTCACTTCGTCGGGTCGTAGTGTCTCCAAAACTTCTATAAACTGAGCTGTTTCTTCTTCATTATAACTATCAGATGCTCTCCCTCTATATGCATCGAGCTCTTCATCGTCAAAGTATTCTACTGGCTCAGTAGCTGCTTTGAGCATACATTCCTGTTCACACATAACGTTGTCAGGGGTGCAGCGCGTGCAGTCGCCTTCTCCAATTACAATCTCCTGACTCTCGCCCCGTCGATGGGAGCGATAGCCGAGAAAGGCACAGAAAAGGCCAAGAGCTACAAGAGCAAGAACTAAATATAGCATTGTAATTATTATTATAGATGCCTATAAGGCCCGTAGACCCGAAGGCCATCATTACTTAAAGTCATTGATGCTTTGTCATTTGACTGTACTTTTGTCCTTCCAGACTTCTGCACTTCCAAACTTCCGGCATTCTGTACTTAGATATTATTGATCGTGAAGCAGGCTTTGCGCAAGTCCTTCCAAAAGTCTGGATACGACTTAGTCACCACCTCGGGATTGTTGATCCTAAGTCCTGGGAATTTTACGGCCAACGGAGCGATGGCCATGGCCATGCGGTGATCCTCATAAGTGTCGATGGGCTCCATTGAAGGTTCACAGACGGAGCCATCCCACAGCAACTCCTCATTGTTGATAATCTGAATGATGAATCCGAGTTTACGCAGTTCCCTCTGCAACGCCACGATGCGGTCTGTCTCTTTGATACGGAGACTGGCAAGTCCTGTAAAATGAAAAGTCACACCGAGGCCGCAACAGGTTGCGACAACGGTTTGTGCCAAGTCCGGACAGTTCAGGAAGTCATAGCTTAATTGTGACACAGAATCGAGATGACGCGTAAGCCTCACCGTCGTTGGCTTTCCTGAATGCGGTTCATCGAAAGCTGTCTTCACGCCGAGCAGTGAGAAGATGTATTTCACTACAGAATCGCCCTGACGTGAACTGTCTTCCAACCCGCGCAAGCTCACATTTGCTTCACTGATTGGGTAGAGGGATGCGAGTTCATACCAGTATGAACTTGCGCTCCAGTCGTTCTCAATCAGATAAGGTGCATTGCTGTAAGGCTTGGGCTGAACCTCAATGGTGTCAGGACTCGTCCAGTCTACTTCTGCACCAAAGCCATGCATTACATGAATAGTCAAGTCGATATAGGGCCTTGAAACAATCTCTCCTGTCAAATGGAGAGACAGACCTAAATGCATAACCGGACCGATGAGCAACAAGGCAGAGATGAACTGTGAGCTGACGTTCCCCGGTATCTCAAGCTTTCCACCCAAAAGCGGATGACCGCTGATATGGAGTGGGGGATAACCTTCTTCTGCTACATAGTTGATGGTTACACCAAGCATGCGCAATGCGTCGACGAGCACACCAACAGGCCGATGACGCATGCGCTCTGAACCTGTGATGACATGTTCACCCTCGGTTACGGCCAGGTAAGCAGTCATAAAGCGCATGGCTGTGCCTGCCGCACCTACATCGATTGTCTCCGGCATATCACGCAGCGCATTGATGACAGCGCGTGTATCGTCGCAATCGGAGAGGTTTTGGGGCAGTTGACCGCCACTGAGCGCATGAATAATGAGGGCGCGATTGCTGATGCTCTTAGAAGCAGGTAAATTAATGTCTGCAGATAAGGTCTCAGGTGCTATAATCTCATAGGTTGTCATTCTATTTTCTATAATATTATTTGATGGTCTTAATTTTGATGTCCACGGGACCCGCAACGCTCGCCGCTCTCGTAGTTCGGTATTTCTTCGGACCGGGAATGAGGGGAGAATAATAAAGCACGTGACGGATGCGCGCCTTCTGCTCAGGAGTAATCTGATAGCCTAAGCAAATACTGTAATCCATGATGTTGTCAGCTTCATATTGCACACTGTCACAAGAATAGCGCAAGAGCAGTTTATTGAACAGGTTGGGGTCTAAACCTTGTACAGAATTCATTTCATATTTTGTATAATCGTTGTATTCTGCACGATTATAAGAATAGGTATCCGCGCAATAATCGGTATCCGCACAAGAATCAACTGGATTTACATCACTATTGTCGTTGCTTTCACTCGCTGCTTCAGTAAACACATGATAGAGACCCAAATAATGACCAAGTTCATGAGCCAGCGTCATCACAATGTCTGCGCTGGTATAAAATGTCATCTGATGATTGGCGTTCGTATATCGGTCACTTTGATAATAACCTCCTTCTGCCGATCTGTTGGCATAGAGGCTGTTGATAGCGGAGCAGTAGGCAAAGGGCAGGTTTGCTTTTGTTACACTGGGCGTGGACAAGGTTTCCAAACCAGCTAATTCGTGATCACCTTTGATAGAATTAGGCATATGGGAGATGCCGAGCAAGACAGATTCCGTGTTAGATTCCTTGAAATTAAACATCATCACATTGATGTAATCGTTTGGCTCCCAAATATATTTTACGTTACTTCCCGTCTCGTCGGTCATAAACTGCTCAACGTCTATCGGATATTCTCCGGTATATTTTACATAATCGACACCAGGATATTCAAGCTTCTTCCCGTTCTCATCCTTCGTGGCAAGCACGAACTTCACATGTACATTCTCACTTTCTCCGTAGATTCCACCCTGATAGATCTCATTGACATATTGAACCAAATTGCTTATTCTCTGATAAGGGATGTATTGATTAGCGTCATTCTTATCATTATAGAGTACATGAAAAATGACGGGCAGCTCGTAAGTATAGTTGTCCGTAAGTATTGTGGTATCCACTGTCTCTTCCGTAGAGGACGTAGCACGCGAAGAATTTATGTCATCAGAACTTGAGCATGCACTCATCAACAGCACTGAGACCAAAAGAAGCAGAAAGGTGTATTTCCTCATATTATATGTCTTGGACATGCAAATTTACAAAATATGTCTATAAAACGCAATTATGCACCTTATTATTATGCTTAAATATAGCAAACGAATAAAAAAGTAGTAAGAATATTTGGTCATATCAAAAAAACGCAGTACCTTTGCACTCGCAATTAAGGAACGGGATTTAGCGCAGTTGGTAGCGCACACGTCTGGGGGGCGCGAGGTCGCTGGTTCGAGTCCAGTAATCGAGTTCTTACCGCTTTTTGTGTATTTTGTATTCAGAAGTGATACTACTGACACGTGCCGACCGATGCTGACACGTGCCGACCGATGCTGACACGTGCCGACCGATGTTTACCCTTGCGTACAGAAAGCTTCCCCTAATTGGAATCCTTCCTCATAGAGCCGTTCAAGTTTTGCTACATCTTTTTCCATGCGGTGAACTTCCATCGGTCGCTTAGGACGGATAACAAAGATTTCTCCGCTGCGCTCCAAGTCCTCAACCATCTGCAATTGTTCATTGTAAGCCTCTATCCGATGGCTGAGAACGACACGCAAGCGGGGGTAGTTGCGGTAGATGAAAGAGGGTTGCTTGCGATCGCGGCCCTGTTCCCGATAGCCAAAGTTGCGGGTTGAGATTACGACATTCCGTTTATGTCCCGTTGTCTGCGCACGCCGCACAGGGATAGAGTCGACGATGCCTCCGTCAAGCATCGGCTTGCCGTCTATCCATGTTATCTTACTTACATAGGGCAGTGAGCTCGATGCTCTGGCAAGGTCGCATGCCCGCTGGCGGTCGTGCGTTTCTGTGAGATACTCGCTTCGCCCTGTCTGACAGTTGGTCGTCACCATCTCAAAGCCAGCCGAGTGCTTGAAAAACTCGTCATAGTCGAAGGGAATAAGTTCATTGGGATAGCGGTCATAGAGCAGTTTCTGATCAAAGATGCAGCCTTGCGTCACTAAATGGCGCAAACCAATATAGTTGTATCGTGCGAGAAAATCAATGTTGGAGATGCGGGCGCGGCGAGGCTGACGGGAGATATAACTCATACCGTTGCAAGCCCCAGCCGAGACGGCGACAACATAGTCAAAATACAGGTTGTATTTCATGAATGCATCCAGCACACCACTTGTAAAAACGCCGCGCATGCCACCGCCTTCAAGAACCAATCCCATGGAATGAGGATCTATCTGCATAAAAAGTGTTATTTTTCTGCAAAGGTAGTGCTTTTTATTCTGAATTTTGTAACTTTGCGATCAAAAGTAACCAAAACGTTTACATTATGTTCAAGAAAGAAACTTACATCGAACGCCGCGCAGAGCTTAAGAAGCTCGTTGGCAATGGCGTAATTCTGCTTTTTGGTAACAACGGATCACCTGCCAACTTTCCCAACAACACATATTATCCTTTCCGTCAGGATTCTTCTTTCCTCTATTATTTCGGTCAGCAGCGCGACGGTCTCGTAGGTGTGATTGATATTGACAACGACATCGAGACCCTCGTCGGCGACGATATCGACATTGACGATATCGTGTGGTATGGTTCTGTGGACAGTGTTCACGATATGGCAGAACAGGTCGGAGTGAGCAATTCTGCTCCTATGAAGAGCCTTAAGACTATCTGCAACGATGCTATGCGCCTGCACCGTAAGATCCATTTCCTTCCGCCTTATCGTGCCGACATCAAGATTCAGATTTTCGACCTCTTAGGCATTCATCCTAACCAACAGAAGGAGAGCGCTTCGATGGACCTCATCAAGGCAGTCGTGAAGATGCGTTCTACAAAGTCACAGGAAGAGATTGAAGAGCTTGAGCGTGCCGCTGTGATCGGCTATAAGATGCACACCACGGCTATGCGTATGTGCCGGCCGGGCGTGGTAGAGCAGGAGATTGCCGGTACGCTTGATGGCATTGCCAATGCTTATGGCTCAATGGTAAGTTTCCCGACCATTCTCTCACAGCACGGTGAGATCATGCACGGGGCTCCCTCCCGAAATAAGTTGGAAGCAGGCCGTCTGATGCTCTGCGATGCCGGTGCTGAGACGGTGAACCACTATTGCTCCGACAACACACG
This sequence comes from uncultured Prevotella sp., assembly GCA_900315955.1. GTDB lineage: Bacteria > Bacteroidota > Bacteroidia > Bacteroidales > Bacteroidaceae > Prevotella. The sequence goes on from ONBC01000021.1 coordinate 50,710, forward strand.
TACTACTCCTGTCAGTGGACATTTCGACCAGCGACAGTTGGAGATCTACTCTATCGTCGAGGCTGCTCACGACTATGCGCTCTCTGTGGCCAAGCCCGGCGTAAAATGGTGGGATGTCCACTTCGGTGTTTGTCGTCTGATCACTGATCGTCTCAAGGAACTCGGACTGATGAAAGGTGATACCGAAGATGCCGTGGCCGCTGGCGCGCATGCTATGTTCCTCGTTCATGGCCTTGGCCACATGATGGGTATGGATGTGCATGATATGGAGTCGTTTGATCAGATCAACGTAGGCTTCGACGATGAGGTGCGCCCTAACCTTGAGCAGTTTGGTACCAACTGTCTGCGTATGGGTCGCCGCCTTCAGGAAGGCTTCGTAGTCACCGACGAACCGGGTATCTACTTCATTCCTGATCTCATTGACGACTGGAAGGCTTCCGGTCACTGCAAGGACTTTATCAACTTCGACAAGCTCGAGACCTATAAAGACTTTGGTGGCATCCGCATTGAAGATGACCTCCTCATTACCAAGGACGGTTGCCGCTTTATTGGCAAAGACCGCATTCCTTATCATCCGAAGGATGTCGAGGAATTCATTGCAAAGAACAGATAAACAGATATACAGGCAAACCGATAAAAAACGCCGTCCTTCAAAATGATTGAAGGACGGCGTTTCTTGTTGTTCTGTGCGTCGCCCTTTAGGGCGACGTTTCCTTATTTGGTGTACAGGAACCGCTTGATCGACCGCTTTGGCGTCTTCTCAAACTCTTCCTCGTGGATTCTGATCTCCGACAGACGGCAATAGGCCGGCTGTTCAGCATTGAGCGTCTTGCGGTTCTGCTCCATGATTTCCTTGATATCACTGTCGTTCAGTCCCATGCTCTTAGCTGCATCATAATCGGGGTGCACCAGCCCGATGAGCTTGTCACCTTCCTGAATGACGACGCTCTCGTTGACCAGCGTCAGGGAGTTGAGCTTATCCTCAATCTCCTCGGGATAGATATTCTGACCGTTGGAGCCGAGCAACATGTTCTTAGAGCGGCCCTTAATGAAGATATTGCCATCAGCATCCATCAGACCGAGGTCTCCCGTATGGAACCATCCGTTCTCATCGATAGCTGCCTTTGTAGCCTCCTCATTCTTGTAATAGCCAAGCATGACGTTCGGTCCTTTGCAGAGGATCTCACCGGGTACATGAGCGGGATCTGGACTGTCTATCTCTACTTGCATGTGCAAGGCAGCCTTGCCACAAGACCCCGGCACGAAACGTGACCAGTCCTCGTAACCAATGATCGGTGCACACTCTGTGGCACCATAGCCTACCGTATAACGGAATCCTATGCGATGAAGGAACTGCTCTACCTCCTGAGAGAAGGCGGCACCCCCGACAATGACTTCATAGAAGTTGCCTCCGAAAGCATTCGTCACTTGCTCATTGATGCGCTCATAGATCTTCTTGTTGATGCCCGGCATCTTCATCAGCAGGCGCATACGAGGATCCTGCAGCTTCGGGAACACCTTCTTGCGGATGATCTTCTCGATAATCAGCGGCACGGAGATGATAATGCGCGGCTTCACGTCGGCGAAAGCGGCAGCAATAATAGCAGGGGAGGGGATGCGCGTCAGATAATAGATATGGCAGCCTTTGAGGAATTCGAAAATAAACTCGAAGGACATGCCGTACATGTGTGCCATTGGCAAGATGCTGATGACATTGTCACCTGCTCTCAAAACGTCTTTGCCGATGACGCTCTCAGCAAAGTCGGCATTGCTCCACAGCGCTCGATAAGGGATCATCACACCCTTTGAGAAGCCTGTCGTACCGCTGGTATAGTTGATGAGAGCCAACTCGTCGGGACTTTGCTCAATATAATAATGAACATGCTCCTTACGAAAATATTTCGGGTACTTGTGACCGAACATCTCGTTGAGGTGCTCACGGGCATACGTCAGTTTGTCGGTACGCGAGAAAACAAGCGAATAGTCGGGGATATAGATGATACCCTCCAGCTCCGGCATCTTCTCCGGGTCGATCTGAGTGGCCACCACATCTCCTACGAAAAGCAACTTGGCATCCGAATGGTTGACGATGTTGTGAATCTGTTCTGGGGTGAATTCATGGAGGATAGGCACTGCTATGGCACCATAAGTCAGCACGGCTAAGAAAGCGGCTGCCCATGCTGCGCTGTTACGGCCACAAAGCGCAACCTTGTCTCCTTTTTGCACACCGGAACTCTCAAACATGATGTGCAGCTTCTCTATCTTTCTTGCCACATCATGATACTGCAACGTAGCACCCTTATAATCGGTCAGCGCATCGCGCTCCCAATTCTTGATGATGCTGTTTTGGATTAGCTGATTGAAACTTGGAATCTTCTCCATAGATAAATATCTTCGGTATTAATAATACGGTCTATTTATAAAAACGATTAATCGTTCACTTTTTCGGCATAGAGATAGCGCTTAATCGATTTTTTGGGAGTTTTTTCAAACTCGGTGTCGTGAAGCTGGATCTCACTGATTTTACAGAAAGAAGGCAGTTGCTTGTTAAGCTCCAGCCTGTTTTGCTCCATGATAGAACTGAGGTCGTTCTCCGTGAATCCAAGCTGCTGGGCTGCTTCAAAATCAGGATGAACCAATCCGACGAGCTTGTCGCCTCGCTGGACGATAAGACTTTCTCCAACCATTGCCATCGAGTTGAGCTTGTCTTCAATCTCTTCGGGAAAGACATTCTGACCGTTGGAGCCCAAGAGCATATTCTTGATGCGCCCCACGATAAAGAGATGTCCATCAGGATTCATACGGCCTAAGTCACCGGTGTGGAACCATCCCTCACTGTCTATTGCCGCGTGTGTAGCCTTCTCATTCTTGTAGTAACCATCCATCACATTGAACCCGCGTGTGACCACCTCTCCGGGGATATGCGCAGGATCTTTGCTCAGAACCTTTATCTCCATGTTCTCAGCCACGGTGCCACACGAGCCCGGCACAAAATTGTGCCAGTCGGAATAAGTAATCATAGGTCCTGTCTCTGTAGTGCCATAGCCAATGGTGATGGGGAATCCAATCTCTACAAGGAACGCCTCTATCTCTTTGCTCAAGCCGGCACCGCCTACCATCACCTCGTAGGCGTTGCCACCCATCTCCTCTCTGACGAGCTGGCACACGTGCTCACGCACTTTCTTGCCAATACCGGGCATGTGCATCATCAGGCGCAGACGTGTATGAAGCTGCGGAAGGATTTTTTTGCGGATGATCTTCTCAATGATAAGAGGTACGGAAACAACTATGCATGGATGAATGTCGGCCATAGCTGCCTGAATAACTGTAGGGCTCGGCAGACGAGTAAGGAAGAAAAGGTGGTGCCCCAAGCAGAACTGCAGCAAGAACTCACAGCTCAAGCCATACATGTGCGCCATGGGGAGGATGCACAATGCATTAGCGTCTTTGGGAAGTTTGCTGCCTATTGCATGCTTCAAGTAAGCAATATTACTCCACATCACACGGTAAGAGAGCATGACACCTTTTGAGAAGCCCGTCGTGCCACTCGTGTAATTGATCATCGCAAGGTCATCCGACTGATCTATAAAGTAGTGGACATGCTCCTTCCGGAAGAACTTAGGATATTTCTTGCCAAACTCCTCATTGAGATGCTCACGGGCATAGGTGATTTTCTCCGATCGGCTCAGCACGATGGAAAAGTCGGGAATATAGATAATACCCTCCAAGTGAGACATCCGCTCATAATCGAGCTGTGTCGCTACTACGTCGCCTACAAAGAGCAGGCGGGCATCGGAGTGATTCACCACATTATATATCTGGTCAGGAGTGAATTCATGCTGAATAGGAACAGCTACGGCACCGTAGGTGAGCGTTGCTAAAAAAGCACAAGCCCACATAGAACTGTTGCGCCCACAAAGAGCCACTTTGTCTCCTTTTTCAAGGCCGATACTTTCAAACATGATGTGGAGCTTTTCGATCTTTCTCGCTACGTCATGATACTGAAGGGTGGCTCCCTTATAGTCGGTCAGCGCATCCTTATACCAGTTGTTGATGATCGTATCTTCAAGCAGCTTATTGAAACTTGGAGTGTTTTCCATTGCACAAAATTCGTATTTTCGTGCAAAGGTAATATCAATACTGCACATTCGCAAAAAAAATGTGCATTATTTTCGGTTTAGACGTGTTTTTTATTACACAATTCGTTTATTAGACCATTTTATAGTATCAATCGCCCATGAACCAATTGATTCATGTTTTATTCCAGGAAGTGAGAGTGATATAATCTGTAGACACTTTCCTCAATGATAAAAACAATTTACAAAAAGTAAAAAGTCAGGACAATGGAAGTTGCATGAAATAGAAACGGAAAAGGAGAAAAATGGATGAAAAAGAAGTCTCAGAAAGTCATCACTGCATCCGAGAACATCGCTAATGTTCTCTTTTAAGTTGAAAGAAGCCTGCATTTAAGTTGAATGAAGGTGCCATTTAAGTTGAATGAAGACTTCATTTAAGTTGAATGAAGACGGCTTTCAACTTAGATGAAGACTATTTCGGAATGACAGAGAAGACTCCGAAAACGGAAGTTTATACAAATCCTTATTTATCAACATATTACGAACTTCGCTTGAGAATCGCTTCCTTTCGGCCAATCGTCTCCTTGTCTGAAAAGAATCGATTCTCAGAGGGGGTTGGAAGTAATAAAAGTTTATAAATCACATGCTATAGGAGAATCCTATGGAGAAGTACTCACGTAGCATCCAATAGCCGAGTTTGTCGTCTCGCTTACGTCCGTCATCAAAGCGTGGATAAAGGGAAATCTTTGTCGCGAGATAACGGTTAAACTGGAACGAGAACGTGTTTTCCCATTCTGCTTCCGTGCGTTTGTAGGTGGTATAACCGTAGAGACGTGTCTTCCAAGAAATGTTATCGGCAAAGTTCCAAGTGAGGTCTATGGTTGTTTGCGAACCGAAATCGTTCAAAGAATGATGTCCGGCATCAATGCCATTGTTCGGGGCGAGGCTTAACCGCCCTACATATTTAAAGTTATAAGCGAACGGTGCAAGGTGCACACTTCCCTTGAGCCGTCCCTTGAGCCAGTTGACCGAATAATCCATACCGACAGAAACATTGACGTTGAGCGGAGAGAAAAGATCCGATTGAACATAATTGCTGTTGGTGCTATAGTGACGTGCCCATTGCGTCTGAGCGATAAGCTGGAAAGTATAATACCATCGGTTGGCGGCTTGCAGACCAAGCTTCCCGGTGTAGCGCAACATGTCTTCCGTAGGTTTGACACTGTGGATAGAGTCGCTCTTGGAGGTCTGCATGCCAAACTTCATTTCGAGCTTGTTGTCCCATTTCACCTTCTGCTTGTTGTTGTAGTTGGCTGTAAGCGTCACCGAGCCCATCATGGAGTAGTTGCTTTCTCCTCCTTGATACCAGTTGTCTGAGAGATAGTTCTGCAAGAACTGAAGGTAATAATCTCCCCCAAACGACCAGAAGTTAGGCTTGAAGACAATGAGGTCAACAGGCTGGTGTTCAGGCTCTTTCGGTAGCTCTTTTTCAATAACTTCCGTCGGACTTTCTCTCACGGTCTTCGGGCGGATGACGGGGCCGGTAGTCTCTAACCGCCGTTGCGTGTTCTCTACCCATTCGGGGTGGGAGAGATAGAACGAGAGAAGCGTGCTGTCGGTAACACTCAGCTTCTTGTCGAGAGAAAAAGCATGATCGGTCACGCCTTCATAGAAAGTGAAAGGCAAAAAATATGGAGCCGTGTCGATAGGCTTGATGGTCTCCGCATGTACAGAGTCACGGTAAAGAGAGTCGCGGAAGAGAAGCAGAGAGTCGGTATATCTCCGGACCATCTTCATGTCTGAACTGTTGGACAATCCGCGCAAACGACGCTGGGGAGCAGCCGACATAGAAAGAGGAATGAACAGCAGCGCTGCGATAGCTATGTAGAACTTATGAAATGTCATGTTAACCAAGATGATATATTTTCAGTTGCAAAGGTAACAATATTGAAAGACAAATCAAAAAGAAAATAGTAAAATGATTTGTTGCGTATCTCACAAAATAGCAGTATCTTTGCAACAAAATTTAGTTATTCATATTAAATCCTCAAGAACGTGGCAGAAACAAAGTACATTTTCGTCACTGGCGGTGTTGTTTCCTCACTGGGCAAGGGAATTATCTCATCGTCTATAGGAAAGCTTCTTCAGGCAAGAGGCTACAACATTACTATCCAGAAGTTTGACCCTTATATCAACATCGACCCGGGTACCCTCAACCCCTATGAGCATGGTGAGTGCTATGTTACTGTCGATGGCATGGAGACCGACCTTGACCTCGGTCACTACGAGCGTTTCACAGACATCAAGACCACCAAGGCCAACTCCATGACTACCGGCCGTATCTACAAGGCTGTGATCGACAAGGAGCGCAGGGGAGACTATCTCGGCAAGACCATTCAGGTCGTGCCCCATATCACGGACGAGATTAAGCGCAATATCAAATTGCTCGGTTCTAAATATCATTACGACTTCGTCATCACGGAGATTGGCGGTACGATCGGCGACATCGAGAGTGCTCCTTTCCTCGAGGCTATCCGCCAGCTGAAATGGGAGTTAGGCAAGAGAGCTGTCAATATCCATCTCACCTATATTCCTTACCTCAAGGCTGCCGGCGAGCTCAAGACCAAGCCCACGCAGCACAGCGTGAAGGAACTGCAGAGCGTGGGTATCCAGCCCGACATTCTCGTGCTGCGTACCGAGAAGCATCTCGACGACGGAATCCGCAAGAAGGTGGCTGCGTTCTGTAACGTTGATCTCGACTGCGTAGTACAGAGTGAGGATCTGCCGAGTATCTACGAGGTGCCCGTGAACATGCAGAACCAAGGACTTGATGCGGCCATTCTCCGCAAGGTAGGTGAGCCTGTGGGGCCCACGCCGGCACTCGGCCCATGGAAAGCGTTCCTCGAGCGCAGAAAGAAGGCTACCGCGGAGGTGCACATCGGCCTCGTGGGTAAATATGATCTTCAGGATGCCTACAAGAGTATCCGCGAGAGTCTTTCGCAGGCGGGTACCTACAATGACCATAAGACCGTCATCACATTCATCAACTCTGAGTTCCTCAACGACGAGAATGTGGCTGAGAAACTGAAAGGGCAGGATGGTATCGTCATCTGTCCGGGATTCGGTCAGCGTGGTATCGAGGGTAAGATTGTAGCTGCCAAATACTGCCGCGAACACGACATTCCTACTTTCGGCATCTGCCTCGGCATGCAGATGATGGTCATCGAGTTTGCACGCGACGTTCTTGGTTACAAGGATGCCAACAGCCGTGAGATGGACGAGAAGACCCCGCACAACGTCATTGATATCATGGAGGAGCAGAAGAACATCACGAACATGGGTGGCACCATGCGTCTCGGCGCTTATGAGTGTGATCTTAAACAAGGTTCGCGCGTGTTCAATATATATAAGCAAGAGCATATTCAGGAGCGCCACCGTCACCGCTATGAGTTCAACAACGACTACGAGAAGGAGTTTGAACGCAACGGTATGATATGTGTCGGGCGCAATCCTGAGAGTGATCTCGTAGAGATTGTTGAGATACCGTCGTTGAAGTGGTATATCGGTACGCAGTTCCACCCCGAGTATCAGTCTACAGTGCTCCATCCTCATCCGCTCTTCGTCGACTTTGTGAAGACCGCTATAGAAAATCAGAAAAAATAAATGGACAAGAATTCAATCATAGGCTTTGTACTCATTGCCGCGGTGCTCATAGGCTTCAGTATCTACTCACAGCCATCCAAAGAAGAGCAGCGTGCAGCGTTTGTCAAAGACTCTATTGCACAGGCTAACCGCGCCAAAGCTGAGAAGGCTGCCAAGATCGCGGCATTCAAGCGTCAGCAGGAAGTGAAGCAGAAAGTTGCTAACGACACGACAGCTCTCTTCCACAAGGCGCTTATCGGAAAAGCCCGGAACATCGTTCTCAGCAACAACAAAGTAGCGCTGACGCTCTCTACCAAGGGCGCTACCGTCGTGAAGGCGTATCTGAAGAATCAAAAAGGCTCGCGACAGTTCATCGGCCACAACATGACGGATATGTCCGGCAAGCATGATGACCTCAGCGGTGTGACGCTCTTTGAAGGGCACCGTCAGTCGCTCGACTATACGCTCATCGCGAAAGAGATGAATATCAGCACGTCGGATCTTTACTTCACGCCGTCTGCCGTTACCGACTCAACGGTAACGATGACGGCAGATGCAGGACAGGGTAAAAAGCTCATTCTCAACTATCGTTTAGGAAAAGACTATATGCTTCACCTCAGTCTGCAGGCTGAAGGCATGGCCGGACTCTTCGATCCGAACACAGCGCGTGTGAACATCGACTGGCACGAGACCGTGCGCCAGCAGGAGCGCGGATTCAACTTTGAGAACCGCTACGCGCGACTCGACTGGAAGAACTCAGAAGGCGGCACCGACTATCTCAGTGAGGCTTCGTCAAAGCAGGAAACAGCGGAAGAGCCGATGGACTGGGTGGCTTTCAAGAATCAGTTCTTCTCCGCTGTCATCATCGCCAAGGACGGTTTCGACAAAGGAGCAAACCTTGAGAGCACGGTATATAATAAGGAGTCGCAGGACAACTGGAAGGTGCGTTATCTCAAGGATTTCAAGGCTAACCTGAAGACTGCTTTCGATCCGTCGGGCAGGAAGGCTACAGAGCTCGAGTTCTATTACGGACCAAACGACTTCTATACACTGAAGAAGGTAGAGAAGGAGAGCACATTCGGCAAGGATCTTGACATGGAGAAGCTTGTCTACCTCGGCTGGCCGCTCTTCCGCATCATCAACCGTTGGTTCACGATGCCCGTCTTCACTTGGCTCACCTCGTGGGGTTTCAACATGGGTATCGTCTTGATCCTCATCACCTTGTTGCTCAAGGCTATCACCTATCCGATGGTCAAGAAGAGCTATATGTCATCGGCTAAGATGCGTGTGCTCAAACCGAAGCTCGACGAAGCTACGAAGCAGTACGACAAACCTGAGGATGCCATGCAAAAGCAGCAGGCTATGATGGCTGAGTATAGCAAATACGGCGTGTCGCCACTCTCCGGCTGTCTGCCGATGCTCATCCAGATGCCTATCTGGATCGCCATGTTCAACTTCGTGCCTAACGCCATCCAGCTCCGCGGTGAGAGTTTCCTCTGGATTCACGACCTTTCCACCTATGACCCGATCATCGAGTGGGGCAGAACCTTGCCGATCATCGGCGACCACTTGTCGCTGACCTGTGTTCTCTTTGTTGGTGCGCAGCTTATCTACTCATGGTTCACGATGCAGTTGCAGAAAGACCAGATGGTAGGTCAGCAGGCTGAACAGATGAAGATGATGCAGTGGATGATGTATCTCATGCCGCTGATGTTCTTCTTTATCTTCAACGACTATTCAGCAGGTCTGAACTTCTACTATTTCATCTCACTGTTCTTCTCGGCCGGCATCATGTTTGTGCTTCGCAAGACGACAAACGATGAGAAGCTGTTGGCTATCTTGGAGCGCCGCTATAAGGAGAACCAGGCCAACCCGAAGAAGATGAGTGGCCTCGCTGCCCGCATGCAGGCTCTGCAGCAGATGCAGCAGGAACAGATGAAGCAACAGCAGAACCGTAGAAAATAAATATTCATCGAGAAGTTCGGAAGTCCGGAAGTCCGGTCAAATGCCTGTGCATTATGGACATGGTAATGACTGTCTTCAGGACTTCTGAACTTCAAAGATCCGAACTTCAAAGATCCGAACTTCAGAACTACCAGGTCATAAACCACTACAAAATTATGAACAAGACAATAGCATTGCTCTTGGGCGCCATGCTTCTTGGGGTGCCTAAGACTGACGCGACAACCATGATTGGAAAGAACAATATCACTTTAAAATCTGACTTGATGACTCCCGAGGCACTGTGGGCCATGGGGCGTATCGGCACAGCCGTTGCATCACCCGACGGCAAGCAGGTCGTCTATCAGGTGACTTACTACAGTGTCAAGGATAACAAGAGCCACACAGTACTTTATGTCCAGCCTGTCAAGATGGGTAAGACCATTGTCAAGCCTGTCTTGCTTACAACGGATGAAAAGAGCGAGAGCGACCCCGCATGGATTGAGAGTGGCAAGAAGATAGCCTTTCTCCGCGGCGGCCAGCTGTGGAAGATGAATGCTGACGGCAGTAGCCGGGTGCAGCTCACCGACTCAAAGATCGACATCGAAGGTTTCAAGTTCTCTCCCGACGGCTCCAAAGTCATCCTCATCAAGAGTCTGCCTTACCACGAGTCGATCAAGAAGAATCCTGAGGATCTTCCGCTGGCAACAGGACGTGTCATCACGGACCTGAACTATCGCCACTGGGATCATTACGTGGAGACAGTGGCTCATCCTTTCGTGGCCGATGTCAATGGTGACAAGGTCAACGATGGTATCGATATCCTCAACGGTGAGCCTTACGAATGCCCGATGGCTCCGTTCGGCGGCATTGAGCAGCTCGACTGGAGCAAGGACTCCAAGAACGTGGCTTATACCTGTCGCAAGAAGACAGGCGTTAACTATGCTGTCTCTACGGATGCTGATATCTATCTTTATAATGTGGCATCGAAGACAACCCGCAACCTCTGCAAACCGGAAGGTTACAAGGAACCGACGATTGACCCGACAAAGAGTATGCGCAACCAGGCTGTCAACCATCAGAACGGTGACATGCAGGTCGGTTATGATGTCAACCCGCAGTTTTCTCCCGACGGCAACTACCTCGCTTGGCAAAGCATGGCGCGTGATGGTTATGAGAGCGACCGCAACCGCCTCTGTGTGCTGAACCTGGCTACAGGCAAGAAACAATATGTCACCGAGAAATTCGACTCCAATGTAGACGCCTTCGTCTGGGCGAACGACAGTAAGACGATCTATTTCACGGACTGCTGGCACGCCACGGAGAACGTTTATCAGACGAATCTCGAAGGCAAGGTCATGCAGATCAGCAAGGACGAATGGGCCGACTATGGCTCACTGCAGATGCTCGGCGCTGGACAGAAAGACAAGGCACTCCTTGTCACCAAGCATTCGATGACCCACCCCGATGATCTCTATGTCCTCACACCGAACAACAAGAAGGCAAAAGCTTCAGAGCTTGTACAGATCACAGCAGAGAACAAGCAGATCTTTGACCAACTCGCCTTGCCGACGATCCAGCAGCGCTGGGTGGCAACCACCGACGGCGAGAAAGAGCTCGTATGGATTATACTTCCGCCGCATTTCGATGCCTCAAAGAAATATCCCACATTATTATATTGTGAGGGCGGCCCGCAGAGCCCTGTCTCACAGTTCTGGAGCTATCGTTGGAACTTCTCCATCATGGCAGCCCATGGCTATGTCATCGTCGCTCCTAACCGCCGTGGCCTCCCGGGATTCGGCTCAGCATGGAACGAGGAGGTGTCACAGGATTGGACGGGACAGTGCATGCGCGATTACCTCTCAGCCATCGACGATGCCACCAACAACCTGCCTTATGTCGACAAGGATAAGTTGGGTGCGGTAGGTGCCAGCTTCGGCGGCTTCTCCGTCTATTATCTTGCCGGACACCACAACAAGCGCTTCAAGTGCTTCATCGCTCACGACGGAGCCTTCAACCTCGAGTCGATGTACACCGACACGGAGGAGGCGTGGTTCTCCAACTGGGAGTATGACGATGCTTATTGGAATAAAGACGCCACGGAGGCTGCCAAGCGTACATATGAGAACAGTCCGCATAAGGCTGTTGCCAATTGGGATACGCCGATTCTCTGTATCCATGGCGAGAAAGATTATCGTATCAATGCTAACCAAGGGTTCGGAGCCTTCAATGCTGCACGCATGAAAAGGATCCCCGCAGAACTCCTGCTCTTCCCCGACGAGAACCACTGGGTGCTGAAACCGCAGAATGGCATTCTCTGGCAGCGTACCTTCTTCAACTGGCTTGACCGCTGGCTGAAGAATTAAGAAGTTAGTTAGCATTCAACGTTCTTTGCGTTGCCGGTTTCGGCAACGCAATTAATTTGTTATAAAAACAAAAATAATAAAGTTATATTATGGTTGAGAAATTACAACGAATACTAAGTGACAGCAAGGGCGCGCGATGGACAGCCCTCTTCATTGTCGCTTTCACGATGATGATGGGTTATTTCATCACGGATGTCATGGACCCGCTGGAGAAGATTCTTGAGACAGGGCGCGATGCCGGTGGACTGGGGTGGTCCTCTGCCGACTACGGTTTCTTCTCTGGTTCCTATGGCTTCATCAACGTGTTCCTGCTTATGCTTTTCTTCGGGGGAATCATCCTCGACAAGATGGGCATCCGCTTCACGGGTATCATGGCCTGTGCACTGATGGTCATCGGCGTGAGCATTAAATACTATGGTGTCAGCCACGACTTCGGCGACAGCAGCGTCTACCTCAGTGTGCTCATCTACAAGGGGCACCTCCCAATGTCAGCCGTCTTTGCCTCCCTCGGCTTCTCCATCTTTGGTGTGGGTTGTGAGATCTGTGGTATCACGGTGTCAAAGATCATTACGAAGTGGTTCACCGGTCATGAGCTCGCCATGGCCATGGGTATCCAGGTAGCACTCGCCCGTCTCGGCACAGCCGGTGCCATGATGGGTTCTCTGCCTCTCGCCCAGCACTTCGGCAACAAGGTCAGTGCGCCGATCCTCTTTGGACTGGCTCTCCTTGTCGTCGGTTTCCTCTCATTCATCGTTTACACTGTGTTGGATAAGAAACTCGACGAGAGCATCGCTGTGGCAAAGGGCGAGAGCCTGAAGGAAGAAGAGAAACAAGCGGAAGAGGCCGACGAGGACGGACAGTTCCATTTCCGCGATCTCAAGCTCATCTTCTCCAACCCTGGATTCTGGCTTATCACCTTGCTCTGTCTGCTCTTCTACAGTGGCGTGTTCCCCTTCCTGAAGTTCGCCACAAAGCTCATGATCACCAACTACGGTGTGCCTGAGCACCTTGCAGGCGGCATCCCAGGGCTCCTTCCTTTAGGCACCATTCTGCTCACTCCGCTGTTCGGCTCGCTCTACGACAAGATCGGTAAGGGTGCTACCCTGATGCTTATCGGCTCGGCGATGCTCGCTATCATCCATTTCATCTTCGCCATCCATATCCTGCCTTATGGCTGGTTCGCCGTTATCATCATGATCCTCTTGGGGATAGCTTTCTCGCTCGTGCCTTCTGCCATGTGGCCGAGTGTTCCTAAGATTATCCCGATGAAGCTCTTAGGTTCGGCTTATGCCATCATCTTCTTCATTCAGAACATCGGCCTGGCGCTTGTCCCCGTGCTTATCGGTTGGCTCAATGGTAAAGACCCGACCTATACGGTGAGTATGAGCGTGTTCTGCCTCTTCGGTGTATGCGCTATTATCCTCAGCCTCCTTCTCATCGCTGTCAACAAGAAGAAACACTATGGCTTGCAGGATGCGAATATCAAGAAAGATGTTGATTAAAAGATATGTCTGTTTATGAAAAAGTTTTTTCTTTCCTTTATATCATTGCTTATGTTGTCCGGCTCTGTAGCTGCTTCTGAGCCCATCACGCTCAAGCAGGTCGCATCTGGCGAGTTTGCAGCAGAACGAGTCTCGGGCATCAACCCCATCAAAGGCACCGATCAATATGCAAGCATTTCTGCCGACGGCAAGCGGATAGAAGAATATTCCTTCAAGACGGGCAAGCGTACCGCCGTGCTTTTCGATGTTGACAACACGCAAGGCGAGAAGATCACCGCCTTCGACGGCTACATTATGTCGCCCGATGGCACACGGATGCTCATCTCCACAAAACGGCAGCCTGTCTACCGCCGTTCCTACAAGGCTGAGTTCTATATTTATACCATTAAGAGCCGCAAGCTCGAGAAGCTCTCCGACGGTGGGCCGCAGCAGTGTCCAATCTGGTCGCCCGATGGTTTGCAGGTCGCCTTCGTGCGCGACAACAACATCTTCCTCGTCAAGCTGCTCTACGACAATGCTGAGAACCAGGTGACGAAAGACGGGAAGTTCAACGAGGTCATCAATGGCATTCCCGACTGGGTCAATGAGGAGGAGTTCGAGTTCAACACCGCCATGACCTTCAATGCCGACGGCACGATGCTCTGCTGGCTTCGCTACAATGAGAAGGACGTGAAGCAGTACTCGCTCCAACTGTACAAAGGCAGCCACCCCGAGCGCAAGGAGTATGCTGAATATCCGGGATTGTACAGTTACAAATATCCGAAGGCTGGAACGGACAACGCCAAGGTCACGGCCTGGAGCTACGACATCAAGAGTCACCGTATCCAGCAGCTCCAGGTGCCCGTCGATGCCGACGGCTACATGCCACGAATCAAATCCACGCCCAATGCCGACAAAGTGCTCGTCTATACCATGCCGCGCCATCAGGATGTTCTGAATCTCTATGCCGTCAACCCTCGCAGCACCGTGGCTCATCTTCTGCTCAAAGAGAGTGTGAAGAAATATGTTGAGGAAGAGGCTGTGGCAAGTATCAAGATTGGCAATAACAATATCCTCGTACCGTCCGACCGTGACGGATATATGCATCTCTACGTTTACAACCACAACGGTCAGCTGCTTCGCAAGATCGCTCCGGGCAATTACGACTTCACCGCTGTCTATGGCATGGACGAGGCCACGGGTGACATCTATTATCAGGCTGCCGCCCTCAACCCGCACGACCGTCAGGTCTATGTAGCTCACAAGAACGGACGCATAGAGCGGCTGACGAATCAAGCGGGCTGGAACAGCGCTGTTTTCTCCGGTGACTTCAAGTATTTCCTCAATTCGTGGAGCGACTACGACACGCCTTATGTCTATACCACGCGCAGCAATGACGGTAAGATCCTCGCTACCAATGTAGACAACAAGGCTTTGAAACAGAAGCTCGCTCAGTACGGCTGGACGAAGAAAGAGACGTTCTCTTTCACTACCTCTGAGGGCGTGAAGCTTGACGGCTGGATGGTAAAGCCCGCCAACTTCGATGCCTCGAAGAAATATCCTGTCATCATGTTCCAATACAGCGGACCGGGCAACCAGCAGGTCGTCAACTCATGGGATGCCGGATCGATGGGGCAGGGCGGAGCCTTCGACGAATATCTTGCGCAGCAAGGATTCATTGTAGTCTGTGTCGATGGCCGTGGCACAGGCGGCCGTGGCGCTGAGTTTGAGAAATGCACTTATCTTAAACTGGGCAATCTCGAGTCGAAGGATCAGGTAGAGACCGCACTCTATTTAGGCACATTGCCTTATGTAGACAAGGACAACATCGGCATCTGGGGCTGGAGCTACGGTGGTTTCAACACGCTGATGAGCATGAGCGAGGGCCGTCCGGTCTTCAAGGCGGGGGTGGCTGTCGCTCCACCGACGAGCTACCGCTTCTACGACACTATCTATACAGAGCGTTACATGCGTACGCCGCAGGAGAACCCTGCAGGCTACGACGACTGTCCGATCAGCCGTGCCTCGAAGCTCAACGGTGCCCTGCTCATCTGCCACGGCTCAGCCGATGACAATGTGCATCCGCAGAACACGTTCGAATACACAGAGGCACTTGTCCAGGCTGACAAAGACTTCAAGGAGAATATCTATACCAACCGCAACCACAGCATCTTCGGCGGCAACACCCGCAATCATCTGCTGCGACAGATCGCTGAGTGGTTCGAAGAGCATCTGAAGAGGTAAAGTCACACCTATCTGGGTGAGAAGAAGTATTTATTGGAAAACAAAAACAGAAATATCATGAAGACAATTATCAACTCGTACGACGAGTTTGCAACTTACATCGGCAAGGAGCTCGGTACATCCGAGTGGCTCAAAGTGGATCAGGACCGCATCAATGCCTTCGCTGATGCTACCCTCGACCACCAGTGGATCCACGTGGACGTGGAGCGTGCCAAGGAAGAGAGTCCATACAAGAGCACGATTGCTCACGGCTATCTCACGCTCTCCCTGCTGCCCCATCTCTGGGACGAGATCGTGGAGGTCAACAACCTCAAGATGATGGTCAACTACGGTATGGACAAGATGCGTTTCGGCCAGCCCGTTATCACCGGCAGCCGCATCCGCATGAAGGCATCCCTGGCCAACCTTGAGAACCTCCGGGGTATCTGCAAGGCCTACATCGATTTCGTTATTGAGATTGAAGGTCAGCGCAAGCCTGCCCTTAAAGGAGAAGCTCAGTTCCTGTACTATTTCAAGTAAGAAATGTTAAATATGCGTCTATTCGCAATTTTCTTGCTTAAAAAGTTTGCAGTTTAATATTAAATGGCTAATTTTGCAAGCGTATAATAAAACATACAACAAAAGTAACAAACAAAAAAGTCATATAACAAATCAACGATGATGAATCATGTATCTGCATATTGGTGGTGGCGTAACTCAGGATTAAAAAAGTCGTGAGGAGCTAAGCCGTGTGGATACTTCTGAGATACAAGAAGAAAACAAAAGAGGCCTGCCGTGAATCACGACAGGCCTCTTTGCTTTTAATCTGTAGTTTCTCAACACAAACGTAAAATAATAATTACATAAAGACATACTGATATGAACATCAAGGAAATTTTCAATCAGCTCCTCAATCACGAGGAACTTACCCGTGAGGAAACCAAACAACTGCTCATTGCTATCACAAAGGGTGAGCTCAACGATGCAGAGATTGCTGCGCTGCTGACGGCTATCCAGATGCGTGGCATTACTGTCGATGAGCTCTTGGGGTTCCGCGATGGTATCCTTGCGACGGGTGTCCCCGTGCCCCTCGACTGCGACCGTTACATCGACGTGGTAGGAACAGGTGGCGACCGCAAGAACACGTTCAATATCTCTACCACTTCCTGCTTCGTCATCGCAGGCGCAGGATATAAGGTGGCTAAGCACGGCAACTATGCAGCGACGAGCGTCAGTGGCGCATCCAACGTCATCGCGAACCATGGCGTGGTCTTCACCGATGATATCGACAAGCTCAACCGCTCCATCAACGAGTGCGGCATCGTCTACCTCCATGCGCAGCTCTTCGCCAAAGCCATGAAGTTCGTTGGGGCTATCCGTAAGGCGCTCCCGTTCCCGACCTTCTTCAACCTCCTGGGTCCTATCATCAATCCTTCGAAGCCACAGTGCCAGTTGCTCGGCACCGCCACGCTCGATCAGATGCGACTCTATCAGCAGGTGTATCAGAAGATCGGCATCGACTATGGCATTGTGAACAGTATCGACGGCTACGATGAGATCTCGCTCACGGGCGACTTCAAGGTTATCACGAACAGCTATGAGCGCGTCTTCAAACCTTCCGACTTAGGCTTCGAGATTGCCAAGCCCGAGGAGCTCGTCGGCGGCGCCACGGAGGAAGAGGCCAAGCAGATCTTCGACAATGTGCTTGCCAACAAAGCCCTGCCTGCTCAAAAGAATATCGTCCTTGCCAACGCTGCCTTTGGCATTCAGGTGCTGGAGAAAGGCAAGAAGAGCATCGACGAGTGTATCGATATCGCCCGTGAGAGCATTGACAGTGGCAAGGCATTGGCTACATTCAAGAAGTTCATCGAGTTGAACAAATAACTGGATGGAAACTCCGAATCGCAGAGACAATATGGACATTTTAGAAGAAATAGTCGCGCACAAGCGTGTGGAGATCGACGAGCGCAAGCGCTACGTGCCTATCCAGCAGTTCATTGGCGACATCAAGAAACAGATAGAGGCGGGTAAGCCCGCTTCCATGCGTGCGGCGCTGATGAGTTCCAAGACGGGTATCATCGCGGAGTTTAAGCGTAAGAGTCCTTCCAAAGGCTGGATCCACAAAGATGCCAAGCCCGAGGATGTCACTCCGCTCTATGAGCGCAACGGGGCCTCGGCACTGAGTATCCTTACCGATACCGAGTATTTCGGCGGCTACGATGAGTATATCCAGCAGACGCGCAGGGCGGGCGTGAAGATCCCTATCCTCTATAAAAACTTCGTCATCGACGAGTATCAGCTCTTTCAGGCGCGTTACTGTGGTGCCTCGGCGGTATTGCTCATCGCTGCCTGCCTCACGAAGGACGAGTGTCGTGGGCTGCAGCATCTCGCTCATGAGCTCGGTCTTGAGACGCTCTTAGAGATGCACAACGAGCGCGACTTCGAATATGCAGAGCTTGAGCCCGACATGTACGGCATCAACAACCGTAACCTCGGCACGTTCACGACCGATGTGAACAACAGTTTCCGCCTCGCTGAGAAGTTGCCGAAGGACGTGTGCCGGGTCAGCGAGAGCGGCATCAGTAAGCCTGAGACTGTGCGCGAACTGCGTGAGGCAGGATTCAACGGATTCCTCATGGGCGAGCGTTTCATGAAAGAAGACAACCCGGGACTGGCTCTCAAACAATTCATCGAGCGTTTATAATCGCCGGTTTATAGAAGAAGTAAGCTATGATTATCAAAGTGTGCGGCATGCGCGATGCCCAGAATATTCGCGACGTGGCAGAGCTCAACATCGACATGATGGGGTTCAATTTCTGGCCGAAGAGCAAGCGTTTCGTGCGGATGATCAGTTCGCAGGCAGGGATCCTTCCCGACTATAGTCCGGAGCGTCTCGACTATGCGGTGAATGCCGATGGTTCCCGTCACTATGTCTTCCCCAAGCGTATCAAGCGGGTAGGGGTCTTCGTGGATGAGATGCCGCAGACCATTGTCACCTATGTCTACAACTATTCGCTCGACTATATCCAGCTCCACGGCACCGAGCTGCCTGTGGTCATCGAGAACCTCCGCCGCACGCTCGTGCCCGACATCGTGAAGGACATCAAGTTTATCAAGGCTTTCGGCATCTCCACCGCTGCCGATTTTGCGCAGACCCAGGCATACGAAGGCATTGCCGATCTCTTCCTCTTCGATTACAAGACACCGGAGAAAGGCGGCAGCGGCAAGCATTTCGACTGGTCGGTGCTCGATGCTTACCAGGGCAAGACCCCGTTCCTGCTCAGCGGGGGCATCGGTCCCGATGATGCTAAAGAGATTCTCAGTCTTCATCATCCGATGTTCGCAGGGGTGGATGTCAACAGTCGTTTCGAGACAGAGCCTGCCGTGAAAGATGTAAAGAAGCTGGGTGCGTTTGTCAGCGCGTTAAAACAATAATGTAAATTCATAAAAGCTATATTGTAATGAATAAAATCAATCAAGTATTTGCCAACCGGGGCAACAGAAAGTTGCTGAGCCTGTATTTCTGTGCAGGCTGCCCCACTCTCAACGGCACGGCCGATGTCATCAAGGCCATGGAGCGTCACGGCATCGATTTCGTGGAAGTGGGCATGCCGTTCAGTGACCCGTTGGCCGACGGCCCCGTCATCCAGTCAGCAGGCACCGTTGCCCTAAAAAACGGAATGACGACCAAGAAGCTGCTCGCCCAGCTCAAGGCTATCAAGAACGAGATACAGATTCCTTTGGTGTTTATGGGTTATCTCAACCCCGTGATGCATTATGGTTATGACAACTTTTTCCACGATCTTGCCGACAGTGGTGTTTCTGCTGTGATCATCCCCGACCTGCCTTTTGCCGACTATCAGCAGATTGTCAAGCCTATTGCCGACAAATACGATATCCGCGTCATCATGATGATCACTCCTGAGACGAGCGACGAGCGTATCCGTTTCATCGATGACAATACCGATGGCTTTATCTACATGGTTTCTTCCGCCAGCGTCACGGGTGCACAGAAAGAGTTTGATGCCAAGAAGGTGGCTTACTTCAACCATATCAACAGTATGAACCTTCGCAACCCGCGTATGATCGGTTTCGGTATCAGTAACAAACAGACCCTTGAGAGTGCGCAGCAGAATGCAGCCGGTGCCATCATCGGCAGTAAGTTCGTCACCCTCCTCAGAGAGCAAGGAGATCCCGACAAGGCGCTCGACCAGCTCATGGAGGACCTTAGCAAATAAACCGGTGCATCAATAATACAAAAATAAATATCATGGAACCAGATAAAAACGGATTTTTCGGACAATACGGCGGGGCTTATATCCCCGAGATTCTTTACAAGGTCGTGCACGACCTCCAGGACCAATACAAGCAGATCCTCGACTCCAAGGAGTTTCAGGATGAATACTATTCCTTGCTGAAGGATTATGTCGGCCGTCCTTCACCCCTTTATTATGCCAGTCGCATGAGCGAGAAGTATGGCTGTAAGCTCTATCTCAAACGAGAGGACCTCAATCACACGGGTGCCCACAAGATCAACAACACCGTGGGGCAGATCCTCATGGCGCGCAAGATGGGCAAGACCCGTGTCATTGCCGAGACGGGAGCCGGACAGCATGGCGTGGCTACGGCTACGGTGTGCGCGCTGTTCAATATGGAGTGCGAGATCTACATGGGTAAGACCGATGTGGAGCGCCAGCACACGAATGTGGAGCGCATGCGTATGCTCGGTGCCAAGGTCCATCCTGTGACAACAGGCAACATGACGCTCAGCGATGCTTGTACGGCGGCGATCCGCGACTGGTGCTGCCATCCCGAGAACACTTTCTATATCGTAGGCTCCACAATGGGTCCCCATCCTTATCCGGACATCGTGGCACGCTTGCAGAGCATCATCTCCAAAGAGATTAAGGAACAGCTGAAAGAGAAGATCGGTCGTGATTATCCCGACTATCTCGTAGCTTGTGTAGGTGGCGGCAGCAATGCGGCAGGCACGATCTATCATTATATCGATGACGACCGCGTGAAGATTGTCTTAGCGGAGGCAGGCGGTCATGGCATCGACACCGATTATACGGCAGCTACCATCCATTGTGGCACCGAAGGAATCGTTCATGGTGCGCGCACCCTCGTGATGCAGGACGATGATGGTCAGATCAAGGAGGCCTTCACGATCTCTGCCGGTCTCGACTACCCTGGCATCGGCCCGATGCATGCTTACCTCGCCAAGCAAGGGCGTGAGCAGGTGCTCGCTATCAACGATGATGAGGCTATCCGTGGAGGGTATGAGCTGACGCGAATGGAGGGTATCATCCCCGCCATTGAGAGTGCGCACGCTGTGGCGGCACTGAGCAAACTGCAGTTTAAGCCCGACGATGTCGTGGTGCTTACGGTCTCGGGCCGCGGCGACAAAGATATAGAGACTTATCTGAAGAACAAAGATATGGCTGGAGAATATGGCAAATTTTAATTATCACACCCATTCCAAGCGCTTGCTCGGTGACCTCTACACGCCCGTAAGCCTCTATATGCGGCTGCGTGATCTCTATCCGCAGTCGATGCTCATGGAGAGCTCCGACTATCATGGCAACGACAATGCCAAGAGTTTCATCGGCATCCATCCCATGGCAAGTATCCAGGTGAGTCACGGCATGATCACGATGCTCTTCCCCGACGGCTCCTCGGAGAAACGTCCCGTGCCCGAGGAGAACAGTGACAAGCCGAAGCGCACCGTGGCAAAAGCGATCAACGATTTTCTCGCCTCTTTCCATGTGGAGGGCGAGGGGAAGCAGTATTATGGCATCTTCGGCTTCACATCGGCCAATGCCGTGCGTTACTTCGAGAATATCCCCGTGAAGGATGTGACGATGAAGCGCAATGATGCGCCTGACATCTATTATATCCTCTTCAAGGACCTCATCGTCTTCGATCATTTCAACAACATGACCGATTTCATGACATTAACCCCGGACAACGCTTCAGCAAGCGAAGCTGACGAGGACCTGCAGCTGTTGCTCAAGGCAGCCAACAAGCCCGCAGGCAAGCCTTATAGTTTCCAGGCTGTGGGCGAGACCACGTCGACGCTCACCGACGAGGAGCACAAGGCCAATATCCGCCGTTGTGTGAGCCATTGCATGCGCGGTGATGTCTTTCAGATCGTGATCAGCCGTCGTTTTATCCAGCGTTATGAGGGGGATGATTTTCAGCTCTATCGTGCCCTGCGCTCCATCAACCCCAGTCCGTACCTTTTCTATTTCGACTTCGGTGGTTACCGCATCTTCGGCTCGTCTCCTGAGACCCACAACCGCATCGTGGGCAACAAGGCGTTCATCGATCCTATCGCCGGCACGACGAAGCGTACGGGCGATGCAGAGCAGGACCGCCGCAATGCTGAGTTCCTGCGCAACGACCCGAAGGAGAACGCCGAGCACGTCATGCTGGTGGATCTCGCACGCAATGACTTGAGCCGCAACTGCCACCATGTGAAAGTAGACTTCTACAAGGACATGCAGTTCTACAGCCATGTCATTCACCTGGTGAGCCGTGTCAGTGGCGAGCTCAATGCGGGTGCCGATCATATCCTCGAATTCATCGACACCTTCCCTGCCGGAACGCTGAGTGGTGCCCCGAAGGTGCGTGCCCTGCAGCTCATCAACGAGATGGAACCGCACAACCGCGGCGCCTACGGAGGATGTATCGGCTCTATCAGTTTCAACGGTGACCTCAACCAGGCCATTGTCATCCGCACGTTCATCAGCCGTAACGGCAAACTGTGGTTCCAGGCCGGATCGGGTGTCACGGCAAAGAGCAACGACGAGTACGAACTGCAGGAAAGCAACAATAAGCTCGGTGCATTGGTAAAAGCTATTAAGGTGGCGGAAAATTTATAGCCTTAAAAAACACTGCGATGAAAATCATAATTATCGACAACTACGATTCTTTCACATACAACCTCGCCCACCTCGTCAGAGCGTTGGGCGCTGAGGTTGATGTTGTGCGCAACGACCAGTTCGAGCTGCCGTTGCTTGAGCAATACGACAAGATTATCCTCTCTCCCGGTCCCGGCATTCCTTCTGAGGCGGGCTTGCTGTTGGATGTCATCCGCACCTATGCCGGCAAGAAGCCGATGCTCGGCGTGTGTCTCGGCCATCAGGCTATCGGAGAGGTCTTCGGGGGTAAGCTCGTCAACCTCTCCCAGGTCTATCACGGTGTGGCGACCGACTGTGAGCAGCTTGGCAACGACCCCATCTTCAAGGGTCTGCCGAAACACTTCGAGGTGGGGCGCTACCACAGTTGGGTAGTGAGCAAAGACGACTTCCCCGACTGCTTGGAGGTGACAGCCATTAGTCCCGATGGCAACATCATGGGCCTGCGCCATAAGCAGTATCCTATCCATGGCATCCAGTTCCATCCCGAGAGCGTGCTGACACCATTGGGCCATCAGATCATGCAGAACTGGCTACAGGAGCCTATCGGTTGATAAGTGATTGAGTAAAAGACAACCTGCATGATCAGAAACAGCCGTCATGCAGCGTGAAACATCGAAATCGACGATTGATATGGAATCGTGGGTCGATTGCAGTGCAATCGGCCTGCGATTTCAGTTGATTCGCAAACCACCGTGAAACATTTTTCTCCTTCAGCAAGGGCGGACATTTGCCGTGCACGGCGGGCGCAATCCTAACAACTAACAACTAACAATAAGGTCGGAACACATGTCTGTTCGCCCCCAACGAGGGAGCCCTGCGCGGGTGCAATCTTAACAATTAAAACTAACAACTAACAACTAACAATAAGGTCGGAACACATGTCTGTTCGCCCCCGACGAGAGAGCCCTGCGCGGGTGCAATCTTAACAATTAAAACTAACAACTAACAATAAGGTCGTAACATACATGCGGCGGATCCGTTGAGGAAGAATTTTGAAGCGTTGGATAAGAGAGACAAATAGATTATATATAATATATATATTATATACATTATATATATTATATGTATTATATATATTATATACATTACATATATTATATGGATTATAAATATTATATACATTATTAATATTATATATATAATAATGTTCGCGAGGTAAAAATTTTTTTTGAGAACATATTGGACGACCTTATTGTTAGTTGTTAGTTTGTTAGTTGTTAGTTTGGGGTTATGGCGTTTGGGCGACCGAACATGTGGAACGACCTTATTGTTAGTTGTTTGTTTGTTAGTTTTGCGTGAGGGGACATTGACGGTTTTGCCCCTTGCGTGGGTCGAAAGTGCTGATATGTGTTTTCCTTACTTCGTCACTTTTTCCTTGACTTCGTCAATGCGTCACCCAAATTTAATCTGCTCTGCTGTCTATTCTGACCCACCCCATGAAAACCTTGCTGTGATGCAAGTAGATTCTCGCAGCGGCGTATATATTTTCTCGCGGAGCCGCGGAGATAATCGAGCCACGGAGTTATTGCTTCTGAGAATTAGAGCACGCAGAGAGACCTTC
>ONBC01000016.1:0-13628 GCA_900315955.1 uncultured Prevotella sp.
TGCAAAGGTACGAATAAAACAACGACCGAGCAACTTCTATCAAGAAAAAGTATTCATTATTATATCGCGTTAATTTGGATATCACGCCAAGGATCCCTTTTCTAACTGTTTCTGACTGAAAGCCCGATATCTCAGAGATTTCGATGATTTCCTGACGGTTGGCTCTGAAAAAAGCATTCGGATCCAGTTCTGCTTCCAATTCTGCCAAACTCAAATTGATAGCATAATGGCTGCTTCCATCTTTTAGATAGACATTGACAAGGGAATCCTTGAGACTTATGAAAGCTACTTCGTTAGCAGAGACAACAACGGTATTGTTATTATGCTGACAGAGGATACGGCTACGGTACTTCAGTTGGATCACCTGCTCTATTTTCGATAGTCCCATGGGCAGTACATTTGCCATGTTGCTGTATTCGTAGAGAGCCTGTCTCAAATGTTCTTCCTGAATGGGCTTGAGTAGATAATCAATGCTATATCTCCTAGTACGCTCCATATACTCTCCACACAGGCCGAAGGTCTCTCTGCTCTCTCCTCATAAGGCCGAAGGCCTCTCACACGTATCAGCTCTGCGGCTCAATCAGCTCTGCGGCTCTGCGTGAAAAGTCTGATAATCAAGGACAGCATTGGGTCTCAATAAAAAAGTGACGAAGACAGGGCCATGCAATGTTCAATTTGTATCAATGCAATCGGCCGGCATTTCCTATGTGAACAAATGATGTACAAACCGTCAAGAATTTTTCTTCGCAACCCCCGCTGAGAATCGATTCTTTTCGAGCGAAAGGGAGATCGGACGAAAAGAACGCGAACACGGAGCGAGTTGGTAAATATTTATCAATCAGCAGTTTATATAATTCTTGCCATTAAGGGACTTTTCCGGCCGTTTCAAATGGCCGACCTTACTATGGTTAGGTCGTGTACCTAACGCTGTTAGGTCACTGACATTCAACGGTTAAGTAACCCACCTAACCGTTAAAGGTCAGTGACATAACTATAGAAAGGTCGATGTTCTATCTCTTTTCCTCACCCGACGGACCCGTTTCCAGCCTTTCATACCTCACTTTCGCGTTCTCTTTCACACCATTCCCGTTGTCCTGACTTTTTACTTTTTGTAAAGAAAAATTAGAGTTCTGCAAGGAAAAAGCACCTGAACCGATTCCTCTATATATACAACAAATCTGACAGGATGTCGCTGTCCGGCGGCAGAGATTCAACAACACAATCACCGACTGACATTATAGTCATAGTAGGCTTTCAGCTTTGCGGCGTACTCCGGAGTGTCGGTTGTCACGAAATCGGCACCGGCCACAATTGCCTCACCCATGTTTAATCATTCGCATTCTTTTCCTGACCCAAACCAATAAAATCCTTGCTGTGACGCAATGCCATGAAATCGTTGAGAGGAACCACTTTTCGTCCGACGACACATCTGTCTCGAAAGAATCGATTCTCAGTGGTGGTTGAAAAGGAAAGAACAGAACAATATGCATAGAAGTCCGGAAGTCCGGACTTCTGATTTACCCAAAGAATTGTTTGTATTCATTCTCGAAGTTGGACGTAAAGACTCCCTTCCCCAAGTTGTCGAGAATCTCCTGACGAGTCCAGAAGCGACCGCCGTTGAGCTCGTCCTTGCTCGGCTTGACTGGTCCGTCGTAGATGCAACGGTGAACGTAGACGAGCTCGCGCTCCCGCTTGCTTTCAAAGACATAGTGACCCAAAGACTCTGGATGGAAGTCGGTGATCCCTAATTCCTCACGAACCTCACGATGCAAGGCCTGGTCTACATTCTCACCTAAATCGATATGCCCACCTACGGCCGTGTCCCACTTGTCCGGCTGAATGTCTTTCCACGCCGGACGATGTTGGAGATAGAGGTCACCGCTGCTGTTGAAGACATGAAGATGAACAACAGGATGAAGAATCTTACTGCCGTCGTGCGCATGGCCGCGACTGACGGCTCCGAGAATGTTCCCGTCCTCATCCACGATCGGGAACTGCTCATTGGGATTGTCTCGCATGATACTATTCGATATTTTATATTAGTTTACGCTAACTGTTTGGCTTTCCTGTAAATCTTGAATCCCGTAGCTGCTATGATGATGCTCGTCAAAGGTGCTAAGATATTGAAGAAACAGTAGGGCAGGTAAGTGAGGGTAGGGACATTGAGCACCGTCGACTGCGTCATACCACACGTGCTCCACGGAATGAGCACAGAAGTTACGGTGCTCGAATCTTCTATGCTTCGGCTCAGCAGTCGGCTCTCATACCCTTCTTTTTTGTATATCTCTCCAAACATACTGGCATTGAGCATGATAGATAGGAACTGGTCGGCAGCCGTGGCATTGAAAAAGATACCCGAGAAGACCGTGGAAGCGACAAGTCCCACCCGTGTCTTGGTCAGCGGAACAATAAGCTCAACGATGTTAGCCAGCATGCCGCTTGCTTTAAGCACGCCACCGAAACAGATGGCACAAAGAATGATCCATACCGAGTTGAGCATGCCCGCCATACCCCGCGTAGCCAGCAGTTCATTGACAGGTGTGAAGCCACTGTCAACCGAAGTCTTTCCGAACCCACTCTGCAAGGCACCCTTCAGTAAGGCAACAGCCGAACACTCCTGCACCCCACTGACCTCTACCAGGATATGCGACTGGAAAATGACAGCAAAGATGACGGCGATGACAGAGGACGCAAATAGCACGATGATAGCCGGCAGTTTCTTATAGATCATCCAACCCGTGAGGACGGGAACCAGCAAGAGCCACAAGCTCAGGTTGAACTTCGAGGCCAGGGCGCCTGTGAACGCTGTTGTATCAATGTCAGCAGTTGACGGAACAAAGAAGCCCGCAACGAGAAAGATCAGGAGGGAGATCGTGAACGACGGCACTGTCGTGATGGTCATATATTTAATATGTGAGAAGAGCGGCACCTGGCAGAGTGATGAGGCGAGCACCGTTGTATCGGAGAGTGGCGACATCTTATCGCCGAAATAAGCTCCCGAGAGGATGGCACCTGCCGTCCACCCGTCACTGAACCCTTCCGCCTTGCCGATGCCCATGAGCGCCACACCGATAGTGGCTACTGTTGTCCATGAACTGCCTGTCATCACGGAGACAATGGCACTGATCGCACAGGCAGAGACAAGAAAGACGTGGGGACTGATGATCTGCATACCATAATAAATGAGCATAGGCACCACGCCGCTCACCATCCATGTACCCGATAGCAGACCTATAAGCAGAAGGATGCAGATAGGCGATCCTATGCTTCCGATAGAATGGTTGATCTCTTCTTCCAAGGCTTTCCACGGCTGATGGAAGTAAAGCATGGCGATAAGCACGGTAATGCCCGTCGACGCAATAAGCACCAACTGGCTGGGGCCCGACAAGGCATCTATACCATAGATGCGGATGACGATGGCAAGGAACAGAATGAGGAAGACGACGGGCGCCAGCGAGAGAATGTATTTTATTGATTTCTTCACGTTGTTTATACTATCACGATTAATAAAATAATGAGTCCTGCAATACTACATGCAAAATTAAAGATAAATTGCATGTTTAGGAAAATTTTCGTCAACTATTAGTTGTTATCTCACGAAAAATGCGTAATTTTACACTTTGAAAAAGGCATGCGCGGCGAAATCTTGCGTTTAAATGCCCTTAGATCGAAAATTAACACAAATAAAGAAACAAAGAATAATGGATGAGAATCTGACCATTGATCAGGACCGGATCATGAAGATTAACATCGAGGAAGAGATGAAGACTTCTTACATCGACTACTCGATGTCTGTCATTGTGGCCCGTGCCCTTCCTGACGTCAGGGATGGCTTCAAGCCTGTTCATCGCCGTATCCTTTACGGTATGTTGGGCTTGGGCAACACGAGTGACAAACCTTATAAGAAATGTGCACGTGTCGTAGGTGAGGTGCTTGGTAAGTATCACCCTTGGACGGACAAGGTAACTTCGGTAGTGTCGACGGTGACTCACCGGCTGCCATGCGTTATACGGAGTGCCGCCTGTCGAAGATGGGTGAGCATATCATGGACGATATCGACAAGAATACCGTTGACATGGTCAACAACTTCGATGACACGTTGAAAGAGCCTACGGTGATGCCTACCAAGATTCCGAACCTGCTCGTCAACGGTGGTAACGGTATTGCTGTCGGTATGGCTACGAACATCCCGACGCACAACTTAGGGGAGGTCATTGACGGTTGCTGCGCTTATATTGACAATCCCGACATCGATGTAGATGGTCTGATGAAGTTCATCCCCGCTCCCGACTTCCCCACAGGTGCCTATATCTATGGTCTGCAGGGCGTGAAGGAAGCTTACCGCACCGGCCGTGGCCGTGTCGTCATCCGTGCGAAGGCTGAGATCGAGAGCGATGACAGCCACGACCGCATCGTGGTGACAGAGATTCCTTATGGAGTCAACAAGCAACAGCTCATCGAGTATATCGCCGACCTCGTGAAGGAAGGCAAGTTGGAAGGTATCAGCAATGTCAACGATGAGACCGGCCGTCAGGGCATGCGTATCGTCGTGGACGTGAAGAAAGATGCCAACGCAAAAGTCATCCTCAACAAGCTCTTCAAGATGACAGCTTTGCAGAGCAGTTTCTCTGTCAACTGCATCGCCCTTGTGCCTAACAAGCACGACCACTCACAGCTCCGTCCGAAGCTTCTCTCACTGAAGGAGTGCATCGCTTACTTCATTGAGCACCGTCATGAGGTGACCATCCGCCGCACCAAGTTCGATTTGAACAAAGCCAAAGAGCGTGCGCATATTCTCGAAGGACTGATCATCGCCAGCGACAACATTGACGAGGTGGTGCATATCATCCGTGGCAGTGAGAGCCCGTCGGATGCACAGCGCAACTTGGAGAAACGTTTCAACTTGGATGAGCTTCAGTCGAAGGCTATTGTAGACATGCGTCTTTCGCAGCTCACAAAGCTTCGTCTTGATGATCTCCATGCTGAATACGATGAACTGGAGAAGCGCATCACTTATCTGCAGCAAATTCTCGACGATCCCGAACTTTGCAAGAAAGTGATGAAGGACGATCTCCTTGAGGTGAAGCAGAAATATGGTGACGAACGCCGCACACAGATCATCCCCGACGAGCATGAGTTCAATGCCGAGGACTTCTATCCGAACGATCCAGTGGTCATCACGGTCAGCCATCTCGGTTATATCAAGCGTACGCCGCTGAAGGAGTTCCGTGAGCAGGCTCGCGGTGGAGTAGGCTCCAAGGGAGCTCATACCCGTGAGAAGGACTTCACCGAGTTCATCTATCCTGCCACGATGCACCAGACGATGCTCATCTTCACTCGTCTGGGACGTTGCTACTGGCTCCATTGCTATGACATTCCGGAGGGTGACAAGACCTCGAAGGGCCGTGCTATCCAGAACCTGCTCAACCTGGAGACGGGCGACACCGTGAACGCGTTCCTGCGTCTGCGCAGTGGCGGCTTAGGGGATGAAGAGTTCACCAACTCTCACTATGTCGTCTTTGCTACCAAGAACGGTCTCGTGAAGAAGACTTGTCTGAAAGAATATTCGCGTCCACGTGCCAACGGTGTGAAGGCCCTCATCATTCAGGATGGCGACGAGGTCATCGACGTGCGTCTGACCAATGGCGAGAACGAGCTTATTCTGGCCGACCGCAACGGTCGTGCCGTGCGCTTCGATGAGGATCAGATTCGTCCTTCGGGCCGTGCTTCAATGGGTGTACATGGAATGACCCTCGATGACGGTGACGACGCAGTCGTAGGCATGATTGTTGTCAATGACCCGCAGAAGGAGACAGCGATGGTCGTGTCGGAGAACGGTTACGGCAAGCGCTCTGAGATAGAGGAATATCGCAAGACGAGCCGCGCCAAGAAGGGTGTCAAGACCATTGCCATCACAGAAAAGACAGGTAAGCTTGTCGCCATCAAGAACGTCACCGATGAGAATGACCTCATGATCATCAACAAGAGCGGCATCGTGATCCGCATGGCTGTTGCCGATGTGCGCGTCATGGGCCGTGCTACACAAGGTGTCCGCCTGATCAACTTGGCCAAGAAGAACGACACGATAGCCAGCGTCTGCAAGGTGATGAGCTCGGAGCTCGAGGCTACCGTTGAGGAAGAGAGCCGTCAGAAGTGGAATGAGACCAACGAGAAGATCTCTCAGGACATCAACTCAACAGAGATACCAACAGAGGAGGAGACCGGTGAGGGTACTACTGAGACAAATGACCTCAATCAAGATAATCAATAATCACATCTTTTAATTATAGCTTAATATCAGCTTATGAAAAAACTAATGATTGCAGCTCTGATGATGCTTGGCACATCAGCTGCGTTTGCTGGAGACAGTGAGCCTCTGAAGGCCGTGCTGGCAGCTAAGGACTTCGCTCAGGCATCACAGCTCTTAAAGCAGAACCTCGGTCAGATGGCTAATGCTGCCGAGAAAGCAAAGGCTTACGACCATGTGACGAAGCTTGCCTTGAAGACTTTTGATGCTCAGAACGCCATTGAGGCAGCCAATGTTCAGGCCAAACTGCTGAAACAGAAGGTGACACCTTACGATACGCTCGCTTACTATCAGGCTGCTTACGACGCTACGGTGAACGCGGTAGAGTGTGCTAAGTACGATGCAGAGCCCAACGAGAAAGGAAAGGTGAAACCCAAGTACACCGATGGACTGGCTACAACCGTTGGCAATGCCCGCCTACAGCTTGTCACCGCCGGTAACTACTATGCCCAGCGCAATGATCAGGACAACATCCTGAAGTACTGGGGTACATTCCTCGACACGGACAGCAATCCTATGTTTGCCAAGACGCATGACAGCGAGAAGCAGTATCTGGGTCAGGTAGCCTACTACACGGCGCTTTACGCTAATCAGGCTAAGCAGTATGACCGTGCAGAGAAGTATGCTGACATTGCCATGCAGGACACGGCCATGCGCAAGCAGGCTGAGACCTTCAAATATGCTATGGCTCAGATGAACCTCAAGACACATGCTGATTCTTTAGCTTTTGCCAATAAGATGAAAGCTACGTATGATGCCGATCCTACCAATGAGACCGTCTTCGGGCTGCTTTGCAATATGTACAGTGGAATGGGCATGGATACAGAACTCAATGCTGTGCTCGACAAGGCCATTGCTACCAATCCTAACAATTTCACAGCTTGGGCTATGAAAGGTCAGAACTTGGTCAACAAAGAGTCTAAAAAGCAGAATCCAAACTACGACGAGTGCATCAACGACTTCAAGAAGGCTATCGCTATCAAGGCTGACAACTCTGTTGTTCTGACCTACCTCGGCTTTGCACTCAACGCCAAAGCTTCTGCCATCAATGGAAATGTGGCTGCACAGAAACAACTTTACACGGAGTCGATGGGCTATCTGGAGAAAGCCAAAGAGGTTGATCCTAACCGTCAGCAGAGCAACTGGGCATACCCCCTCTATCAGTGCTACTACACGCTCTATGGTGCTAACGATTCACGCACCAAGGAGCTTGAAGGTATGCTGAAGAAGTAATAAGTTCCTTATAAAACAACGAATATAAAAGGCGCACCGATCATCGGTGCGCCTTTTTTATTTCCTTAAAATTCAAATCTCAACTTTGCGTTAATCTGTCTTCGGGTGAGATAGTTGGGCACCGCATACATCTGATTGGTGACATCCGTAATCCAATAATAAGAATTGACATTGCTGATATCGAAGAGGTTGAGGCAGTCGACACCAAGCCAGATATTCTTGAAAATGCTCTTGCGGTGATGATCCTCATTGTTGAGAAGACGGTAAGTCATTCCGATGTCAGCACGGCGATAAGCAGGCGCACGAAACTCGTTGCGCTCCAATTCACGGTGAGGAGCAGAAAACGGCAATCCGTCGGCATAGGTGAGCCGAAGCGTCATCAACCAACGGTCGGAGCCAGGGAAATAATCGGTATAGAATAGATGCAGAGCATAGCGCTGATCGGTAGGCAACGGCATGGAATGGCCATTGAAGTTCATCTTCGTATTCATCAGAGAGAGTGTCAACCACGAATCGGTACCAGGTACAAACTCGCCATAAAGCTTCATGTCGAGACCGGCAGCATGCCCGCTCGCTTTATTGTCGCCATAATAAGTCACCTTCATGTTGTTGACGGAGTAGGGAATAAGATTGTGCAGCAACTTGTAATACAATTCGGTTGTGAACTTAAACGGCCGGTTATTAATCTTAAACCTATATTCCAATCCTCCGATGAAATGGATAGACTGCTGACTCTTGATCTTATCATTCAGCATGGCATAGGTCATGCCGTTGACTGTCGTCGTATCACGCAGCTCCTTGTAGAAAGGAGCCTGATAATACAAGCCGGTGGCGAAACGGAAACTGAGGTTCTGATTAAACGAAGGGATGACGCTCAAGGAGACACGCGGTGACAAGATGGATTCGCGCGTATAATTCCAATGCGAAAAGCGTACACCATAATTGAGCGTATAGAGCGTAGGCTCATGCACCGTACTGTCGCTGCGCCCGCTGCTTCCCGTCCTGAAGCGCCACGTATCTTGAAAGTACATCTCAAATCGGTTGCTGTTCAGCGTGTTATTAGCTCTAAGACTATAGATCATATAGAGGTCTTTGCCTGTATGTGGCATGATATATCCCGCCGAGTCTCGCATCTCATACTCAGCGGATTGCTCCTCCACATGCTCTGTCTTATAGGTTAATGCGCCTTCGATGTCATGCTGCCTGGTGGTATGTCGCGCCATCAGTTTGATGCTCTCCACATTCCCCTTGAGATAGTTGCGGGCATGCTGAAAATAAGTACCGACACCAAGATTCTCCGAAGTCTCTGTCTGATTGAGCCAATACTGCCCTTCAATATCATATCTCTCTTTCTCATCCGTCTTGAAAGCTGAGGCGATGAGAGAAACGGAGGTAGAGTCGCCATAATGACGCGTGATATTCAATGCGCCGAAAAAAGTACGGAACAGATCTTTCTCCTTACCACCAAAATAAACTTTGAACGACTTTACATTCTCTAAAGTACCGAACTTGGTCTCTCTGTCTTTGGGTGTGAAGTTATAATGATTGTCAGAGATGTCGCCAATGATGTCAAAGCTCCATCGGCTGTTTGGGCGCCAATTGAGATAGGTCTGATAATCGAGAAAGTTAGGATCATACTCACCATTGGTATCGAAGGTACCGAGGAGATAACGGTTTGTCTTATAGCGTATACCGTTTGACCAGGCGAACTTCTTGTTGGAGAAACCGATATAAGCTCCCGCACCCAACAATGAGGCATCTACCGAAGCTTCAAAACGCTTTGGCCGACGATAGGTGATATCAAGCGCTGACGACATCTTGTCGCCATAGCGGGCTGCATAACCTCCGGTAGAGAACCCGATGCTACCCACCATATCAGGATTGATAATAGAGAGACCTTCCTGCTGACCACTGCGGACGAGAAAGGGACGGAAAATCTCTATATTATTAATATAGACGGAATTCTCATCAAAAGAGCCGCCTCGAACATTATATTGCGACGAGAGCTCTGAATGGGTACTGACCCCTGCCTGGCTCTGCAAGAGTTCTTCAACGGCATTGCCCGTCGTAGAAGGCATGCTCTTCAGAGGTTTAGTATTCAGATCCTCCAACTGTCCCGACTGTATCTTCTGTCCTCGGACACTGACCTCATCAAGCGTGTTGGAACTCGCATACAAAACTACCTGTAGTGTCTGCGTGCCACGAGGATGAAAGAGCACCCGTTTCTTCGGGTGATAGCCCAGCATGGAATAGCGGATGACAACGGAATCAGCAGAATGAAGCGAGAGGCTGTATTCGCCTTTTAACGAGGTGACCGTAGCCTTACCTTGTGCCGCACACGAAACAGAGGCAAACTCAACGGGCTTACCTTCCTCATCCATGACCCGGCCTTTCAAGGTAAAGGTCTGAGCGATCATAGAAACGCATGAAAATACGAATATAGTGAAAAAAAAGAGTCTCTTCATGTAAGAAATAACGTTTTTCCTCCGTTATTATTTTATGAAAAAGAAAGTATTATCTGCTATTGACAGTTTCAAAGGTTGCCTCACTTCTGCGGAGGCTAATGAGGCAGCGTCTCAAGGTTTGAAAAGAGCCTTTCCGGACACTGACGTGGCATGTTATCAGGTAAGCGATGGAGGCGAAGGGTTCTTGGAAGCTATGCAACCTGACAAGATTGTGACCTGTCATGTCCACGATGCCGTTATGCGCTGGCGCGACGCTGCATTTGGCATCAAAAATGGAATAGCAATCATTGAGGTAGCAAAAGCGGTGGGACTAACGATGATTGAACCGGAGAATCGCAACCCACTGACAGCTACAAGCTATGGAGTAGGGGAACTGATGGTTCATGCTTTGCTACGAGGCTGCAAGGAGTTTGTTATCGGACTTGGCGGCGTGGCTACGAGCGACTGCGGTCTGGGCATGTTGAAAGCCTTGAAACAGGAATGGCAGACTCAGAAGAATAAATTGTGGTATGAACCTTTCGACACATCTTGGCTAAGAGATATCAAAGTGACACTTGCCACAGATGTGAAGAATCCGCTTTATGGACCCAATGGAGCTGCACATGTCTTTGCGCGCCAAAAAGGGGCTGATGCAGCAATGATAGAACAACTCGACCGACGAGCCAGAACCTTTGCAGTTATGGCTGCCAAACATCAAGGGAGAGACTGTGCCAACAAGCCGGGAGCTGGAGCGGCCGGCGGTTTAGGCTATGCCTTTATGGAGTTTATGGATGCGAACGTAAAGAGCGGTGCCGACCTTGTATTGCAATCATCAGGTTTTGACGACGCATTGTCAGCTTCAGACAAGCCTCTGTTTGTAGTGACTGGCGAGGGAAGTGCAGATGCTCAAACCTTGATGGGCAAGCTCCCAAGTGTCATCCTCAAGCATTGCAAAGCAAAGCAGGTTCCTGTTACACTTCTTGCCGGACGTATCAAAGATAGAAAGAAACTGCTTGAGGCAGGATTCGAGCGAGTGATAGACATCAACGAGGGTCTCGACATGACTCATGCGATGGATAAGGAAGTTGCTGCCCTGCGAATTGAGAAGGCTCTTTGCGGCAAGTGAAGTAAGCTCTTCCCTATTTACGAAGAACTTTCTTCTTTAGCTTCAAACTTGGTATTTTAATTTTATCACCCGCTTTGAGTTCGTGCTTACCGCCATTTACCGCCTCAAGGTAACATTCCATGCCAAGGCCTAATGTGGTACGGCTGATTCCGCTCATCGTCTGACCATGAGATACAGTAATCGTCTTCTCAATACCGGTAATGATATAGGCACCGGTACGGATACGAGGGTCTTTATTGTATTCAGCTTGCAAAGCATCCTCTTTGGACGCGACATCCTTCTCTATCTTCTTTTTTTGTAGTGCCTTGGTTTGGGGAACAGGGGATGTCTTCAACGTATCAATCGTCTTGACAACGGCCTTAGGGTGGGATCGGGAAACAGTATTCTTCTTCTGATTCTGTGCGACCATCTCCATTTGTTTCTCCAAGCGTTCGATATGATTGTCACGTTTTTCTATCTGCTTAAACAGATAATAACCACCGCCAATACAGCCTAATACAATAATGGCAGCGACAACCATCAGAACCTTAAGGGCACGGTTCTGATGCTCCTCAACTTCATCCTCCTCATATTGGGGTTGATAGTTGTCAACATGTCCAACTTCAGTAACTTTTACTTTCTCTTTAGCCTTCGTCTGTTCAGCTATTGTCTCTTCCTCGGCAGCCTTTGTCTGTTCAGCAACCCTCTCTACTCTCATTTCAGCCGCAACCTTCTCCTCTTCTGCACTCTTTCCATCAGCCATCTCCTCTTCTGCAACGTTTTGATCATTTTCCATAGAAAATTCAACAGCTGCATTGTTCTCTTCTGAAGGCTCTTCTGCTTTAGCCTCCTCTAAAGAAGGCGCAACGCTTGCTTTCTTTTCATTAAGTTCCGGCGCTTCATCAGAAGATGGATTATCGGCTACCGCATCTTTACGTGTTGGTGTTTCTGATTCAGGAGTTTCCATTGATGCAGGTTCAGAAGAAGTTGTTTCAGATGAAGCCGTTTCAGATGAAACAGTCTCTCCGATAGCCTTGAGCACGGCAGCCTCAGGATCTTCTTCAAACTCCTTGTCGATATGAGTGAAATCCACACCCTCGTTGAGCACAACGGTATCGAACTGGGAGAAAGGTTTATTAATCTCATCACGAAGCGTACAAGTTTCTCAGATGCAAGCCCTTCATTGATGACATCAAAAAAGGCAGAAACGAACTTCTCTGCATCGGTCTTATTAAGACCGTGCTTATCAGAAAGAGAAGAAGAAAGTTCTTTATTGCCTAACTTACTCATTACCCGTACTTATTGTTCGTTTTGTGTCTTTTTAAGATTCTCCTTGATGGCTGCAACAGGCTTAAAGTTGATGATCAACTTCGGAGGAACAAGCATTCGCTGCTGCGTGCCCGGATTGACAACAATGCGCTCCAGTCGCTTCTTGACCTCAAAGGTACCAAAGTTGTTTATCTGAAGAGAGTCACCTTCCTCTAAATGAGCCCCCATCTCAGCAACGATCGTACGTACCATCTGCTGAGTATCTGTTTGTGTGTAGCCGGTCTTTGCAGCCAACTGAGCTATAAACTCCTTGTTGTTCATGATACATTAATTGATGATAGTACATATGTTACAGCACCTTTCCGTAAAGGTCATATTCATCACTATCGGTCATCAACACATTATAATAATGCCCTGTACGCAGTCTGCGATCAGCCACAGGAATAAGCACCTCCGGATCAACTTCGGGAGAACAAGCCTCCGTGCGACCAACATAGTAGTTGCCCTCTTTGCGGTCGATAATAACCTTGAAAGTCCTGCCCACTTTAGCAGCCTCAATCTCAGCGCTGATCTCTTCCTGAACAGCCATGAGCTTGTCGAGGCGTTCCTGCTTCACGTCAGCCGGAACATCGTCCTGATAATGCTCAGCCGAGTAGGTGCCTTCCTCCTCTGAATAAGCGAAAGCACCCATACGCTCAAACTTTTCTTGTTTTACAAAGTCAACAAGCTCATTAAAATCTTCCTCTGTCTCTCCCGGAAACCCGACCATCAAGGTTGTGCGAATCGTAATTCCGGGAACACGATCGCGGATTGTATGAATAAGGTCAAGTGTCTCTTGCTTCGTGACATGACGGTGCATGCGAGAAAGCATGTGATCGGAAATATGTTGCAGTGCTATATCCAAATACTTGCACACATTGTCATGTTCACGCATCACGTCAAGAAGCTCCAAGGGGAACTGATTAGGATAAGCATAATGCAACCGAATCCATCTCACGCCCTTGATGTTAGCCATCTTGTCGATAAGCTCGGCTATGCGGGTCTTACCATAAAGGTCAACGCCGTAGTAGGTGAGTTCTTGCTCGATGACTTGAAACTCTGTGACTCCCTCGGCTACAAGTTCTTTCACCTCTTGAAGAATATCCTCCATGGGACGGCTCACATGTTTCCCGGTAATAAGCGGAATAGCACAATAAGCACAATGGCGGTCACATCCCTCAGCGATCTTGATATAGGCATAATGCGATGGGGTAGTGAGCATACGACGGCT
>ONBC01000016.1:13668-105981 GCA_900315955.1 uncultured Prevotella sp.
CGCTGCGACAGACAGCCCATGACAAAGAGCTTATGCAACCGTCCCTTGTTCTTGGCGTTGACAAACTCTAAAATCGTATTGATGCTCTCCTCCTTAGCACTCTCAATGAAACCGCATGTATTGATGACGGCTATCTCACCCTGCGGCCGTTTGGAGTCGTGGACACAGTGATACCCCATCTTCTCAAAACGACGCATGAGCTGCTCTGAATCAACAAGATTCTTGGAACAGCCCATGGTGATAAAGTCTATCTGGTTTTTCTTCATATCAGAACCTATTCGTATTCAGAATGTCAGCGTCTTAAAATAAAGAGTCGACGAATTCTTTCTTATTAAAAAGCTGAAGATCCTCCATTTTTTCACCGAGGCCAATGTATTTGACTGGAACTTTTAGCTGATCGGATATTCCTATCACCACGCCTCCTTTAGCGGTTCCGTCAAGCTTTGTGATAGCGAGGGAAGTAATGTTAGTGACCGCGGAGAATTGCTTGGCCTGCTCGAAAGCATTCTGCCCCGTACTGCCGTCGAGCACAAGCAGAACCTCGTCGGGTGCCGTAGGAACGACTTTCTTCATGACATCTTTAATCTTCTTCAGCTCGTTCATCAGACCGACCTTGTTATGAAGTCGTCCCGCCGTATCGATAAGCACAACATCAGCGTCATTGGCTTTGGCGCTCTGCAAGGTATCGAAAGCGACGCTCGCAGGATCAGAACCCATCTGCTGCTTGATGACAGGCACCCCGACACGGTCTCCCCATATCTGTATCTGCTCTACGGCAGCGGCTCGGAAAGTATCCGCTGCGCCCAGGTAAACGTTCTTGCCGGCTTTCTTAAACTGATAAGCAAGTTTTCCGATCGTCGTCGTCTTTCCTACACCGTTCACACCAACGACAAGGATGACGTAGGGTTTGTGATCGGTCGGCAGATTCCAGTTGGAGTTGTCTTGTGTGTTGTTCTCCGTAAGAAGCGAGGCTATCTCTTCCTTCAGAATCTTGTTAAGCTCAG
Organism: uncultured Prevotella sp.; assembly: GCA_900315955.1. GTDB lineage: Bacteria > Bacteroidota > Bacteroidia > Bacteroidales > Bacteroidaceae > Prevotella. Next base: position 14,673 of record ONBC01000016.1, read on the forward strand.
ATGTCGAGACATACTTATCACGCGCTACACGCGCTTCAATGCGATGAATGATCTTTACGGTGGTCTCCACACCTACATCGGAAGTAATCAGCACTTCCTCAAGATTGTCGAGCACATCATCATCAACTTTTGACTTTCCCGCAATAGCGCGTGTGATTTTTGAGAACACGCTCTGTTTGGTCTTCTCAAGTCCTTGGTCTAAGGTCTCTTTATTTTTCTTGCTGAATAATCCGAATATTCCCATTGTCCTCGTCCTCTTTTATTGTCCTCGTTATAAACTACGATTCTTATTTCATTATAAATGCTCACCTGTTACAGACCTTCATCCTCCGGTTTCTGAAGCTTCCTTTTGATTTTCGGCATGTGCTTCTTATTTCTCAGCCATGCCTCCTTACGCTCCTCATAGTCTCGGCGATGTCGCTCGAGAAAATTATCAGCCATGATAAACCTTTACTTAAAATGACTGTAGATAACCTGCAACTTCAGCGGACTGTCAGAGGCTGTACCCTTGACGAGCTTCGTACTTGTGAGCGACATGTCGTGAGACACCTTCGTCACCACTGTGCTGGAAGAAGATGATGATGTGCCGTAATAATAACTATAATAACTATAGTTGCCCGATGTTCCGGACGTTGTTGTTGTCAACGTTACAGGAATGAGCACAACCTTGTTCCAGTTGGCGGACCGCTTGCTCACATCGACAGCATTCATCGCTGTTATCATTCCGGAAATATTATTAAATGTATAACCGTTCGTTGATGTCATACCCGAGTAAGTGGCGACATAGGAATTTCGGTTGTTGTACATCTCCTTATTCTCGAAGAAGCTATAAACGGAGTCAACGGGAATCATCAGCAGTGTTTGAGGAATAGCAAAAGCATAATCTGAAGTACCTACCGCACTGTTTATTCTCGGAATCGTCAGAGAGGCACCCGCGATCTTGTCGTTCTCATGACCGGAGACAATCTTTTCAACAGGCAATGTGAGCTCTGTAAAGATACCTGCAGGAGTCTTCAGGTAAGTACAGCTCTTGTCTGCCACCAACGAAGCCAACCTGCTCTTGTCGTTCGAGATATTTGTTGTCTGCAGAACCTCCTCTGTACCCCAAAACACGGTGATACCGTTCAGCACGCTGTCTTTCTCATCTGCATACTTGTAATACAAATTGAGCTGCGAGGCATCAATGTATGCCATGTTGCCTAAACCAGACTTGTGCTTGAAATAGAACCCTGGAACAACATTCTGTCGGAAGGTATAAGCATTCTTGAAGTATTCAGGATGTTCATAATACTTCTCAAGAATATAGGTTCCGAAATTGCTGTATTCCTTACCATCGGCATCCGTATACTTCCCGTTGAGCTTTATTGTGAGGTAGGGCTCGTATGTAGACGTATCACGGGTGGACTTGGCAACCATGTAGTCGGTGAGCGTATACACCTTGTCCTGCGCGATACCATCTTTGCGCACGTAACCGTTTGCCAAGGGATCATAGTTACTGTAGTAGTTATGATCCTCCGTCATAGGCTTGCTCATCTCATAAGCGGTAAGCTTCATCGTGCGGGTGCTGTCTCCATAATGCTTCGCATAGAACAGACGAATCTCGCAGGAGTCTGCCTTGATAAGCCCCTTTACCGTCTCTCCGTTTTCATCGACCCCACGCATAGCTGATTTCTCCGGGAAATGATAGTCCTCAAGGTTGAAGAACTGTGCCATGAAGTCGCCCGTAATATAGTTGCCGGTCTCTGGATCTTTTACTTTTCCTATATAGCCTGTCGTGTTTCTCGACAAGACAGAATCTGCAAGTACAGACTCGCTGGAAACATCGTAGGAAGCGGTCTCCACGTTTACTGCATCCGTTTGCGAATTCAATGAAGAGCCGATTTCATCGGTGGAATCAGAGCACGAGGCCAAGGCAAGCCCCGAGAGTAGTATGGTGAGCGCAAATTTAATATTCATGCTGATAGACATGATGTAATTACATGTAGAATTTATCCTAATAGCTGATTATAAAACTCCTTATAGGCAGGGGCATAGTTCTCTCCCGGATACTTGAGGATCGGGAGATTGGAGCTTTCCGCATAGCTCAGGAGTTTATCGTTGACCTCTTGAGTAGCTTCTATCACGCCATCACTGTAGTCGATAGCAAGCCTGGCAAGATCTGTGAAGTCGAAATGCTCTGAGTATTTTTCAAGCAGACTGGCCTTGGCTGAACCGAAGTCAACACAATCCTTGAACTTAGTGCCAAAATTGGATTTGAACTGCTTGGAGAACAAAGAGAACACTACTTTCGAGTTGGCAAAAGTAGGATCATCGTGATACGCGGTCTTGACATAGAGCGGAATGACACCCGCCATCCATCCCTGACAGTGGATAATATCCGGACTCCAGCGAAGTTTCTTCACAGTCTCCAACACGCCACGCGCAAAGAAGATGGCACGCTCTCCGTTATCTGTGAATTCATCGCCGTTCTCATCCTCCGTCATTGTGCGACGCTTTATGAAGTAGTCCTCATTATCGATGAAATAGACTTGAAGTCTTGAGACGGGTACACTTGCTACCTTAATGATCAAGGGATGGTCAGTGTCGTCAATGACAATATTCAGTCCCGACAGGCGTATGACCTCATGCAATTGGCCACGACGCTCATTAATATTGCCCCACTTGGGCATGAATGTGCGGACATCAAAACCTCCCGACTGCATTTTCTGCGGAAGATCCCGACCCAAGTCTGCCATATCAGATTTGGGCACATAAGGTACAATCTCTTGATTGACGAATAAAATTCTCTTTTTGGCCATTATGATTTTATTCTAATTAATTGATGGTGCAAAGGTACTCATAAATAACGACAAAATGCCCGATTTTGCATGATTTCACACAAAATCGGGCATTTTTGTTTATTATAGGGAGTAATATTACTCTACAACCACGAGCGCGTCGTCTTCCATGACGCTCTGACCTTCCTTGACGCAGACAGCCGTCACCTTACCGTCTTTCTCTGCCTCAATATTATTGGCCATCTTCATGGCTTCAAGCACCAAGAGGGTGTCTCCCGCCTTCACCTCGTCACCAACCTTTACATTAATGGAAGTGATAGTGCCGGGCAGCGGTGCTTTGACAGCATTAGCTGTGTTGACATTGGCAGCAGGCGTAGCCTCGTCGTTGTCTTCAGCCACAGGCTTGCCAAGCGTCACCTTAGGCTTCTCCTCCTCAGCAGGTTTCTCCATGCCCACTTCAAACTCTTCTCCGTTTACTTTCACGTTGGCGACATTGGTCTCCTCGTTGATGTCAACGATCTCGACTTGATATTCCTTGCCGTCGATTGTATATTTAAACTGCTTCATTTTCTTTTATCTTATGGTTTGGCGGTGAATGAAAGCTGTTTGGCATCCCACAGTGTCTGCTTAGGCTTAATGGTGATGATGCCCGGCTCCTTGTCATGTACATTATTGCCCTGGAACTCGAAGATTGCCATGGCAATAGCCGCATATATGTTCTTATCCATTACTTACTCCTTTTTGTTTACATTGGCATGCAACCGTGTTTCTTGGCAGGCAGAGACTGGCGCTTGTGAGCCAACTGTGCCAGGCCACGGCAGATGCGGAATCGCGTGTTGCGAGGCTCGATGACATCATCGATGTAACCGAACTGAGCAGCCTGATAAGGATTGGCGAAGGTCTTCGTATACTCGTCCTCTTTCTCTGCGAGGAAAGCCTTGGCATCACCGCCCTCTTCCTTGATTTTCTTTGCCTCTTTTCCACAGAGCACGGCCACGGCACCACTGGCACCCATCACTGCGATCTCTGCTGTAGGCCAGGCAAAGTTGAGGTCGGCACGAAGCTGCTTGCAACCCATGACGATATGACTTCCGCCGTAGCTCTTTCTCAGCGTGATCGTGATCTTGGGCACGGTAGCCTCTCCATAAGCATAAAGCAACTGAGCGCCATGAAGAATAACGGCATTATACTCCTGACCTGTACCGGGAAGGAAGCCGGGGACATCGACGAGCGAAACAATAGGAATGTTGAAGGCATCGCAGAAACGAACAAAGCGTGCACCCTTACGAGATGCATTGACATCGAGCACACCGGCATAAGCTGAAGGCTGGTTTGCGACAACACCTACGCTCTGACCGTTGAAACGGGCGAAGCCAGTAATGATATTCTTGGCAAACTTGGGTTGCACCTCAAAGAACTCACCGTTATCCGTGATGGCCGTGATGACCTTGTACATATCGTAAGCCATGTTAGGATCATCGGGCAGGATCTCGTTGAGCAGGTCTGCCTTTCGGTCCACAGGATCGGCGCACTCCACACGAGGAGCCTCCTCGGTATTGTTGGAAGGAATATAGCTGAGAAGCTTCTTGATCATCTTCATGGCATCCTCCTCGGTCTTCGCCGTAAAGCTGGTCACACCGCTCTTGCTGGCATGAACACTGGCACCGCCGAGGTGCTCCGAGTCAATATCCTCGCCTGTAACGGTTTTTACCACCTTCGGACCTGTAAGGAACATATAGCTTGTGCCTTCGGTCATCAGAATGAAGTCGGTAAGAGCAGGGGAGTAAACGGCACCGCCGGCGCAAGGACCAAGGATCATGGAGATCTGAGGAATGACCCCCGAAGCAAGGATGTTACGCTCAAAGATCTCACCATATCCGGCGAGTGCGGAGATACCCTCCTGAATACGAGCGCCGCCACTGTCGTTCATGCAAATGACAGGAGCTCCGTTCTGCATAGCCATATCCATAACCTTACAGATCTTCTGTGCCATTGTCTCGGAGAGAGAACCACCGTTGACCGTGAAGTCCTGGGCATAGACATAAACAAGACGACCGTCGATAGTAGCGGAACCGGCTACGACACCATCACCGAGGAACTGCTTCTTCTCCATGCCGAAGTTGTGACAACGGTGAAGCTTGAACATGTCGTATTCCTCGAAAGAATCCTTGTCTACAAGCATTTCGATGCGCTCACGGGCTGTGTACTTGCCGCGGGCATGCTGCTTGTCGATAGCCTTCTGTCCACCACCAAGACGGGCTTGCTCACGCTTGGCTACAAGCTCCTTGATTTTCTCAGTTTGAATGCTCATAATTATAATTTTCGTGCAAAGTTAGTAATTTTTTCTGCCAAATACTTTTTAATAGCAGAAAATTAAGTATCTTTGTGGGCGAAAAGACACAACAGAGAATTAACTCTTAAATATAATAATGTGATGAAACAAACTATCCTTGTTACAGGAGGTACAGGTTTTATTGGTTCCCACACTTCTGTAGAGCTTATAGAAGCAGGCTATAAAGTGGTAATTGTCGACGACCTCTCCAACTCGAAGATTGAGGTACTTGATGGCATTGAGAAGATCACGGGCGTGCGCCCGGCTTTCGAGAAAATAGATTTACGTGACAAGGAAGCCACGGAAAATGTATTCAAGAAATACCCCGACATCGAAGGAATCATTCATTTTGCTGCCAGCAAGGCTGTCGGTGAGAGCGTGCAAAAGCCGTTGCTCTATTACCGAAACAACATTGTCTCCCTCATCAATCTCTTGGAACTGATGCCTAAATATAATGTGAAAGGCATTATCTTCTCTTCGAGCTGCACGGTTTACGGTCAGCCGAAGCCTGAGAATCTTCCTGTCACAGAGACGGCTCCCCATCAGAAAGCTACATCTCCTTATGGCAACACTAAGGAGATCAACGAGCAGATCATCCACGATTATATTCACAGCGGTGCTCCTGTCAAGAGCATCATCCTCAGATATTTTAACCCCATTGGTGCCCATCCGTCGGCTCTTATCGGAGAGCTGCCTAACGGTGTGCCCAACAACCTCATTCCTTACGTGACACAGACCGCTATCGGCATTCGCAAGCAGCTGACAATCTTCGGCAACGACTACGACACACCGGACGGCACCTGCATCCGCGATTATATCTATGTCGTCGACCTTGCCAAAGCCCATGTGGCTGCCATGCGCCGCGTGCTCGATGACGAGGGCAGCCCGGTTATCGATTACTTCAACATCGGTACGGGTCACGGAAACTCGACGCTTGAGATTGTTGAGACCTTTGAGAAAGCTACCGGCGTGAAGCTCAACTGGAAGTACGGTCCCCGCCGTGAGGGGGATATTGAAAAGATCTGGGGCGACTGCACGAAGGCCAACAAGGTTCTTGGCTGGAAAGCAGAGACTCCCTTAGAGGATGTTTTGCGCTCTGCATGGAAATGGCAACTCAAGCTGCGTGAAGACGGCGTTATGTAATAAAATCGACTCACTGATAATATTTTGCGGGATCATTCCCGCATTTTTTGTTTATGTTGTATGGGCTTGCGACGAGATGTCGTGAGCCCTCGTTTTTAGTTATTATCCTGTTTAATTGCTGAGATTTGCCATCGCGTCACAAACGCGTCACGATCCTGCCTCAAACGTGTCACGATCCTGCCTCAGTTGTGTCACGATCCTGCCTCAGTTGTGTCACGATCTTGCCTCAGTTGTGTCACGATCGTGACACGTATGAGGCGCGATATCGTTATTGCCATCGCGCTTTTATGTGAGGAACAAAGAAAACAAAAAAAATAATAAGCGTAACTCTTTGTAGACAAAGAAAAAAGCAGTAACTTTGCACCCGCTGTCACGAGATGGCAGCATAAAATTCAAACCTTTAATTAGTTTTACAACAAAAAATGGCAACAAAAATCAGATTGCAGCGTGGCGGTCACAAGGGCTACGCAGTTTACAGAGTCGTGATCGCTGACGTGAGAGCACCACGTGATGGTAAGTTTATCGAGAAGATTGGTACCTTCAACCCCAACACCAATCCTGCTACCGTAGATTTGAATTTCGACCGTGCCCTCTACTGGGTAGAGACAGGCGCACAGCCTACAGACACTGTCCGCACCATTCTGAAGAATGAGGGTGTGTACATGATGAAGCATCTTCGCGGCGGCGTGAAGAAGGGTGCCTTCGACGAGGCTGCTTGCCAGCAGAAGTTCGATGCCTGGAAGACTGCCAAGGAGCAGAAGCTCACAGCTGCTAAGGACGCTCAGAGCAAGAGCCGTCAGGAGGCTGCCGCTAAGGCGCTCGATGCCGAGAAGAAGGTCAATGAGGCTATCGCCAAGAAGGTGGCTGACAAGAAGGCTGCCGAGGCTGCCGCTAAAGCTGAGGCTGAGGCTGCAAAAGCTGCTGAGGCTGCACAGGCTGCTGAAGGCGAGAACGCTGAAACTCCCGCAACAGAGGCTCCCGCAGAGGCATAACTCATCCGTTGAGATCAAAATGTTACAAGGCGTTGCTTTCTCAGGAAGGCAACGCCTTTTTATTTTCCAATTATTTTTCTGACTTTAAGCCGCATTCTCATTATTTTTGTGTAAGTTTGCAATCAATATTCAGATTATCGAATTCATATTAGTTATTCTATGGACAACTATATAGTTTCCGCAAGGAAATACAGACCGATGACTTTCTCCTCTGTTGTAGGCCAGGATGCACTGACTACAACACTGAAGAATGCGGTTAAGTCAGGGAAATTAGCCCATGCCTATCTTTTCTGCGGGCCACGCGGAGTGGGGAAGACAACCTGTGCGCGAATCTTTGCCAAGGCTATCAACTGTGAAAATCCTACACAAGACGGTGAGGCATGCAACGAGTGCGAGAGTTGCCGTGCTTTCAACGAAGGACGGTCAATGAATATCTTTGAACTGGATGCTGCCAGCAACAACTCCGTGGAGAACATCAAAACGCTCATGGAGCAGACGCTTATCCCTCCTCAGACCGGGAAATATAAGGTTTTCATCATCGATGAGGTTCACATGCTCTCACAAGCGGCTTTCAACGCTTTCCTCAAGACCTTGGAGGAGCCGCCGGCACACGTGATTTTCATTCTTGCCACTACAGAGAAGAATAAGATTCTTCCAACCATTCTCTCGCGTTGTCAGATCTACGACTTCGAGCGCATGACCGTTCCCGAGATCATCCACCATCTTGAGATGGTAGCCGGAAAGGAAGGTATCACGTATGAGGACGAAGCCCTCAATGTGATCGCTGAAAAAGCGGATGGAGGAATGCGGGATGCCTTGTCGATCTTCGATCAGGTATCGAGCTTTTGCCAAGGGCATATCACGTATGAGAAAGTACTGAAAGACCTGAATGTACTCGACGTAGACAACTATTTTAAGATCATAGACCTGTCACTTGAGAATAAAGCCGCGGACATCATGGTCTTGCTCGATAATATTATCCAACACGGCTTCGATGGAAGCAATGTGGTCAATGGCCTTGCTTCGCATGTACGCAATGTGATGATGGCGAAAGACGAACAGACCCTTCCGCTCCTGGAGGTAAGTGATGGTCAGCGAGCGAAATACAAAGAGCAGGCCAAGAAATGTCCCCTTCCATTCCTTTATAAGGCACTGAAAATCCTCAACGAATGTGATGTGCAATATCGACAGAGCAGCAACAAGCGGCTCTTGGTTGAACTCACTTTGATCCGTGTGGCACAGATCACGCAACCGGAGGATGCTGACGTGCCGGCTGGTGGGCGTAGCCCTATGCGATTGAAATCCCTGTTCAAGAAAAACAATGTGGTGCAGCCTAAACCGGCTATGCAGGTGGCCGGGGCTGCACGTTCTTTAGCCAATCATAAACCGAAAACGGCTTCTGTCAATGACAAGCCACAGACGGAACCGACAAGCGAAGGCAATAAGTCATTTGCGGGTTCGACCAGACCGGAGACAGCAGCTGTAGGACCTTTGAAGAGCGGCATCACTTTCCATCTGAAGAATATCGGAATGACATTCGATGATCTTAGGCGAAAACCAAAGACAAACGATGTTTCGGAGGCTGTAAAGGTTGATGAAGCCGAAGCCAAGAAAGTTGCAGAAAGTAAGCCTGAGTCGCAGTTTACGGATGATGATCTCATCCGTGAATGGATAGCCATGTGCAACCGCATGCCTCAGAAATTCGTAGGCTTAGCAGCACGCTTGAAAAACCTCGTGCCTACAATCACTGACTATCCCAATATTGAAGTGGTTGTGGATAATAAACTTTTGCTTGATCAGATCAATGTCATCAGCCGCAACATACGCGCCACGATGCGTATGAAGTTGCATAATACGCTCATCGAGTTCAAGCCGCGTTTAGCCAAGCAGAACGAGAATCAGCGGGCATTGACCAAGCTCGAAGTCTTCGACGCGCTAAGGAAAAAGAACCCAGCCATAGAAAAATTAAGGGTAGGGCTCGGTTTGGAATTGAGCTAAAACAATGTAAAAAGTCCGGAATCCATAAGACTTCCGGACTTCCATATCTTAATCCAGCCCTCTGCCATTTGTGTCAAATGAGCGGCATACCGAGCTCAGCGCATTCTTTCCTCATATCTTCAGGCCAGATACTTGCCTGAATCTCACCGATATGCGCTTTGTGGAGCATCACCATGCACAGACGGCTCTGACCAATACCGCCACCGATACTGAGTGGCAGCTTATCGTTGAGCAACTGCTGATGGAAGTAAAGTTTCTCTCGGGCTTCTTGATGTTCTATCTTCAACTGACGCAACAGGCTCTCCTTATCAACACGGATACCCATTGAACTAAGCTCGAATGAACGGCCGAGAACAGGATACCAGATGAGGATATCTCCGTTGAGACCCGCCTTGCCATTCTCCGCAATCGTTGACCAGTCGTCATAGTCAGGAGCACGACCGTCATGTTTCTTTCCATCAGAGAGTTTACCACCGATACCTTCAACAAACACAGCGCCATACTTCTCGCAGATAGCATCCTCACGCTCGTGCGGAGTCTTGTCGGGATACATGTCGAGAAGATCCTGAGAATGGATAAAATGAATCTCACGAGGAAGAAACGGCTTGAGCTGCGGAAAGTTCTCACAGGCCAAGAACTCTGTGCGAAGGATAGCACTGTAGATACGGCGCACGACATCCTCTAAGAAAGCGATAGTGCGCTCCTCTTTCGTGATAACAGCCTCCCAGTCCCACTGATCAACATACAACGAATGGAGGTTATCCATCTCCTCGTCCGCACGGATAGCGTTCATATCCGTATAGATGCCATAACCAGGCTCTACGCCGAACTTAGCAAGCGTCAGGCGCTTCCATTTTGCCAACGAATGCACGACTTCGGCCTTTGCCTCACCCATGTCTTTTATGGGGAATGTCACCGGACGTTCGACACCATTAAGGTCATCGTTGATTCCTAATCCTTTGAGTACAAAGAGCGGGGCCGTAGCTCGACTCAGGCGAAGTTCGGTGGAAAGATTCTGCTGAAAAAACTCCTTGATCATCTTGATGCCATGTTCCGTCTGACGACGATCCAAGAGCGTCTTGTAGCCGATGGGTTTGATTAAATGACTCATAAATTTATCTATTTGTTTTCTATTTCTTGTTTCAGTAAGCAAAGTTACACAATTATTATTAATCTGCAAGCATTTTAGAAAAATTCTTTTCAGAATGTAACAAAATCATTGAGAACAACAAAAAATAGAAGAGACTTAACCTACATTCGTCGAAACTACCTTGCATCATCCATGCCCATTTCGGGATTGAAAACCTCGCTTATCGCATTTCTTTCATGCAATTCCCGTTGTCCTGACTTTTTACTTTTTGTCAATATAAATTCAAAGAATTTACTTTTATCGCAGAAAGGTATTCAGTTGAGGTACTCCACCTTGATGTCCCAATTCCATTTATTGAAATAAAGGTTGCCACCTTGCCATTCCACTTCTCCACGTTGGAAATCAACGGTCTCTGAACGGGGATAACGCTTGGCCGGGTAGAAGGGCATGCCGAAGTCGCTATTGACGATAAGCCGATAGGAGTCGATGCCACCTAAGTAGAAATACCGGGTTGAATCGTCTGTAGCCCAATAGGGACGGCCGAACGACTGGTCGACAGGTACCCATCCCACGCCTTCAAAATAGATCTCGCCCCAATCATGAAGATTCTTCTCATCAGGGTGTACCATGAACCCGCTCTCGAAATGGCCGGGTATGCCCTTGGCCCGGCACAGCGTGAGGAAGAGCAGCGTCACCTGACCGCAGTCACCGTGATGGTTGTCAAGCACATACTCGGGAATGTTCTGGATAGTGCTGTATTCACGCGCCGAAGCCCACGGATAGTTTGCGTCGATGTAGGTGAACAGAGCGCGAGCTTGAAGCAGGGGGTTGGTGATACCCGACGTAATGCTGTCTGCAAGATGCTGTATGCGTGGAGTGACGATGATGTGCTCCCGGCGGTTGGCAATATATTTGCGGTAAAGAGCCGAAGTCTTGTCGTAGGGCTTCACTTTTTCCGGCTTTAACCCGAACCAACTGCCATGCGACGTATATTCAAATACCTCGCTGAAGACTGTGGGCTTACCGGCCTCAGCCTTTTGCTCCATATAGATGGAGGAATGGTTGTAAGCGGCGGGTGACTTGATATACTTCTTGTTGCTTGTGCTCAACAGGCGTACATTGGTCTGTCGCTTGACATCGGTGCGGGGGAAAGGAAGCCAGCAGCGGATGGTCTCCCCGGCCGGTACCACGTCAGGCTTGACCGTAAGCGTATAGGTGACACGCATGCGATGAGCCGGACCGAGCCGATAGGCACTGTGGGGCGCGGCCTTCATGATAGCGGGAATGTCGATGCGCTCATCCTCCATGTAAGCACTTTTCTGTTCGCCGTCCTTCTGAAGCTTGATAGCGCGGCACTGCGGATCTATGCGGAAGAGATTAGGCGCGGCATTGTGGAAATACCATTTCTTTCCGTTGATGTAACAGGTTTCGAGTGCCCTCGTCTTTTCCCAGTGGTCTATCTGCGCCTCTGTCACATCCGGAATGTAGCGTTGGATGTATTGCTTCACCTCATCGTGGGTTTTATTGAAGTCGAGGGCGAGTCGTTCCTCCGTCGACTGGGCATGGAGAGACCCTACCATAGCTAACAGAGCCATAATCCCCATACACTTGTCCCGAAGGCGGCTCCAAGATTCCTCCCTACATGGGGAGGAAAAGATATGATTGTTAAACATTTGCAGGTTACTGATTAAGAAAAGCTTTCATGTAAAGATGAGCCAGAGCGGCACTATTTGTTGAGCTCCACACCTATTCCCGGTCTGTCGGGTAAGGTGATCTTGCCCCGGACCACCTGCATGCCTGTGAAACGGTCGTTGGAGATGAGCAGATTCCCGTCGAGATCGGCAAAGTCGACGGCTGGGGAGAGCTGGGCGGCAGCCGACACAGCACAAGAAGTCTCGGTCATGCAACCCACCATCACCTTCAGACCACGGGCACGCGCATAGTTGAGCATCTTCCACGCCTCACGCATACCCGTGCACTTCATCAGTTTGATGTTGATGCCGGAATAGGCTTCTTCGATGCGGCGGATGTCGGAAAGTCGCTGGATGGCCTCGTCAGCGAAGATAGGCAAGGGGGAATGCTCGGTGAGCCATGCGATATCTTTCTGTTGTTCCTTCGGCATGGGCTGCTCCACCATAACGATGCCTTGGGCGTGGAGCCAGTTAATCATGTCGAGCGCTTTGTGCTTGTCCTTCCATCCCTGATTGACATCGACAGCGATAGGCAGTTTCGTTACCGACCGAATGGTGTTGATCATATCCTTATCGTTGTCACGTCCAAGCTTCACCTTGAGAATGTTGAACTTAGCCGCACATTCTTCTGTCTTTTGTCGCACCACGTCGGGCGTATCGATGCCGATGGTGAAGGTCGTAGAGGGTGCTTTCCTGGCATCGAGCCCCCATATTTTATACCACGGCTGTCCCATGATCTTGCCCACGAGGTCGTGCAAGGCAATATCCACAGCAGCCTTGGCAGCGGTATCGCCTGCTGACAGACTGTCGACATAGCCCAGGATATCCTCCATCTCGAAAGGATCGGTAAACTGCTCCATATCGACCTTGTTGAGGAAAGCCGTAACCGAGGCAACGCTCTGTCCAAGATACTGCGGCATGGAAGCCTCGCCATAACCCGTGAGGCCGTCGTAGGTCAGCTCTACCTGTACGTCGGGTGTCGAGGTACGTGAATAGGTGGCCACGGTGAACGTGTGGCGCAACTTCAGTTCGTAAGGGAAGAAACGCAGGTGCAGACGACCGTCTGCCGTTTCTGCATGGTTGATATTGAACGACGGAGCCTTGGCCGTATCTAACATGCGGCCGAGGGCATCTGCATTGCTGATGGCTAAAGCAGCACCTGCCGTAGCCAATGCCGATTTCTTTAGAAATTCTCTTCGTGTAGTCATAACAAAATAATCTCTCTATTACTTATACATTGGTGATTTGTCAGTTGTAAAAAGACCCTGCACCCTATTGATGTAAGGCAACACGCGTTGCGCCCACAGCAGACGACCGAGGTCGTAGGCGTCATAGTCGGTATCTGTCTCGTTGAAGCTCGCCTCTTGCACCATGCCAAGAGAATGGATGAAGCGACCGTTGCCGAGATAAAAACCTACATGCGACACATGGGCAGGCTTGTCTGTCGTGGCCTTGCGTCCAAAGAAAAGCAGGTCACCGGGCTGCAGGTGACTGAAATCCGGCTTAGCATCAGCGCCTTCATCACTAAACGAGGGGAAAATGTTGATGTGCTGTCCTTGGGTAGCCATCTGTGAGGCATCGCGCGGGATGATAATGTCGTGACAGAGTAGCACCGTGCGCACAAAGCCACTGCAATCCATACCCTTAGGACTCATACCACCCCACATGTAAGGTATGCCCACGAATCGTTTGGCCGTAGCAAGGATCGCTGCCGGACTGTTATCAAGACTTTTGCGCCAGTGACCCAGTTCGTCAGCCTTGGCTTTGCTCAGATATCCCGTGCGGCCATCAGGGAAGGCGACATGATAGAAATTGCCTTTGGAACCGAGAAGACGAAGACGATTGGTGGCGACAACATCGCTTACGATCTGCGACTTCTCATCAGGCTGCCGGTAGACACCGGCCCAAAGGGCAGTGACTACCACCTGTTTGGATGTATTCCAAGCAGAAAGCTCTGTGCGCGTCATCGGCTGTACGGACCGATTATGCACGTAAGCCTCATAGCCTTCTGGAGTGGAAACCTTCAACCAGCCTCCGTCTTCCAAGATCTGCACGGGCATGCCGAGCACACCCTGGGTCGCCATGCCGGCATCGTAGTCGGGTGATGTCCGCATATTACAGACCGAGACATCGATAACACCCCAATCCTTCGTTTGAGAAAAGGCAGGAAGAAAGGAGAGAAAAAGCATGAATGCTAATAACCCAACCACTGGCCTCACAAACGAGGTTAAGCTTATCTCGCCTATAGAGATGCGAAAATGTGCATTTATTCTACACCCTTTGCTTTCATTAATTCGTAAATTGACCATCGCCCTAACTCCTATATTTTATCACCTAACTCCTAACTTCCAACTCCTAACTTCTAACTCTTAACTTCCAACTCCTAACTTCTAACTCCTAACTTCTAACTCCTAACTTCTAACTTCTAACTTCTAACTCCTAACTCTTAAAGGCTTCCACCGCCTTCTTCACGGACCCGTATTTCAGCAGTAAGGCATTGGCCTCCTCGTAAGGCAGGTGAGTATAGTCCATAACCATGCGTGTGCCGCGATCGACGAGCTTCTTGTTTGTAAGCTGCATATTCACCATACGGTTGCCTTTGACACGACCGAGTTGAATCATCAGCGTGGTAGAAATCATGTTGAGAATCATCTTCTGACCAGTACCCGATTTCATGCGCGACGACCCTGTGACAAACTCAGGACCGACAATCATCTCTATGGGATATTCGCAAGCAGCAGCCATCGGCGTATCGGGATTCGACGTTATGCACCCCGTGAGACAACCGTGCGCACGAGCATCAGTCAGAGCACCTACCACGTAAGGGGTTGTGCCCGAGGCAGCGATACCAATGACGGTGTCGTCTTCGCAGATGGCGTGATCGAGCAGTTCCTGCCAACCACGATGAGCATCGTCCTCAGCATTCTCCACAGCATTGCGCAGAGCTGTATCACCACCGGCAATGAGACCATAGACCAGCGTGGGCGGTACACCGAAAGTAGGCGGCAGCTCGGAGGCATCTAACACACCAAGACGCCCACTCGTACCGGCTCCCATGTAAAACACACGGCCACCACGCTGCATACGTGGGACGATCTGTTCCACCAGGGCCTCGATCTGCGGGATGGCTTTTTCAACAGCTAACGCCACCTTCTTGTCCTCTGTATTGATATCTACCAAGAGTTCATGTACACTTTTCTTTTCTAAGTCGTCATAAAGTGACGGCTGTTCGGTAATCTTTATGAATGCCATGTTGTTTTTACTAACTTAATACTCAGAACTTCTAACTCCTAACGCCTAACTCCTAACTCCTAACGCCTAACTCCTAACTTTCAGTATGGTATTCCACCAAGGCATCCATCGGAGCCTGTATGATGCGGCCGAGGTGCATGCCCTCCTCATTGAGCGCATCGACCAAAGGCTGTTCGTAGAATTTAGCGATGCTGCCGTTGAAGCCGATGGGCAAGGTCTGCCATCCGTCGTACTGCATGACATTGCGGCGGAGGAAGGAGCGGAAACTCTCCTTGACCAAACTGTATATCTCGGGCTCTTTGAGGTTCTCCTCCAGGAAAGGTACAAACGAGGCAAGGAAGGTGTTGGGCTTGGGCTGACGATAGACTCGCTCGATAATTTCAGCCGGCGTAAGCTTAAACTTCTCGAAGAAACGGTCACAGATAGTCTTGGGAAGTTGGTTTTTCAGCACGTCGCCAACAAGAATCTTACCAAGCACGGCACCACTGCCTTCGTCGCCAAGGATGAAACCGAGCGGTGAAACGTTCTTCACGAGCTGGCTGCCGTCGTAAGAACAAGAGTTGCTACCCGTACCCAAAATACAGGCAATGCCTGGCTTGTGACCGCAGATTCCGCGTGCTGCACCAAGCATGTCGCTCGCCACCTCACATTCACCGATGATAGTGAGGTTGGCACGAAGAGCACGCTCTACCACAGGCTGTTTCTCTTTAGTGCAACCGGCTCCGTAGAAATGAACCTCATCCACCTCAGCCTTCGGCAGTTCTGGCACAAGGTGAGACTTAATTTCCTCGGTGATAGCCTCTTCCGACATTTGGAAGGGATTCATGCCGCTAGTGCGGATTTTCTTTATCAGTTTACCATTCTCAACAAGACCCCAGTCGGTTTTCGTGGAGCCGCTGTCTGCTAAAAGTATTGTCATAGTTGTTGATGTTTTTTATAGTCTTATCGTTTTCTATAGTTTCTATAGCTTTCTATAGTATCTATAGCTTAATATAAATATGCTTCCTGTAAAGCCAGAGGCCTACGAGCCAACAGGTTGTTACGCACAATAGTGCCCAGCATAGCGAAGCCCACTGCACGGGCAGAAAGGCCGAGAACACGTCTTCGAAGCAAACCTTCTGAAGCGTCTTGCCACCGAAGAAAGGAATGATAGAGTAGGGAATAAGAATAAGGTCGGACAACACGTAGAGGGCTAAAGGGTTGACACCGAAAACATGGAAAAACTCGGTAAAACGACCACTATGATGGCGCTTGTCGATGAACCATATCATCAGGGCGAGCAGTGTGCTGGCAATGCCGCAGGTAACCATGGCAAACGTCGGTGTCCACAGCTTCTTGCTGATCGGGCAAAGGTAAGCCAACAAAGCACCGGCAAGCATAAGAAGAGCTCCGATGACGAACAGCCGTTCAATTTTATCGTTGAGGTCATTAATGTTCATAATGACCTCACCCACGCAGAAGCCAATGAGTACATGACCAAGGGCGGGCAACGTGGAGAGCAGGCCTTCAGGGTCGGGGATATCCCAGATGTAGGTGTGGTCTACGCCCATCACGGCATAGTCGACGACGGCAAGAATGTTGGTGGCATCGTGAGCATAGCCGTTGCCGAGCTCAAGCACGATGTAGTAGCCCACAAAAATAAAAGCAATGATCCAAGGGATAAACTTGTGCTTGACAGAAATGGCGATGACAGCGGCCAAACCGTAGCAGATGCCTAAGCGCGGAAGGACACCGAGCAAGCGAAGATGGCTAAGGGCATAGCCTAAGCCCTGCCAGTGGGATGGATCTACGAGGCCATGGATCCATGTAAGCAGTAGAGAGATGGCAAGTCCAATTCCCCAAAGCAGGAAGGCACGTTTGGCAATCTTATACGCACACGTTTTCGACCAGGAGAAATCAAACTTACGCAGTGACAGATAGGTGGTAATGCCCATGATGAACATGAACGTGGGGAACACGAGGTCGGTAGGCGTGAGGCCTATCCATTCAGCGTGGCAAAGCGGTGCGAACGAGTCAGACTCCGGACCACCGGGATTGTTGACTAAGATCATGCCGGCAATGGTGAGACCGCGCAGAATGTCAATGGACAAGATGCGCTGGTTCTTTACCGGTGAATGAGCAGAGGCAGCAGATTTTGTGTTGTTTGTCATTTATAAAGATAGTATTTTTTGGCCAGACGGCGGAAGTTCTCGACATCCTTGTCCCAATAGGGTTTCGCGTCGGCCCAACGATGGTTCTTTAAGAACAGCGTGCGTATCTGATGGGAACCACACACCTTGTCAATCATAGCCCAGCGCTTAGTGTCCTCGCCCATAGGGTCGTGATCGGGATAGAGCCGGTAAAGTTCCTGAAGGGCATACCATTGCAGGTCGCAGAGGCTGGCTCGTTTATAATCAGTGATGTACACCTGTACACCCTGCAATTCCTTACCTTTGCCGGCAGCGTAGTAGGGCGTGTAGAAGATAGGACGGAAAGTGTAGCCAGGCAGATGAAGTGCATTCATGGCATCAGCAAACTCCTGGGCCTTCACCCATTCGGCACCGATGAGCTTAAATGGCAACGTGTAGCCTACACCGATAGAGATGGTATTAAGCTCGCCAATGATACCGGTAATGCTGTAGAACGGTGCCGTTGAGGCTTCAGGAATATGCGGTGACGACAACACCCACGGCAGTCCGGTGTCAGCATAAGTCATGCGCCGCTTCCAACCTTTCATCTTCACCACCGAGAGGTCGCATTTGCCACCAAGCATATTCTCGCCGTTAAGCAACAGAGCTACTTCACCAGGCGTGAGGCCATAGACGTAAGGTATCTTTATCTGAGAAACGAAGCTCACGCAGTCGTCCTCAACAAGGTTGCCTTCTATCTTCTCGCCGCCAAGCGGATTAGGACGGTCGAGCACCACTACTTTGATGTTATGTTTGACGGCCGCCCTCATTATATTGTATAAGGTGGAAATATAGGTGAACGATCGGCACCCCACATCCTGAATGTCATAGACCAAGATGTCGATGCCTTTAAGCATGTCGTCGGTCGGTACGCGTGTCTTGCCGTAAAGCGAATATACCGGCAGTCCCGTGCGGGCATCGGTGTTGCCCTCCACGGCCGCACCTGCATGAGCACTGCCGCGTACGCCGTGCTCAGGTCCGTAGAGGGCGACGAGTTTCACGTTGGGCGCATTGTGGAGAATGTCAATGTCGGAAACAAGATTGTTGTCCACGCCCGTAGGATTAGTGACGAGACCGACTCGCTTACCCTGAAGCTGCTTGAAACCGTCAGCCTTAAGCACCTCTATACCTGTCTTGACGCGATTGGCTAAGCAACCGGAGGCTACAAGACAGAGACAAGTAAGGAAAAATAGAATGCGTTTCATGGAAAGTGTATGTTATTTTCGACCGTATTCGGGATCTATCTGTCGCCTTACTACAGACGTGATGAGTAGAGTGGCAATGCAGCAGACCATGACCATCCAAAAGAAGTTGACATAGCCGATAGCCTCCTGTATGTATCCGGCCACGAAGCCCGGAAGCATCATGCTCAGAGCCATAAACGCCGTGCAGATAGCATAATGAGAGGTCTTAAACTCACCTTCCGAGAAGTACATCATGTAGAGCATGTAGGCAGTAAAACCGAAGCCGTAGCCGAACTGCTCGATGCACAAGGCAATAGTGATAATAGCCACATTGGATGGCTGGAAGATGGCAAGGTAGACAAAGGTGATACACGGCAGCGTCATGCAGGCGGCCATGAGCCACAACGATTTTCTCAGACCCATCTTCGATGCGACAATGCCACCGATGATGCCGCCACCTAACAGGGCTATGACACCAAACGTGCCATAAACCAGTCCTACCATCTCGGTGCTCAACCCCAGTCCGCCCACAGCCTTACTGTGGACGAGGAACGGCTGACACATCTTGATGAGGAACCCCTCGGGCAGACGGTAGAGCAGCATGAACGCAATGGCCCAGAGTACATGAGGCTTCTTGACGAAGGTAACAAAAGAACCCATCAGTTCACTCCAGTTGCTCTTCTTTGTCACCACACCTGCATCGTCGAATGTTTTCTCCTGGCTCACTCGCGGTCTATCATTCTCTGAACGAGGCAACATGAACGTGTGGTAGAGCGTAATAAAGAAGAAGATAACGGCACTTACACCAAGAGTAACGCGCCAGGAGAAGGGGATGTTGTGGGTATGATTCTCGATAGTTCCGGCAATGAATACCAACACACCCTGGCCGAAGACTGAGGCAATGCGGTAGAACGTACTGCGGATGCCAATGAATGCGGCCTGACTGCTCGGACTATGCGCCAACATGTAATAGCCGTCGGCTGCGATGTCATGCGTGGCAGAGGCGAAAGCGGCAATGATAAACAGTACAAGCGTGAGGCTGAACATGCTGATGGGCGTGTGACCGGTCGCTATGAGTGCTGACGAAGGAGAAGGCAATGTGAGGGTGAGCAGAATAAAGAGGATGGTGAGCACAGCCTGCATGGTGACGATCCACCAACGTTTGGTTCTAACCACATCGACCAATGGACTCCAAATGCCCTTGAGGAACCATGGGAAATAAAGCAGGGTTGTGAAAAAAGCCATATCACCATTGGGCACACCCATCTTAGTGAACATCATCACAGAGATGTTGTTGACCACGAAGTAGGGTACACCCTCGGCAAAGTAAAGTGTGGGAACCCACACCCACGGTGTGATTTGCTTGTTTTTCATTATATCCTATTTAATGCTTGTTAGCTTTATTCATGGCAATACGCGCCATGAGCTCCCATGTACGGATACGGTCCTTATAGGTATTGTTGCGATTCTCCTTCTCAATAGAAAGATCACCATCAGAGTTGTCGTCCCAGCGACGACAGCAATAAACGGGATCATAGATACGGCCAATGAGGTAGTGGCGACTCACGGCTAAACAGAAGGCGTAATCTTCACCATAGTTGACATTGGGCATCGTGATGTCGCGGAGCAGTGGCGAATACATACCTCGGGGTGCACCAAGACCGTTGATGCGCAGGGCGTTATTGCGACCGTTTTCAGGCGTCCATTCGGCATGGTCAATCTTACCCGGCGGCAGGATATTCTTGTTGATATCAGTCAATACGTAAGTGCCAACAATAACACCTACTTTCTGTTCCTTGAAGGCATCGTAATATTTCTGCAAGGTGTTCTCGTCAAGATACACATCGTCAGAGTCCAACTGCACGATGAAACGGCCACAGCGAGGATCATGTGCACAGAGGTTCCAGCTGCCGCCCACACCAAGGTCGCGGCGGTCAGTGACAATGTGAATGAGACGGTCGTCGATAAATTCATCCACAGCCTCAGTAGTGCCGTCCGTAGAGTGGCATTCCGGACCGTTTTCCACAACAAAGACATTGTACGGGAAGGTGGTCTTTTGGTTGAGTGCACTGTTTACCGCATCACGAATGGTACGAATGCGATTGCGTACAGGAATCATCACAGTCATCTCAACGGGGAATTCGCCCTTGTTTGTGTCGATAGGTGTAAACTCCGGCTTCAGATAGCCACCAATCTCTTTGAGGTATTCCGTGACAGCCTTCTCCATCTCGATCTGAGAGGCACGATTCTTCGGATCAACATAATCAAACAGTTTTTCTCCTGTCTTGCGCGTGTCGAGCTCAACCTCAGAATATAAGTATTCATTAATATGCTCCAGCTCGTAACGCTCAGCAAGTTTGAGACGCAAATCGTAAAAGCCGGCAGCCTGATAGTCGGCCTTCATGCGTGTGGTGGCATCTTTCAGTGCGTCTGTACGGAAAAGCAGCACTGAACCGAAGTTAAAATCATCGCGCAATGCACCAAGCTGATAGTCGATAGTCGGTGCATCCGTACGTTTTCCCTCGGCTGAAATGTTATAGTGGTCGGTGTAAGTCAATCCGGCCTTTGTGATTTCGGCAATCTGCACCATACGGTTGAGTGCCAGATAGCCGAGCTGCATATACTGTCCCTTGAGGAAGACCAGTGTGTAGGGTGTTGTAGCCTTTGCAGCTATATCCTTCAAGGTAGCCGAAGCTTTGATGTTGCCGTCCACCACTGTCACGGTGTTGACGAGAGCCTCAGCTCCCAACATGTCCACATTCTTCTTCGTCTCTTCTTCCGTGCCGCGTGGCACGAAGCAGTCAATTATTTTCTCCATATCAATCAATATTTTATGCTTTATGTATAGTTATATCTTCATTATTAGAATAATGCAGTATCCTGCACAACTCTATATTGTCAACTCCTAACTTCTATCTCCTAACTTACAACTCCTATCTCCTAACTCCCCGACCTTTCCCGCCTCGGTGGTGAACACGATGCGACGGTTGCTGATGGGTACAACAGTATTGATAACCGTGTTTCCAATCTTATGTTTCCACAGTAAGCACCCTGTCTTGCCATCAAGGGCGATAACGAGCCCATCTTTGTTGGTGGCAAAGACTATCCCATTCTTTTCAACGAGCATCACACGAGCATGTTCATAGCCGAAGCCGCAGTCGGTAGACCACAGTTCGCGCGGAGCCTTTCCGTCGGCGGCATAGCAGACAATGCTGTCCTGCATGGTCTTGGCGTAGAGGCGCTTACCATCCTTCGACAGGCCAATACTCTCGCGCACCTTGCTCTGGTAGGTGCGCCACAACTGTCGACCACTGTTCAGGTCGATGGCTGTCATGGCACGTTCTGGATCACAGAAAAACACGCAGCCGTTGGCTGCCACGGGCCAGCAGCCAGCTGGGGAATAGTGCATATTATTCTTCCGAGGCGGCTGCCATGTCCAAAGTTGTTTACCAGTCTTGCGGTCAAGGCAATAAAGCGTGTTGGCCCAGTCGCCGAACACCACCTTTCCAGCGGTAACGAGCGGCCGTGTCTCTACATAGCCCTTGATGCCGTCGGCCTGCCACAGGACGGTGCCGTCGCTCACGCGGATGGCACGGAACCGATGGTCACCGCCGCCGATGTAAGCAGTGCCGTCCTCAATGGTCACAGCACTCACGCAGGGAGCATCGGTCTTGAGGCGCCAGCGCAGCGTACCGTCTTTGGCATTGATGCCATAGATGAAGCCGTCGGCAGAGCCGGCCACAAGCACACCCTTGCCGATAGCTGGCGTGCCGATGATGCGGGCTCCTGTGGCATAAGTCCACCGCCTTGTGCCAGATGAGCCATAGCAAACCACACGCCCGGCATTGTCGGCGGCATAAATACATTTCCCCACAACCACAGGTGAAGAGAAGATAGCCGCCCCTTGGTCTGTTATCCAACGCTCAGTGACCTGAGGATATTGCGTGTTTACGGCATACGAAGGACGCGGTGCCCAATGAGCAGGATTGTCATCGTGTTTGGTTGTGAAAGGCAGTGCGAGCCATTGCTTCCGTCCGTCGCCCACGTTTTGAGTATAGACGCGGATAGAGTCAGCCGCAAGGTCGATAATGTTGTATTGTCCGGCCGTATGCCCATTCTTTCGAAGATTCGTCACATTGACGATGCCCGGCATGCCGTCGTAGCTAAAGTGGAGGTTGCGGTGGTAATGACCGTTGACAAATGCCACGATCGGGTAGGGGCGGATAGCATCGGTCAACTCATACCAGTTGTCAACGTCGGCTGGTTGCATGGGCATGTGTGCCACCATAAACACGGGATCACTATTCGCGCTGAGAATATCCTTGACATAAGCGATGTCCTCCGGCGCAACATGCCCCATCGCCATTCTCATCATTGGACCGGTAGGTATGCCGATGAAGCGAACACCCTTATGCACAAAGGTGAAATGCTCATAACCAAAGATTTTGATGAAGTCCATGCATCCGCTCTCGCTCCAGTTCTGGTCATGGTTTCCCTCGATAATGTACCAGGGCTTATGGAGTGCGCTCAGCAGTTTGTGCGCCAAACGCAATGATGCACCGTCACCGGCATCAGCAATATCACCTGTCACAAGGACGAAGTCGATGCTGTCGTCATTGTTAATTGCCGAAACGGTCTGGCGGAGGTCTTCCGACGGGTTCTTCGACGTCACGTTGATGTGGACATCTGTGACCACGGCGAAGCGGAAAGGCTCAAAGGCCTGCGCCATCATCGTGACGCAAAGGCAGAGCAGACTGAGTACATACCGTATGACGACTTGTCTTTTGGTGTTCATATCGCGGTTTCTATTCATTGCGTGTTGTATCAAGTGTTGCATGGCTGCTGCATAGCAGCAGCTTACTGAACCAAGCCGGATGTTCTGCCGGGGTGAGAGGGTGTGGCTAAGAAGCTGAGGATGCGCCCCATCATCTCATCACGCTTAGGCTGACTCTTAATAGCCTCAAAAGGGAAAGCAAGGACGCAGGTGCGCCAGTGGTCAGTGGCATTGCCGCCAAACACGACACCGGCCGACATGCCGTTCTCAGGATAGCGGAAAGCTGTATAGGCACAGTCATCAGCCGGATCAATGGCATCGGGCGACTCAACGACATAGGATACGCTGTTGGGCTTATTGTAATAGTTGAATGAAGTAGTGTCGGCTGCCAATGGCGAGACGACATAAGCGACCTGTCCCCACGTGCAGGCACGATCCTCACGCCACTGGTATTTCAAGACATCCTTTGCAAACTTCTTATCAGCTGCATCAGCCTTGACCAACGGATTCTGCCAAAGGTCGGTGCCTACGTAACTGCCGCTCACCATCACGGCTCCGCCCGCCTTGCAATAGGCACGCAATAGATGCTGCATAGGTTTGTCGAAGGTCTTGAAGGTTAACGGATGGAGGCCTGGCCGACCGAACTTTGACTGCTTCTCCTTACCCAAGATAAGGTCGATGGCACTATATTGAGACGTAAGTCTTTGACCATCGTAGGTGGTATCGGCCAATGCCGGATCACTGCATGCGGCAGCTCGGCTCATAGAGACAAAGCTGAAGCCGGCCTTCATGATGCTACGGCCATGAAGAGCGGGATAATCGAAGGTGTTGCCCGCTATTGTGATGCGCTCGTAGGTGCCGTAACTGTCGCCGAAGCCAGCCGCATCGTCATGCGTCCAAGGAATGCCACGGCGGAACTCCTTCATGGGTCCGACATAAGAGATAAGCTTCTTATAGGGTACACCGTTGTCGTATTCGGCCAGGAACCCGGCTAAGTTGTCATCGCTGCTTCTGAAGTCGTCCGGCGCACTGATGCGGTCAAAGCCGTTGATGACTAACACGGGTTTTGTAGTGGCATGGCTGTTGAGACCTACCGAGAGAATTTCGGAAGGAAAACTCTCTCCGCCGTCGTTGAGGGCAGTCACTTTGAAACTGACCACCTCATCGGGAGGTACGGTTGTGGTAAAAGCACATTTCCTTACTACGGTGCCATTGTCGAAGTCGCCGTCGCCTATACGCTTGTACACTACAAAACGCTGGGCATCGGCCGTAGGCTCAAGCGAATCGCGCTCAGCCTGCCACGTCAGCACCACCTGCTGTTTCTTGTTGAATGTGGCAGCGAAATGCGACACCGGAAGCGGCTGCACGACGTAAGGATAACCATATTCGTATGAAAGGAAGCGCAGAATGCCTTTATACACAGCCCGTCCCACCATGAAACCGAAGCGCGGGTCGAGACCATAACGCATGTCGGCAAAGTTCTCATGCGACATGAGCTCGAGCAGCATAGCGGGAACGCGAGGCACCCACGCCTCAAAGTAACGTTGGTTCCACATGCCGCGTCGTGTCCATTTCGGGTCAGCCTGACGGCGCAGGTCATTAGCGATCTGTGTCTGCACAAGGTCACAAAGATCTCGATTGAGCTCACGCAAGGTGCCGTCGGCGAACTTTCCTCCGTATTGTGAAGTCTGGTAGATGCCGAGGTTGCCGATGATAGAATCCCCCCGCACGGTGCCGGCATCGCTGTGAAAAGCAAAAGACAAGTCAATGGGTATGTTGAGACCCTTTACGTCGGGACAGGCCTTGGTGCCGCCGGCAAGGTAGTTCACCCACATGCCGCGGTCGCGGTAGTCGTCGGTATAGTCGTTGGCACCATGCGTCGGCGAGTAGATGCTGTCGGGTATTCCTGCCCACTGCATGTAGTAGCGAGCACCCTCGAGATAGCGCGGATAACCGCTCGTCATCGGCACGAAGTCGAGTCGCGGCTGGTACTCATTACGGTCGGTGACAGCGCCATCGCGGTGCCCCTTGCAATATTGCTTGATGTGATCGCCGTCACCCATTCGAGCGATGTTGCCCATGCCTCCACCGAAGCGCACGGCATCAGCGGTTACGACACGACCGCTCTCTTTAGACACATTGCTCAGCGTTACGCCACCTTGCTTACCTTTGGCAAAGGCGAACGTGCCGAGATAAATCCATGTGCCGCCGCCCATCGTCTGATTGACTACGAAGTTGGTCTTGCCACCTTTATGAAGGACCGTGTAGTGCGCATCGTCGGTGCTGCCGGGCAGCGTCTTATAGCTTACATATACAGCATATTCGCCATCCTCGGGAATATCGGGGGTCCAAGTGATGGTACTGCATTCATTGACTTTTTTGACGGTCGCAACCATGCGGTAAGTGCCGTCTGTAAAAGGGTTCTGGAAGTCGGTATATTGTTTCTGACGATAAGCGAAGCCTGTGCCATTGCCTTTCTGCCATGCATTGAGGCCGTTGTGCTCAGTATAAGGTGAAACAGCCAAGGCACCATCGTTATCAACCACTACCTCGTTGGGATTAGTGTCGCGCTCGCGCGGCATCATCACATAGGCTCCGGCGTTCTCAAGCATCGGAACGAGATAGGGCAGCACAAAGCTTTGGGTGTATTTGTCCTCCACGCTCTCAAAGAGACGGGCGCGCTGCCACTCCCACCGGTTCAGGCCTTGCTCAAAATACTTGCCGTGGCTCTGCCAGAGTGCGATGTGCCGGTTCTGCAGTCCGTTTTTCACGGTGTAGGGGCGATCGGTGTTGCGTACGATAGACGTAACGGTAAAGTTACGCTTGCCTATGCCCTCTGCCGGAAGGTTGCGGAAAGCTGAGAATCTCACCACGTCACCGTACTTGGGGCGGTAGCACTCGGGAATAAGACTTTCGAGCCTGTAGCCATTGACAAAGACGGCAAGCGCCTTGTCCTTCAAGCTCGAAGGCAATCCATCAGCTATAGCCTTGTTGATGGCGGCTACATTATCGGGGCGCATTGGTACGTTCTGCAACGCATCATTAAGGAAAATCTTAACACTGTCGGACGTGATAGCAGTAGAATCAACTGCTATCTTTCCTATATTAATACCTTGGGCAAAACGTTGCAAGGCATTTGTATCAAGGTTTAGGGCTGTTGCGCTGTCCACAGTTTGGGCACTTGCCGTAAACAGGCTCATAGCGCTCATACAACAGGCCGAAATTAGCATAGTGCTTAGGTGCATCTTCGTTTAATAATTTCGTTACATTTCAATATTACAAAGTTACGAAAAAAAACAGCTAATAAGTCATTGACAGCTATTATTTATAGTTTATTAAGTTTTTGGTCATTTCAAAATAATTTAACTAAGTAGCCAGTCAGTAGCCAGCATTATGCGGACGGTATGGCCTTTGGAAAGAAATTGTCCGTCAACGTCCATGTTGATGAGCAAAAGATTGTCACAGTGGAATTTTTCAGCAGCCTTGACAAGTGCGTTGATTTCCCGTTGCTTAGTCTTTTCGTTGCTGATGTCGTAAGAGACTTGTATGAGCTGCTCCACCTGACCGTCCTTTGTCACCATGAAGTCCACCTCCCACTGCCTGTCACGATAATAGAATATATCTTTGTGCTGAGGGCGGTTACGCCGCAACAGTTCAACATATATCACATTCTCCAATCGCCACCCAAAGTTTGCGGAAGATACCACACCTTTCCTGTCGGTGACAAATGCTGGGTCAACGACATAGACTTTTTCATTAAGAATACGGTGATAATCTTTCTTACATCCATAGCAATGATATATGATACCGTGCAAAGGAAAGCAAAAACTTCGATAAAATGCAAGATTTTTGGAGATTAACTTCGATAGAATGCAAGTTTTTTGGAGATTAACTTCGATAGAATGCAAAATTTTAACGTTCAAACATCGATAGAATGCAAGAACAATGACGTTTAACTTCGACAGATTGCAGAATTCAGGTTTCCTAACTTTGATAGTAGCTGGTCTTACCCAGAATATGAGCAGCGGGCGGCCTCCTATTTCACCATGTCACCGTACTTGGGGCAGGAGCACTCGGGAAGACTTTCGAGCCTGTAGCCATTGACAAAGACGGCAAGCGCCTTGTCCTTCAAGCTTGAAGGCAATCCGTCAGCTATAGCCTTGTTGATGGCGGCTACATTATCGGGGCGCATTGGTACGTTCTGCAACGCATCATTAAGGAAAATCTTGACGCTGTCGGACGTGATGGCAGCAGAATCAACTGTTATCTTTCCTATATTAATACCTTGCGAAAAGCGTTGCAAAGCATTGACGTCAAGCCATGAAAGGGAACCAAGCGGAGTGTCTGTCCGTGCGCTTGCCGAGAGAACACACAGGGCATACGTACAGCAAATGGCAATGTTTTTCTTGCTTATATGCATACGTTTCACCTTTTTCAGCACAAAATTACATAAAATACAGTCGGTAACGTAATACCGACTGCATTTTATAGTTTATTAATTATTTCTCAGGACTCTGCTCCCTTATTTCCAAAGAGGGTTCTGATCGATGTTTTTGTTGAGATCCAGCTCGCTGCTTGGAACAGGATACAGATAGTACTTGTTCTTGTAGATGCGCTTCTTGGAGTTAGGAACGATGTACTTGTTGGCATCGAGCGTTGACTCAACGTCTTTTACGTAAGACAAGTTGGCACCCCGGTTGGTGTTGGGATACTTCTCCGTGTCAGCCTTGTCGAGCTGATGCCAACGGATCAAATCCCAATAACGGTACCAGTTATCGAGCATCAACTCACACCGGCGGCATCTGCGTATCTCCCATAGGAGGTTGCTCACTCCCATGTTGTTGGCGGGGTCAGCCTCTGGATTGAGGGTCAGACCGGGCAGTCCGGCTCGTTTCTCAAGCTGATTGACAGTATTGTCGAGATCCGTCTGGGAGATGGTTCCTAACTCTGCTTTGGCCTCAGCCTCGTTGAGCAGCACTACAGCATACCAGTAGAGCGGGGCATCCGTATAGCCCGTATTGGTGTTGTTGCGGTAATAGTCCTCCAAGGTTGTGTTGTCAAACTTACGAATGGTGTAACCCGTAGAGGAAGTCATGTTCTGTTTGCTTGCGCTACCATCCTCCTTAACACGTCTCCATCCATGTCCTTTGAAGCAGACGATAGAGTCGATAAGAACGGAAAGTCGCTTGTCCTTGTTCTTGAGGATGTGTTCGATGGAGTAGTTTCCGTCTTTGTTGGCCACAGCTTCATCGTTTGTGTCAAGTGTGGTAGTAGCAAGCGGTTTACCGTCGAGGAAGAGGAAGGCATCAAAGGCATCCTTGGTAATGCCCGACATCTGGGTGGAACTACAAGTGTAGTCGATCAGTCCGTGCATCACCTTGTCTTTCTCATAGTTGCGATAGAAGATGATTTCGTCTTTTGCGTTGTTGTCCGACATCAGATTGGCGGAGTCGTAGATTTGTCCGTAGTTAGGACTGAGCTTATATTTTCCGCTCTTGATGAGAAACTCCGAGGCAGCCTGCGAAGCCTTCAGGTACCGCTCAGCTCTTGCTGCATCAGGAGCTTTTCCGTTGTCGGCAGCGTTGCGGTACTTGCAGAATGTACCTTCAAAGAGGCATATATCGCTCTTCATGGCCTCAGCCATCTCTTTGCTCCACTGAGTCTTGTCAGCCACGTCAGCGGGCAGATTGCTGATGGCAAAGTCGAGATCCTGCGCTACAGAGTCCATGACGACATCACGGTCTGTACGCTTTCCCCTCACGTTTTCGTCTTTCTCGGGATCGGTGATAGGGTAGTTGATCCATTCCACGTCACCATATTCCCTGACAAGCTGATAGTAGCTCCACGCGCGGTTGAGCCGTGCAATGGCCGTGTACTTTGTCTTTTCAGCGGCAGTGAGTGTGGATGAAGCCACGTTCTGAATGACATAGTTGGCCCGACGAACCTCCGTGAATCCGTTGTTCCAGTAAGAAGATGTATTAGGAACGGTAGTGAACTCCCAGTCGAGGAATCCTCCATTGACAAGAGAGGCCTGGTCGTCACTGATGTTCTTGAAGTAGAACCAGCCAAAGCCACCATTCTGACTGTAGCCTGCATAATTGTCGTAGAACTTATTGCAGTAACTTTGGACCGTGCTTGCTGTGTTCCAGAACGACAGATTGTTCTGGAAGGTGTCGCGGGGATCCTTGTCGAGGAAGTCATTGCACCCTGTCAGGAACAGTGCGGCAGCAGCTATGGAAACTATAATTGACTTTTTCATAATAAGCGTGCATTAGAAATATTGTTTTATTCATCCTTTCTTGACAATCTGGTTTCTGTCAGAATGTAAGCTGTAGACCGAAAGACCAGGTGCGGGTGATAGGATAAGTGCGTCCCCATGTGCCGTAGCCTAATGCGCCTTGTCCGGCGTTCATCTCCGGGTCGATCGGCAGGTCTCCGCTGCCCTTGTGCAGGCAGAAGAGGTTGCTTCCACTGAAATAGACGCGCAGCTTCGAGATATAAGCTCTCTTAGTGAGCCAGGCAGGAAGCGTGTAACCTAACGTGATGTTCTTACAGCGCAGATATGACATATCGACAATGTACTTGGTCTGCGGGTAATAGTCGTGGCAACCACCCTCAGCAGAGAGTGCCGGCACATTACCTGCGTACTCATTGCCCGGATAGAGACAGGGGAAGTCATTGCTTTCACTGATATTCACTATACCATTGTCCGGATCATAGATGTTATATTTAGTCTGGTTGTCATAGATTGCGAGGTCATATTCACGCATTTCGGGGAAAACAAACGATGACTGTGTCCACATTTTGCGCTTGCCCACACCCTGGAAGAAGATATCGAGGTCGAATCCTTTATAAGTGCCTCCGATATGGAAGCTGTATTCATAGCGCGGCATCGTGTTGCCTATGACCTTGAGGTCACCGTGGTCGTCGACAGTTCCCTTGCCTCCATCAATCTTTCCGTCTCCGTTCAGATCCTTATATTTGATGTCTCCAGGACCATAGATAAAACTTCCGGTCTGGATTCCGGTCTGATCGGCCACACCTTTCTTATATATCCACGAACCGTCGGCATTCTTGCCGTCGAAGTCGGCTTCGGTGAAGTAACGGTCGGTCTCAAAGCCCCAGATATCGCCCCAGTTCTCACCCTGGTAAGCATAAGCGCGGTCATTGGGGTGTCCGACGAGCTTGGCATCGTTGTCCCACTTTGTGATTTTCGACTTTGAATCGCTGATATTGAAGTTGGCATAGAGCCCCAGATCCTTTGTAATCTGCTTGCGCCATGCGATGGTAAACTCCCATCCGCGCGTGCGGAGCTGTCCGGCATTGGTGTAAGGAGCGTCAGCACCTACAGCATTCGGTATGGCCTTGCCCGGAGCCAGCATATCCTTAGTGGTGCGTTGGAACCAGTCGAAGGTTGTTGTGAGCTCATCATTGAGGAAACCGAGGTCAATGCCGAGATCGAGCGTCTGGATACGCTCCCAAGTAAGAGATGGTGACACCCATGTGGGTAGGTTGAACTGCGTAACCTTTGATCCGCCACCGTCGAGCCAGTACACTTTGTCCAATGTGACAGGGGAGATGGTAGAAAGGAACATATTGTCACCAATGGCTTCGTTTCCTATCTCACCGTAGGACAGGCGGAACTTACCATTGGAAACATACTGATGCAGATCTTTCCAGTAAGGTTCTTCCGTAAAGCGGTAACCGAATGATCCAGAGGGGAAGAAGGCCCACTTGTCTCCGGCCGGGAAGCGTGAACTTCCATCATATCGTCCATTGAGCTCAAGCAGGTAGATTCCTTTGTAGTCGTAGTTGATACGTCCGAAGTAGCCAGCTGTGGCACGGTCTCCTGTGTATGAACCGATGGTAGCCTGCGACATGTCTCCGTAAGCAAGGTTGAGCTCAGGATATTCTTCACTGTAGAGCTGCGTGCGCCGTGCGCTGAACTCGTCCGAATTATAGTTTTCGCCGTTGATACCGGCCATAACGGAAAGGTTGTGGGCGTCGGCCCAGCTATGCTGATAGGTCAGATAGGCATTGGCTGTCCATCTGTTCATCTTGATGTTCTCACGGTAGGCATTTGTCGTGGAAGGCTGCACGATATAAGTAGGTGCTGTGCCGCTCCAGTTCATGCCATAGACACTGTGGTTGCTGCTCTTCGTGTTGAAGTTGTCTATCTCATAAGTATAATCAGCGTTAAGGGTAAGATCTTTGGTGATATGTGCCTGGACAAATCCGTTGAGGCTCAGCTTGTCGTGCACTTTGATCGTCCTTGTGGCCTGTTTCTGCATGGCAACGACACGGAAGTCGTTGATGTTGCCATTTTCATCCTCCATATATCCTGACGGAATGAAGAAGGATCCCCATCTCCAGAGATACTGATAGATGTTGTTGTAGGCATTGGCACGCGACATACGCCGTCTGGAGAAGTTGACGCGGGCGCCCACGGTGAGCCAGTCAGTGACATCAGTCTTGAGGTTCAGCGTGAAGTTGTATCTGTTTCGCTTTCCCGGTTGTATCTTCATCACATCCTGCTTGTAGTTGTAACCGAGAGAGGTGTAGAATGATGTTCTTCCGCTGTTTCCGGATAGCGAAACGTTCTCGGTGTTGGACGGAGCGGCATTGTCGTACCAAATATCCTTGATGTCGTAGTCGGCATAGTAGTAAGGCTGACCTTTGAGGAAGTAATAGTCGCCCACATCGTTATCGTCCTTGTAGGGTCGCATCAGGCTGTATTTCTTTCTCCCGCTGTTTTGTTCTTTCCACTTTTTCGCGTAAGGCAGCATGGTGTCGAAATACATACCGAAGAGCTCGGTCGACTCCTTGCCTGCCCGCTTGTTGGCGCGAAGGGCAGCCTCCAACTGTGAAGGCACGTCAGGATAGTCGGGCAGATAGGTGGAGTTGTCCCAACCGAAGTTTGTGTCGAATTTTACCTGTACTTTATCGCCTTTTTTAGCCTGCTTGGTAGTGATGAGTATCACGCCGAAGGCTGCTCTGCTACCATAGATAGAGGACGAAGCGGCATCCTTCAGCACGGAGATGGACGCAATGTCGTTGCCGTTGATCATAGTAAGGTCATCAACAGGCACTCCGTCAACGATGATCAACGGGTTGGAAGTGGCACTGTTGGACAGTGTACCCACACCTCTTATGCGGATCGAGGGCTGTCCGTCGATATCACCGCTGGTGTTTGTGATGGTCAGCCCCGGTACAGCTCCCTGCAAAGCCTTGGCTACATCTTGCTCCGGGCGTGAAGCGAGGGTCTTGTCCAAGTCTATGTTGGAAACGGCGCCGGTGAGATTCACCTTCTTCTGCTGGCCGTAGCCCACGACCACCACCTCGTCGAGGTTGGCCTGGTCTTGCTCCAGCTGAATTCTTGAGGCATTGCTTGCTTTGATTGTAACGGTCTTGTAACCCAAGTAGGTTACTTTCAATTGTGCGCCTGGCTTGACAGTAATGGAGAACTTGCCGTTCAGGTCAGTAACTGCACCACGGTTAGTACCGATTTCCTGGATGCTGGCGCCAATGATCGGCTCACCTTTCTCATCCACGACGGTTCCTGTCACAGTGTTGCTTTTTTGGTTGATGGACTGAGGGTCAGGACTGGCCTGAATACATACACCCCCCCCACCAAGAAACAACATGGCTCCTAAGAGAACAATAGGTCTATTCATAAGCATGTTATTAAAGATAGGTTGGACTAATTTTTACATACGTTGTGGCAAATTTAGGCATTTTATTTTATACTTGCAACAATTTAGTAATTTATTTTTAGATTTAATCGTATTTTCTTTGATCTGTTACTATTATAGCTAAGTATAAATAGGTGAAACTTACAGAATGAAACCTATCTGTGGATAGATTATCAATTACGATTAACAATGGCAACCTGATGTCCGGTCTGCGGCTGGGCTCTTTGTGAATAGAGCGTGAATAGCGTTAACTGTCTTATTATATAATCATAAAAACGTAAAGAATTATTTTTTGCAACCCCCGCTGAGAATCGTTTTTTTTCAAACGAAGCGGGTGTCGCCTCAAAACAACGCGATTATGGCGCAAGCTGATAATCTACTATGAATCAGCGATTTATAAAAATAATGCTTTTATAAGCTCTTCGAATCGTTATAAAAGGGCTGACCTTTCTATAGTAATAGTACCTTCATTACACAGTAATGTCACTGACATTAAACGGTTAAGTAGCTGACATTACGCTGTAACGTTAGTGACATAACTGTTTAAGGTCCGGTCTCTGCCTCTTTTTTTCCTCCGAAATACCTGTTTCCTGCCTTTTACACCCCTCCTTTGCCTTCTCTTTCACAAACTTCCATTGACAAGACTTTTTACTTTTTGTCAAATAAAATCAAATTAAAAAGGAGGTGATTCTTTTTGTTTGAGGTCGGGTGAAAAAGTCAGGAATGTTTGCTAAAATCTTCACAACTATCCGACTGTTCCGTATAGGTTGCTTTCTCGAAATGAGGCATTAACAACAAAAAATCCGAAAAACATGATAAAATAATTAATAATTAGTGATTCATAGTTAAGTCTTTGATGTTAGCCTGCGGTGCAAACACGTCGAGGTCAACCTTCGTCCATATTCCAGGCACACGCCCATGCCGGCTTCGCTGCCACAACAGATACTTGGCTTTGCCCGGCAAGACAGGAGTGCCACTATAGTTAGCGATGAAGAGTTTATAGTCTTCAAACTCCGGATAAAGATAGTCCTTAAAATAGCTTTCACTGCAATAGATTACAGGCTCCACCCCGTAACGGGCACGGCATGCCGTGGCAAAAGCGTGCACTGCCGACTGTATCTCACTGCGGCTCCACCCTTTGGTTCCGTCATCCTCACAGTCGAGCACGGGGAGGAGGTCGAGACTGTCGATGTCGATATGGCGGGAAAAGTTGATAAACTGCATGAGGCCCGAATCCTTCGTCAGAAAATGGTAAGCCCCCACCCGAATGCCGAGGCGGTGCGCCCCTTCTAAATTACGGTTGAAGCATGGATCCTTCAAGTAAAGCCCCTCCGTGGCCTTAACATAGATGAACTGCAAGCTACGGTTCTTTTCCATCTCTTTCCAACGCAGCTTACCTTGATGCCTTGCTATGTCAAGGCCATCATACCCACCGGAATAATCACCGCTGGTCATGTCATGATAAGGCCAGTCGCGATCGAAGTCGCGGACATCTATAACCTTCCACGGCTTCAGGAGCGCAACTACCCCTACAATTAAAAGAGCAGTTAGGACTATGGCTAAAGTCTTGCGAGACAGTCTCATTGAGCAAACGTCACAGTTGGGTAGTGAACGTAAAGCAATTAGGAAATGCTTCTTTCACCCCCGCAGGCTTATTGCGGAATATACCAAAGAGCGCACTGCCACTGCCCGACATCGCTGCATAAACAGCTCCGAGACGATAGAGTTTGTCCTTGATAGAAGCAAGTTCGGGATGTATTTTGAAAACCGGCTTCTCAAAGTCATTGACAAGGTCGTCTTTCCATGTATCGATGGGCTGGCGTACAATGTCTCGGCAACACTTGCTCGGTTTACGACAGGCTATCTCTTTGTAAGCCTGTGCCGTAGAAACAGCAACGTCTGGCTTCACAATGGCGATAAAATAACCGTCAAGGTTTCCTTTTGGCCCATCGGCAGGCTCCAACACCTCTCCGCGACCCGTGGCGAAGGATGGCGCTGCCTCTATGAAGAAAGCGCAGTCGGAACCCAACCGTGAAGCATAGCGCTCCATCTCCGCTATGCCGATATTGAGACGGAAACGCTCATCAAGAAGACGAATCATAAATGCGCCGTCGGAGGAGCCGCCACCAAGACCTGCCTGCGAGGGAATGCGCTTGAAGAGATGGGCATGGATGCGAGGCAACTGATAATCAGCAGCTAAGAGCTGATAAGCTTTCACCACAAGGTTCTTCTGCTCGTCACAGTCGACGACACGACCGGTAATCTTCAAATCGCAAGGCACGTCAGAAGGAAACTCGTCACTCATGTACTTGATTTCCAAGGCATCCGTAAGTGGAACAGGGTAGAACACCGTCTCAATGTCGTGATAACCATCGGGGCGCTCTGCTACAATGTTTAGTCCAAGATTGATCTTGGCACAAGGAAATGTAATCATAGTCGTATGGTTTTATATATGTGCAAAAATAAATCTTTTTATTGAAACATCGACGGTTTGCGGTAAGAATTTTGTAAATTTGCGCCGAAAAAATATAGACTATGCCAGAACAGAAAAAGACGACACGCCGCAAGGCTGCAGCCCCCATTGACCCCACTTACGGTCATCTTCAGCCTCAGGCGCTTGATATAGAAAAGGTTGTGCTCGGTGCGCTCATGATCGACAAGGATGCTTACTCCGTTGTTTCAGAGACCCTCCATCCGGAAACCTTCTATGAGCCGCGTCATCAGAAGATCTTCACGGCCATCCAGAAGCTCAACATGGAAGAGAACCCTGTGGATATCCTCACCGTGACCAATGAGCTGGAAAAGGAGGGCACATTGGACGATGTGGGAGGCCCAACCTACATCGTCGATCTCGCCTCGCACGTCAGTTCGGCTGCAAGCATCGAGTATCACTCGAAGATTCTTCAACAGAAATACATGGCACGCCAGCTCATCTCCTTTGCCAGCAAACTCGAGACCGGTGCCTTCGACCCCATGGTCGATGTCGATGAGCTGATGCAGGATGCCGAGGGGTCGCTGTTTGAGATCTCGCAGAAGAACATGCGGCAGGACTATACGCAGATCGATCCGGTGCTCAGTCAGGCCGTGGACATCATCCAGAAGGCTTCATCCAACAGTACCGGTCTGACCGGTATACCTTCTGGCTTCACGAAGCTCGACGACATGACCTCCGGATGGCAGAAGAGTGACCTTGTCATCATTGCCGGACGGCCCGCCATGGGTAAGACATCTTTTGCGTTGTCTATTGCAAAGAATGTCGCCGTAGACTACCGTGAGCCAGTGGCCTTCTTCTCCCTTGAGATGAACAATGTACAACTCGTAGACCGACTAATAAGTAATGTGTGCGAGATAGAAGGTAAGAAGATCATGAACGGTCAGTTGGCGCGCGATGAATGGGAACGCCTCGACAAACGTATCACCAAGCTGCAAGGGGCACCTCTTTATATAGATGACACGCCGGGCATGTCCATCTTTGAGTTACGCACGAAGGCACGCCGGCTCGTACGAGAGAAAGGAGTCAAGCTCATCATGATCGACTACCTGCAGCTCATGAATGCCAGTGGCGCGCGCTTCGGTAACCGACAGGAAGAGGTATCTACTATCTCCCGTTCACTTAAAGGGCTGGCCAAAGAGCTCGATATCCCCGTCATCGCCCTCTCACAGCTCAACCGTACCGTAGAGAACCGTGAAGGACTGGAAGGAAAACGCCCGCAGCTGAGCGACCTCCGTGAATCAGGAGCTATTGAGCAGGATGCCGATATGGTGCTCTTCGTGCATCGGCCCGAATATTATCACCTCTATGAAGACGAGAAGGGCAACGACCTACGCGGCAAGGCACAGATCATCATCGCCAAGCACCGTAAGGGTGCCACAGGTGATGTGTTGCTCTCCTTCCAAGGTCAGTACACACGCTTCGCCAATCCCGAGGATGCCATGCTCAACCCATTGCCGGGAGACATGGGAGGAGAAATCATCGGCTCGCGGCTCGGCAGCAACGAGGACGATCCGTTGGGCGGAGATGTTAGCCAAACACCTTTCTAAAGTCTTTTTACGATAGATTATTACGAATAATCTTAAATAAATAACAGATTATTTGTTTATATCTCCGGAAATATATACCTTTGCAACCGATAAACAAAAAGGTAACATTTAAGGACAACATATAAAAGACATACAACAATGATTGCACTTATCGCCATCCTTAGCATTATTATTTTGGGCATTCGACTGCGTAAAACGGTTGGAAGTGAATGGGCGTGCGTGCATGCATAACAAGATATTTCATAGCGAGGCCTTTCCACTTCCAGTAAGCGGAAAGGCCTTTTTGCTATTTATATCAATTGTAGTTATCTATTAATGATAAAATCATTCATTCAACAGTAAACATTTAAAACATCACAATATTATGAGTGAGAGACTTTATATTTTTGACACGACGCTCCGCGATGGTGAGCAGGTGCCCGGATGCCAATTGAACACGGTAGAGAAGATTCAAGTAGCCAAGCAGCTTGAGCTCTTAGGTGTCGATGTCATTGAGGCCGGCTTTCCCATCTCTTCCCCCGGTGACTTCAATTCGGTAGTGGAAATCAGCAAAGCGGTTACATGGCCTACCATCTGCGCACTGACACGTGCCGTGGAGAAGGATATCGACTGTGCGGCCGAGGCATTGCAGTATGCCAAGCACAAGCGCATCCACACGGGGTTGGGAACGAGCGACTATCATATAAAGTACAAGTTCAACAGCAACCGCGAGGACATCCTCGAGCGTGCCGTCCGTGCCGTGGCATACGCGAAGAAGTATGTTGAGGATGTCGAGTTCTACGCGGAGGATGCCGGACGCACGGACAACGAGTATCTGGCGCGTGTCGTTGAGGCAGTCATCAAAGCGGGTGCCACGGTCGTCAACATCCCTGATACAACAGGTTACTGTCTGCCGAACGAATATGGTGCAAAGATCAAATATCTGAAAGAGCATGTCGACAACATCGACAAGGCAGTCATCTCCACCCACTGTCACAACGACTTAGGCATGGCTACTGCCAACACGCTGGAAGGCGTGCTGAACGGTGCCCGGCAGGTTGAGGTGACGATCAACGGCATCGGTGAGCGCGCGGGCAACACCGCTCTCGAAGAGATTGCCATGATCCTGAAATGCCACAAGAATATCGGCATCGACACGAACATCAACACCCGCAAGATATATCCTATCTCCCGCATGGTCTCGTCGCTGATGAACATGCCCGTGCAGCCCAACAAGGCTATCGTGGGCCGTAATGCTTTCGCTCACTCTTCCGGCATCCATCAGGACGGCGTGCTGAAGAACGTACAGACTTACGAGATCATCGACCCGAAAGATATCGGGCTGGAGAACAATGAGATCGTGCTCACCGCTCGCTCGGGTCGGGCCGCGCTGAAGTACCGTTTAGAGGTCAATGGAGTAGACATCAAAGATCCCGAGCGTCTCAACAAGATCTACGAGGAATTCCTCAAACTGGCTGACAAGAAGAAGGAGATCACTGATGACGATGTGCTGATGCTCGCCGGTGCAGACAAGGCAGCTGCTCACTCCGTGAAGCTCGACTACCTCCAGGTCACGGCCGGTAAGGGAACGCGAAACGTTGCAAGTATCGGGCTCGATATTGCTGGTCAGAAGTTTGAAGACAGTGCTACCGGAAATGGTCCTGTGGATGCTGCCATCAAGGCGCTGAAGCGTATCATCCATAAGACCATGACACTGAAGGAGTTCACCATCCAGGCTATCACGCAGGGCTCCGACGATGTAGGTAAGGTGCACATGCAGGTGGAGTACGACGGACACGTCTACTATGGCTTCGGTGCCAATACAGATATCGTTACGGCCTCTGTAGAGGCTTACCTCGATTGTATCAACAAGTTTAGAAACAAGTAATAACATTATGAATACACTATTTGATAAGATTTGGGACAGTCACGTTGTGCAGATTGTCAAAGACGGTCCCACACAACTTTACATCGACCGTCTCTATGGACATGAGGTCACTACGCCTCAGGCTTTCGACGGTCTGCGCCAGCGCGGATTGAAGGTCTTCCGCCCGAAGCAGAACTTCTTCATGCCCGACCATAATATTCAGACCCACGATCAAGACAAGCCCATTACGGATCCGGTAGGTCGTAAGCAGGTCGACACGCTCGACAAGAACTGCGCAGAGTTTGGACTCACGGAGTACAAGATGAACACCGAGAACAACGGTATCATCCATGTCGTTGGCCCGGAGAAAGGTCTGTCGCTTCCTGGAATGACCATCGTCTGCGGTGACAGTCACACGTCTACGCATGGCGCTGTGGGTGCCGTAGCCTTCGGTATCGGCACCTCCGAGGTAGAGATGGTCCTTGCCTCACAGTGTATCCTTCAGCAGAAGCCGAAGTCGATGCGCATCAATGTCAACGGCAAGCTCAAACCCGGAGTGACGGCAAAGGATGTGGCGCTCTATCTGATGAGTCAGCTCACTACTTCGGGTGCAACAGGTTACTTCGTGGAATACGCCGGAGACGTGGTTCGGGACATGTCGATGGACGGTCGCCTCACCCTCTGCAACCTCTCTATCGAGATGGGTGCACGTGGTGGTTTCGTGGCTCCGGATGAGACGACATTCGAATATCTGAAAGGCCGCGAGTATGCACCCAAAGGTGCCGACTGGGACAAGGCGGTGGCTTACTGGAAGACACTGAAGAGTGGGGACGATGCCGTCTTTGACAAAGAACTCACCTTCAATGCTGAGGATATCGAGCCACGCATCACCTACGGAACAAACCCGGGCATGGGTATCGGCATCAATGGTACGATCCCCACACTCGACGAGATTCCGGAGGCTGAGCGTGCCGGATTTGAGAAGAGCCTCAAATACATGGGCTTCACACCGGGTGAGAAACTGCTCGGCCATCCTGTCGACTATGTGTTCCTCGGTGCCTGCACCAATGGTCGCATCGAAGATTTCCGCGCGTTCGCCAACATCGTCAAAGGCCATCATAAGGCTGAGAATGTCGTCGCCTGGCTTGTTCCCGGCTCTCACCTCGTAGCCAAACAGATTAAGGAAGAAGGACTTGACAAAGTGCTGAAAGAGGCTGGCTTTGCCATCCGGCAGCCGGGGTGCTCCGCTTGTCTGGCCATGAACGATGACAAAGTGCCGGCGGGTAAATACAGTGTCTCTACGAGCAACCGCAACTTCGAAGGCCGTCAGGGGCCCGGCAGCCGTACGATCCTCGCCAGCCCGCTCGTGGCTGCTGCCGCTGCAATAACAGGTAAAATCACTGATCCCAGAACTCTTTAATCATGAAGCAGAAATTTAATATCATAACATCCACCTGTGTCCATCCCCGCACGCTATCTGAAACTGACTCAGAAAGACGGTTTCGGACCTTACCTCTTCCACGACTGGCGCTTCAATGCCGATGGCTCAGAGAAGAAGGACTTCGTGCTCAACAATCCCGACTTTAAGGATGCCGTCATCCTTGTGGCAGGCAAGAACTTCGGTTCCGGCTCCTCTCGTGAACATGCGGCATGGGCCATCGCAGGCTACGGCTTCCGGGTGGTCATCAGTTCGTTCTTTGCGGATATCCACAAGAACAATGAGCTCAACAACTTTGTGCTGCCTGTCGTCGTCTCTGAAACTTTCCTCAAAGAACTCTTCGACAGTATCAACAAAGACCACAAGACAGAGGTGCGTGTTGATCTGCCCAACCAGACCGTCACGAACCTTGCCACCGGACACAGTGAGCATTTCGAGATAAATGGTTATAAGAAACATTGTCTGGAGAATGGACTCGACGATGTCGACTTCCTCGTGCAAAACCGTGATAAGGTGGAGGCATGGGAGAAAACACATAAAAAAGCATGACAGAAGAAGTTCGTGAAGTAGAAATCATGGACTGCACGCTACGCGACGGTGAGCAGACCAACGGCGTAAGCTTCCTCCCTCATGAGAAGCTTATGATAGCCCGTTACCTGCTCTCCGAGGTCGGCGTAGACCGCATAGAAGTAGCCTCGGCAAGAGTGTCAGAAGGCGAGAAGGATGCAGTCAGAATGATATGCAACTATGCCCGTCAGCATGATATGCTCAACAGGGTAGAGGTCTTGGGATTTGTTGATGGAACAAAATCCGTCGACTGGATCACAGAGTGTGGTTGTAAGACCATCAACCTGTTGGCCAAAGGATCCCTCCGCCACTGCCAGTACCAGTTGAAGAAAACGCCGGAGGAGCATATCGCTGACATAAAAGATGTGATCGCTTATGCCCATTCAAAAGGCATGGATGTGAACCTCTATCTCGAGGATTGGTCACAAGGAATGCGCGACAGCCGCGACTATGTGTGGAAGATGATGGATGCGTTGAAAGACGAAGGCATCTTGAGGTATCTGTTGCCTGATACGCTCGGCATTCTCAATCCCCTCAACTCGTATGAGTACATGAAAGCCATGACCGACCGTTATCCCGGAGCGAAGTTTGAGTTCCATGCCCATAACGATTACGATATGGCAGTAGGCAACTCCTTTATGGCAGTACAGGCAGGAGCCTCAGGCATACATGTCACCGTCAATGGCTTAGGAGAGCGTTGTGGCAATGCGCCGCTGAGCAGTATCCATGTGATGCTGAAAGACCAGATGCATGTCAAGGA
Source organism: uncultured Prevotella sp. (assembly GCA_900315955.1). GTDB lineage: Bacteria > Bacteroidota > Bacteroidia > Bacteroidales > Bacteroidaceae > Prevotella. The sequence goes on from ONBC01000016.1 coordinate 56,418, forward strand.
ACATATCGATGAGTCGACACTGATGGAGATCAGTAACATTGTTGCAGGATACAGTGGCATTGGCTATTCTCCCAATACGCCTGTCATCGGTGAGAACGTCTTCACACAGGTCGCCGGCGTTCATGCTGACGGCGACAACAAAGCGCATCTTTACAGCAACGCGCTGGTGCCCGAGCGCTTCGGCCGGCACCGCGAGTTCGCGCTTGGCAAGAACTCAGGTAAGGCCAACATCATCCGTAACCTTGAGGACTTAGGTCTCGAGCTGACCAAGGAGCAGACAAAGGCCGTCACCCAGCGTATCACAGAACTCGGCGACCGTAAGCAGCTCGTCACGCAGGACGACTTGCCTTATATCGTCAGCGATGTGCTCAAGCACTCTACGCCTGAGCAGAAAGTGAAACTCGTCAGCTACATGGTGTCAACGAGTTATGGCCTGAAACCCATAGCAAGTCTGAAGGTGAGCATCGACGGGAAAGATTACGAGGCCGACTCTACCGGTGACGGTCAGTATGATGCCTTCGTGAAAGCACTCCGCAAGATCTACAAGGAAAAGCTCAACCGCACGTTCCCGCTCTTGCAGAACTATGCCGTCACCATCCCGCCAGGCGGCCGTACGGATGCCCTTGTTCAGACGGTCATCACATGGAACGATGGAGACAAGCAGTGGCGTACGCGGGGCCTTGATGCCGACCAGACAGAAGCCGCTATCCAGGCTACCATCAAGATGCTGAACATGGTAGAGGAAGAATTAAGTGCGCCGCTTAATAAGTAATTAATAACATACAACATTTATCATATATCATTATGAACTTAAAAATTGCTGTACTGCCGGGTGATGGTATTGGCCCGGAGATCATGCCAGAGGCTATCAACGTACTGAATGTGATCGCAAAGAAGTTCGGTCACAACTTCACTTATAAGGAGGCGATCTGCGGCGCCCACGCCATCGATGCTTGTGGCGACCCGTTCCCCGATGAGACCTTCAAGACGTGTATGGATGCTGATGCCGTGCTCTTCGCTGCTGTTGGAGATCCTCGTTTTGACAACAACCCCACACTGAAGGTTCGTCCTGAGACAGGTCTGCTCGCCATGCGTAAGAAGCTCGGCCTCTTCGCCAATGTCCGCCCGGTAGCTACCTTCGATTGCCTCCTTCACAAAAGCCCACTGAAAGAGGAACTGATCAAAGGTGCTGACTTCGTGGTTATCCGTGAGCTGACAGGTGGCATGTATTTCGGTGAGAAATACCAGGACAATGAGAAAGCATACGATACAGATATCTATTATCGTCCTGAGATTGAGCGCATTCTGAAGGTCGCTTTCGACTTTGCCATGCACCGCCATAAACACCTGACCGTTGTTGATAAGGCCAATGTCCTTGCAAGCTCTCGTCTGTGGAGACAGATCGCCAAAGAGATGGAGCCTAAGTACCCAGAAGTGACGGTCGACTATATGTTCATCGACAACGCATCCATGCGCGTGCTCACAGAGCCCCGTTACTTCGATGTCATAGTCACTGAGAACACCTTCGGCGACATTCTCACCGATGAGACCTCAGCCATAACGGGTTCTATGGGTCTGCAGCCTTCTGCTTCTTTAGGTGAGCACACTCCACTCTTCGAACCTGTCCATGGCTCATGGCCGCAGGCAGCAGGCAAGAACATCGCCAACCCGCTTGCTGAGATTCTCTCCGCAGCGATGCTCCTTGAGCACTTCGGCTTGAAAGAAGAGGGTGCAGCCATCCGCAAAGCATGCGATGCAAGCCTTGAAAACAATGTCCGTACACCTGAGATCCAGGTGGAAGGTGGCAAGCACTACGGCACCAAAGAGGTGGGTGAGTGGATCGCCAAATATATCGAGGAAAACTAAGTCCGGAAGTTCAGAAGTTCAGAAGTTCAGAAGTCCGGAAGTTCAGAAGTCCGGACTTCTAAGAAATGACTTCTGTACTTCTACACAAGATCCAAGTGTATGCCGTGTTTACGTGCCATTTTGCGCATGTTAAGCACGGCATATCTCATTCTGCCTAACGCCGTATTGATGCTAACCCCGGTCGTATCAGCTATCTCCTTGAACGACATCTGTTGGAAGAAGCGCATGTAGACAACATCACGCTGAGTGGTCGGAAGATTGTTCATCATCTTCTTCACGTCTTCCAATACCTGGGTGTTGGCAAACTCTATCTCCTTATTCGTATCCTGAACGTTTTTGGTCTTGAGATTGGAAAGATCATTGTCCTCCGTAGGCTCTACAATCATGAAGTTACGCTCATTACGATACTGATCCATGATGACATTGTGGGCGATACGCATACACCATGCCAAGAACTTGCCTGATGGAGAATACATTCCACACTGCAACTTGGTGATAATCTTGATGAATGTGTCCTGAAAAAAGTCGTTTGCCTTCTCTTCATCGCGGACAATATAAAATATGTATGTGAAGAGTTTCGACTGATTGTGCTTCAAGATGAGATCAAACGCATCGTTATCACCATTCATATAACGCACCGCCAACTCTTCATCTGTCAAAGCAGCAAGAGCTTTCATTGAATCCTTCATTGATGTCTATGTTTTAATGAAGTAGAAGTCTATTCGATAGGCAAACGATATTAATGTTGTTATTTTGTGTTTCCAGTTGCAAAAATAGAAGTTTTTGCGCTACTTACCAAATTTTTAACACAAAAAATACAATAAACTTTGTTCTTTTTCTTCGCCGTATCTCAATTATTATGCGTATTTTTGCATGTCGTTAGCAATATGGCTATAACGAAAATATATAGAACAGATAGAAAATAATTGAAACTGGTACTGTTATGAACTTGAAAATTCGTTTATCGGTGTTGACGTTCCTTGAGTTTGGCGTCTGGGGTGCTTATCTCACATGTATGGGCAACTATTTAGGCGTAGCAGGCTTAGGTGCTCAGATATCATGGTTCTATGCCATTCAGGGCATTGTGTCCATCTTCATGCCGACCCTCATCGGTATCGTGGCCGATAAGTGGATTCAGCCCCAAAAGCTCTTGGGCATCTGTCATCTTCTCGCGGGTGGTTTCATGCTTGTTTTATGGGTTATGGGCATGTCTGCCGGCTTTGGAAATGAGATAGCCAACAAATCGCTATTCATAGCCCTCTATACGCTGAGTGTCGCCTTTTATATGCCCACACTGGCGTTGACCAACACGACAGCGTTCACGGTGCTGAAGAACAATGGGGGCGATACGGTCACCGACTTTCCACCGATTCGTTCGTGTGGTACCGTGGGATTTATCATTGTCATGTGGTTCGTCAACTGTGCGGTATGGGACAACGGGTCGTTCTCTATGACGCTCGCACAAAACGCACACAAGTTCCAGTACACTTACAATCAGTTTCTTGTATCAGGCCTCTTGAGCCTTATCATGTTCTTCTATGTCTTCACGCTTCCTCAGTGCCGTATTGAAAGAGATGTCCATGCTCAGAAAAAGACCCTCATGGAGCTCTTCGGACTGGATGCTTTCAAACTTTTCAAAGATCGACGCATGGCTTTGTTCTTCATCTTCTCAGCCCTCTTAGGTATGTCCCTGCAAGTGACGAACAGTTTTGCCGGTCCCTTCATCTCCAGTTTTCAAGGCAGCAGTGACCCCGTCATTGCCTCATCTTTTGCGGCAAGCAATGCCACCTTGCTGACATCTATCTCACAGGTCAGCGAAGCGTTCTGCATTCTTCTCATCCCGTTCTTTCTCAAGCGCTACGGCATCAAAGCAGTGATGCTCATCGCCATGTTCGCCTGGGTGCTTCGCTTCGGCTTCTTTGGCGTAGGAAACCCCACCATGCCGGGTGTCTTGTTCTTCATCCTTTCCTGCATCGTCTATGGGGTAGCCTTCGACTTCTTCAATGTGTCGGGAGGTATCTTTGTAGACAAGGAGTGTGACACCTCCGTGAAAGCGTCAGCGCAAGGATTGTTCATGCTAATGACGAATGGCATCGGTGCCACTGTAGGCACATTGTCTGCCGGAGCCATCGTCAACCATTTCTGTGAATGGACAGACCGTGGAGGATCATCTTATCTCATGGGCAACTGGCAGGCTTGCTGGTTCATCTTTGCAGGCTTTGCCCTCGCTGTAGGCATTGCTTTTGCGCTGGTTTTCAGACCGGCCAAGAAACAATAAAGACAAATCTTTAATGACAAGAATAAAGTTATTTTTACAACAAGCCACCGAGGTCGTCGGAGAGGAGAAGGAAGGATTGCTCATCCTTACCGACTCGTTTCAGGAGCGCCAAATTGCCATACCCTGCAGCAGCAGAATGTACGAAGAGTTTAGGTTGCGCATGAACAAGTCCAAGCACCATGCGGAACTGTCAGACGTTCTCTTCAATGTGATCAAATGGCAGACAGACCTGTCGTTGGAACTCGTCATCATCAGTGTGGACAACGGTCATTATTCGGCCGTACTAAGCAACACCGACTCACTGGAACAGGTGCCGCTCGAGGGAGCACAGGCCGTGTTGCTAAACTATATAAGCAAGGATAAGATACCGCTATTCATGGACGAAAGACTGTTCCTAGAACAAAGTTCGGTCTACGACATGAAAGCCAAAGGGGTATCCTTGCCTGTCAACACCCTGTCAAGTTCTATGCTCCGTAAAGCTATGGAGAAGGCTATTACAGCGGAGAACTATGAGCTGGCATCTCAACTGAGAGACGAACTAAACAGGAGAAACACAGCATCCTCAGACAACAACACTACGAAAGACAGTAGTAACTGAACCGATGAAAGAAGAACGATATTTTTATGTCCCTAATGCTGCAACCAGCAGTGAACTCCCCGAGCAAGAAGCACAGCATGCTATCCGCGTGTTGCGGCTCACAGAAGGAGACGACATCTATCTGATGGATGGAGTAGGTCACTTCTACAAGGCTGAGGTTGGCATGACTTCCAAGAAACGATGTTTCTATCACCTTTCAGAGACATTGCCACAACAGAAGACATGGTCTGGGAATATCCATCTTGCCATCGCTCCCACAAAGATGATGGAGCGCATCGAATGGATGGTAGAGAAAGCTACCGAGATAGGCTTCGACCGCGTGAGTTTCGTCGATTGTAAGTTCTCTGAACGCCACGTAATTCGAACGGATCGCATCGAAAAGATCGTAATAGCTGCCCTGAAACAGAGTCGTAAAGCCTTCAAGCCCATCGTAGACGAGCTAATGCCGTTCAACGACTTCGTTGAATCTTGCCAAGCCGATTATAAGTTCATTGCGCACTGTTACAACGATCAGGAACGTATCGACCTCTACGACCAGTTGCTCACCCTGCCCAAAGAAGCGACCGTGTGTGTGATGGTCGGGCCGGAAGGCGACTTTGCGACAGATGAAGTAGAGCACGCCCTCGCTCATGGCTTCAAACCCATCACGCTCGGCAACAGTCGTCTGCGAACGGAGACAGCAGGGCTGATGGCTGTGACAATGGCACAACTCACGAAAAGAATCTGAAATACACAAATTATTAAATATGATGAAATGCCATTTAAGGATACCCACATCTCTATTTTTATCCTTTTGTCTGTGCGCGTTGATCGCATTGACGGCATCGTGCTCCGGAAATGACTACCTCAATGCCATTCCCTCGGAGAGCCAGATGCTGATAAGGTTGAATACCACCAAACTCAGTGGCACGAAGAGTCCGCTCATTCTCAAGTCGCTGCTACACGTGAACAATGTCGATGAGACGGGACTCGACCTATCAAAAGATGTCTATTTCTTCGAGGACGGACAAGGCAATTTTGGAATCTGCGCCAAGGTGAGCAGCGACAGTAAGTTAGAGAAGACCTTAAAACAAGCTGGCCTCAGCCTGACCAAACGTCACGATTGTCAGTTTGCAGCCCTTCCTTCCAACTGGGTTATTGGCTTCTCCGACGAGGCGACTCTCATGATGGGGCCCGTGATACCCGCAGCTCAAGACGACATGATGACGCTGATGGCGCGTTATCTGGGCTCAGATGAGGACGATGGCATTAAGGCTTCCCCAATGTACGCCACTGCCGACTCCATCGAGGCACCCATGGCACTGGTCTCACAGACCAAGGCGCTACCTGAACAGTTTGTCGCTCCCTTCACTATCGGAGCCCCGAAAGATGCTGACCCGGCTGACGTCATGCTCGCAGCGGCCATGGAGGTCAAGAACGGACGACTGCTCATGCACGGCAAAACGTTCTCATATAAGAAAGGTATCAATTCGGCTATAGAAAAAGCCTCGAAGGTTTACCGGCCCATCAAAGGAACCTATCTTAAAGCCATGTCGCAGAACGATGTGTTAGGACTCTTCCTCAACGTAGACGGCAAACAGTTCCATCAACTGATGATTCAAAATCGTGCCATCACAGCTATGCTGGCAGGGATCAACGCTGCCATCGATATGGATAACATCTTGAAGAGTGTGAACGGTGACCTCACGCTCGTCTCCTCGTCCTTAGGCAAAGACAACTTCCACCTCATGATGGCGGCGAAGCTGGCCGGAGCGCCCTGGCTGGCCGATGTAGACTATTGGAAGCAGAGTGTGCCCTCCGGCGGACATATCGGAGACTGGGGTAAGAACTGCTACTATTATACAGGAAGTGGAACGACCTATTATTTTGGAGTCACTCCCGACATGCAGTATATGAGCGGCGGATCTCCGGAAGAAGCCAAGCAGAGCATCACATCGTCGAAGAAGCCTATCTCTACTGATTTGCAGCATCTTATCACCGGAAAGAAGTTCGCGATGATTGTCAATTTCCAGGCGTTGGGAACAGGGAAGGCAGCTGCCGTGACTTCACTTCTCAAGCCACTGTTCGGCAAAGTCAACACCATTGTCTACACCATGGATGAGAAATAGGTTGACAAATGACCGGGAAGGAAGTTCATGAACAGAATAAAGATTATATATACACACAAATGAATAAGATAACTTTCCAAAAAGTCGTACCAAGCGTTTTCTCAGAGCGCAGGGATCTTGTCTCTGACATTTGGGCCAACGACATCTCTTTTGAGAAAGGACATCTCTACCTTGTCGAGGCAGACTCCGGCAAGGGCAAGAGCACCTTCTGCAGTTATGTCGTAGGCTATCGCCACGATTACACGGGCCACGTCTTCTTCGACGACAACGATACCAAGACGTACAGTGTCTCCCAGTGGGTGGAGATGCGCCGCAACCATATCAGCCATCTCTTCCAGGAGCTTCGCCTCTTCCCGGAACTGACAGCCATGGAGAACATTCAGATCAAGAACAAGCTCACCGGCTTCAAGTCGGAGAAACAAATCCTTGAGTGGTTTGACATGCTCGGTATTGGTGATAAGACCAATTCGCTCATCGGCCGCATGTCGTTCGGACAACAGCAGCGTGTGGCCATGATCCGTGCGCTCGTACAGCCGTTCGATTTCATCCTCGCCGATGAGCCGATCTCACACCTCGACGACCGCAACGCCGCCATCATGGGAAAGATTATGATGGACGAGGCCAAGAGCCAGGGAGCCGGTGTCATTGTCACGAGCATCGGCAAACACATGAACTTAAACTATGAAAGGACGGTGAAGCTATGAATCTCGTTTGGAAACTCTTACGTCAACATATCAGCATTCCCCAGTTTGTGGGGTTTGCCTTCGCCAATCTCTTTGGCATGCTGATCGTCTTGTTGGGCTATCAGTTCTACAAGGATGTCTCTCCGGTCTTTACGAGTGAGGACTCCTTCATGAAGTCCAACTATATCATCGTTGAGAAAAAGATTGGGACGGGAAGCACCTTGTCGGGACGTTCCAATGCCTTCACAAAAGAAGACATCAGCGACCTCAACAACGCTCATTTCTCGCTGAAGACGGGAGCCTTCACATCCAACCAATACACGGTGACAGCCCGCATGGGCATCAGCGGTACGAACATTCTCAACTCTGAGATCTTCTTAGAGAGTATCCCCGATGCCTTTGTCGATGCACCGAAAGGCACCTGGAGCTACAAACCTGGCGACCATGTGGTGCCGATCATCTTACCCCGTAGCTACATCGCCATGTACAACTTCGGCTTCGCACAGAACCGCTCACTGCCGAAGATCAGTGACGGCCTTGTGGGTATGATCGATTTCGACATCTTCGTCCAGGGCAACAACAAAAGTGATTCATTCAAGGGCTGCGTCATCGGTTTCTCATCACGTGTGAGCAGTATCCTCGTGCCACAGGCGTTCATGGATTGGTCCAACCAGACGTTCGCACCCGACAAGCACCCCGATCCCTCACGGCTGATCCTTGACCCCGACAACAGTAAGACGGAGCAGATGACAAAATACTTTGACCGCCACGGTTACGAGGTAGAGGACGACAAGCTAAACACGGAAAAGACGACCTATTTCCTGCGCCTCATGGTCACCATGGTCATGGTCGTGGGGCTCGTCATCTCCATCCTGAGTTTCTATATCCTCATGCTCAGCATCTATCTGCTCGTGCAGAAGAACTCGTCGAAGCTGGAGAACCTGCTGCTCATCGGCTACAGTCCACAACAGGTGGCGAAACCTTATCAGTTGCTGACTATCTTCCTGAATTTAGGAGTGCTCATCATCGCACTCATCGCCATCGTCTTCATCCGAGCCTACTATATGGGTGTCATCTCCACGCTTTTCCCGAACCTTGACGGTGGGACGATGCTGCCGGCACTCATCTTAGGCATCTGTCTGTTCCTCTTGGTGAGCATCTGTAACATTATCGCCATCCATCGCAAGATCACCTCTATCTGGCAAAGAAAAGAATAATGCAAAACAAAAAAACAAATAATCATGTCGGTCAGAAGGCCCAGCAGCGTTTCGACAATTACACCGTTGAGGAGCCAGCCAGGCTCCTCGACTGGCTGCTGTCTCATCTCCAAGAGAGTCGCTCCAAGGTGAAGGCGACGCTCTCAGGGCATGGCATCAAGGTCAACAACAAGATCATCACTCAGTTCGATTATCCCTTGCAGCCTGGGATGAAGATCTCCGTCAGCAAGACGAAACAGAACGTGGAGTTCAAGAACCGCTATGTTCATATCGTTTACGAAGACCGTTATCTCCTCATCGTGGATAAGAAGCCGGGCATCCTCTCGATGGCGGCGGGCCACAGCACGCTCAACGTCAAGACCGTACTCGACGACTATCTCCGACAGACACGCCAGCACTGTACGGCTCATATAGTCCACCGCCTCGACCGTGACACGAGCGGACTGATGGTCTATGCCAAAGACAAGGAGACGGAACTGCGCTTCGAGTCCGACTGGCATAACATCGTCTTCGACCGTCGCTACGTAGCCGTGCTCTCGGGAGTCATGGAACAGGATGAGGGAACGGTAGAGAACTGGCTCAAGGACAACCGCGCGTACTTCACCTACAGTTCGCCCTACGACAACGGAGGCAAGTATGCCATCACCCATTATCATGTCCTTGCACACACAGATGCTCACTCTCTGGTTGAATTTAAGTTGGAGACCGGACGTAAGAATCAGATCCGCGTCCATGCTGCCGACTTAGGCCATCCTGTGTGTGGCGATGTCAAGTATGGCAATGGCGACGATCCCATCGGCCGTCTCTGCCTCCACGCTTTCCGTCTCTGCTTCTACCATCCCGTGACCCACAAGCCCATGGAGTTTGAAACCGAGATCCCACGCTCGTTCTCTTCGCTCTTCGCCCGGCATTCGTAACGCTTCACTTTTTACACTTCATTTTCACACTCCACTTCCATGACCGACTACATCCTCGCGCTTCTCGTCATCATCGTTGCCATCTTCATCATCAAGAAGGTGGCAACCTGTCTCATCAAGAGCATAGTGGCCATCATCGCCTTGGCCATTCTGGTTTATCTGTTCACGAAAACGGGATTGATATCCATCTAAGCAAACAGAGGAGGAGAATCTCGATAGAAAACTGAAACTCGATAATTTTCTTCCTATTTCTTCTCCTATTATTTTGAAAAACCTTATCTTTGCAATAGTAATCAATTAAATACTCCGATTATGAAGCATCAAAAGAAATTTCTACTGTCAGAACAAGACTTACCCACACAGTGGTACAACATACAAGCCGAGATGCCCAACAAACCTCTGCCTCCCTTGAATCCCAAGACGCATGAGCCTATGAAAGCAGAGGATCTGGCCCATATCTTCAACCTCGAATGCTCAAAGCAGGAGCTCGACCAGACACACCCTTGGATCGATATTCCAGAGGAGGTTCAGGAGAAATATGCTTATTATCGCGCCACGCCGCTCGTACGCGCCTACGCTTTCGAACAGTCGCTCGGTACGCGTGCCCACATCTACTTCAAGAACGAGAGCACGAATCCGCTCGGCTCCCACAAGATCAACTCTGCACTACCACAGTGTTACTACTGTAAGAAAGAGGGTGACACGAATGTCACGACAGAGACCGGTGCCGGTCAGTGGGGGTGTGCCTTATCCTATGCCGCCAAACTTTATGGACTGGAGGCTGCCGTCTATCAGGTGAAGATCACGATGCAACAGAAGCCTTATCGTTCGTACCTCATGCGCACTTTCGGCGCTACGGTGCAGGGCTCTCCCTCGATGTCGACACGCGCCGGCAAGGATATCATCACGCGCGACCCGAACCATCCCGGCTCGTTAGGTACGGCAATCTCTGAGGCTATCGAACTGGCTACCACGACACCGGGCTGCAAGTACACCCTCGGATCCGTGCTCAACCACGTGGCGCTCCATCAGACAATCATCGGCCTGGAGGCAGAGAAGCAGATGGAGATGGCAGGTGAATATCCCGATAAGGTCATCGCATGCTTCGGGGGCGGCAGCAACTTTGGCGGCATTGCCTTTCCCTTCATGCGTCATGTCTTCGACGGCTCCCACAAAGACACGGAGTTTATAGCAGCAGAGCCGGAGAGTTGTCCGAAACTCACGCGCGGTAAGTTTGAATACGACTACGGCGATGAAGCCGGCTACACGCCCTTGCTGCCGATGTACACGCTCGGGCACGACTTCAAGCCGGCTAACATCCATGCCGGTGGTCTTCGGTACCATGGTGCCGGCATGATCATCTCGCGGTTGGTCAAAGACGGCTACATGCATGGCATCGACATCCCGCAGCTGGAGAGCTTCCAGGCCGGCATGCTCTTTGCACGGACAGAAGGTATCGTCCCAGCCCCCGAAAGTTGCCACGCCATCGCTGCTACGATCCGGGAGGCACAGAAAGCCAACGAGGAAGGCAAGACGCCCGTCATCCTCTTCAACCTCTCCGGGCACGGCCTCATCGATATGCCGTCTTATATGAGCTACATCGATGGAGACCTGTCCAACTATCGTGTGACAGACGCTGAGATTCAGAAGAATCTTAAGGATGTGCCGATGAAGATTGATTAAAAAATATGATAACCATTAAGCACACCACCTTACAAGAAGCAGCAGAGAAAGGCATGGACGAGTTTCTGCAGGCCATCACCGACAGCATCTATGAGGCTATCGGTGGAGCGCTGACAGCAGAGACGATGGCGAAACTCAACAGCGACCAGATAACGCTCCTTGCCTATATCATCTTGCGCGATGCAGTGATGGACGGGGGATTCGTGGAACTCATCCACAACGGCTACGGACCCTTTATCTATCTCAATCCGTTTGCCAAAGCCGTGCGCAACTGGGGCTTGCATGATCTCTACAAGATGATCAGTGAGACCCATCGGCTCTACGGCAAATACCATGAACGGATCGAAAAAGACTGCACGCAAGAGGAGTTTGACGCTCTCTATGAACAGTTCCCCGAGTTTGACGACTATGATGACGCGTTCGTGGAGCACGAAGAAGAGTTTACATCCGATGTAGCCCACTACGTGGACGATCACCTGGAGGACTTCTGCGAGATAGAAAAATAGACTTATGAACAAGACTGAACAAGAATTGCGCCGGAAGAGTCCGGTACAGATACGCAACAAGAAAGCATCGTTTCTTTATAATTTCATCGATACTTACACCGCCGGCATCGTGCTGACGGGGACAGAGATCAAGTCGATACGCATGGGCAAAGCCTCACTCGTCGACTCGTTCTGCTATATCAACAATGGAGAGATCTGGGTCAAAGGCATGAATATCTCTCCTTATTTCTACGGCTCACGCGCCAACGTGCCCTCACGTCGTGACCGCAAGCTCCTGCTCAACAAACGGGAGATTCGCCACCTTGCAGAAGACACGAAGACACCCGGACTGACCATCGTTCCCACTCTGGTCTTTATCGACGATAAGGGTCGGGCGAAGATGGACATCGCCCTCGCACGCGGTAAGAAGGAATACGATAAGCGCCAGACGCTGAAAGAAAAAGAAGACCGGCGCGAGATGGATCGCGCTACAAAGCACTACAGAATATAGCAAACAGCAGAAAGATACGTCCTGATTAAAATTTTTGAAACAGTGACCGGCCCAAGACCGGTCACTGTTCTTTTTATCCCTCCAACTTGAAAAGCGACCCCATCGGACAGACAAAGCGGCAATAGGGACGCATGACAATGGCGGAAAGCAAGGCAAAGGCCACGGCGATCGTGATGACCACCCAGGAAGCTGACTGGAAAATGAAAGCAGAGAAAGGCTCATAGTCAACCCAGTCGGACCACACCCCCGTCCACAAGCAGAGCATAAGAACGGCAAAGAGCACCTTACGGAAAGTGTTGAGGCGTTTGTTTGTCACCGAACTAATCTTTATATTATACTTGACGTTTTTGCCGATCAGTTCTTGTACGCATCCATAAGGACATACGTTCGTGCAATAATAGTTTTTCTTTCCGAAAAGCGGATATATGAAGGCCACAATAAGCAGCAGGGTAGGGAGGAGCAAAGCGACCACATTCATACCATTGGACATGTAGCCTAAGATAGCCGACCACGACATGAAAGTGCCACACCAGAAGCCAAGCACAACGATGTTGAGAATCTGCTGGCAGAGACGATAACGACGATTCTTGACAAACAACGGAAAGATAGCTGCCATGAGGGCGACAATGAGTCCACAGATGTTCTTTGCACTGAGATCGAAATCAGCAAAGATGCTCCGCTTCTCTGTCTTCTTCGCCGCATATTGCAAACCGACTCGCATATTGCCTAAAATACCACGGGAAGAAAATGTCGCACCAGATACACCGTCGACCTTCATCGACAAAGCTTCTTCCACAGTCTTGCCATTCCAGCGTTTCAACAATGCTTTAGCCATCCCAAAAAATTCAGCAGTCTCGTGGTTTGGCAAAGCCTCGACCTGCTTGATTACACCATCCTTGATATAAATCTCCAAAGGCACATTACCTCCATAACCAGAAATATCTTTTCCAAGGGACGTAGTATTGATTACGAACGTACCATCTGCAAGTTTGCGCAAAGTATCATTCTGAGCAGTCATTGTCTCCGTAGAATCTTTCCCGAGCTCGTGTCCAAGCAGTTTACCATCACGACGGAAAGAAGCCGCAGCTACCATGAGAATACAGATCAAAAGACCCAAGAATGTTGAGAGTTTGTTCTTTCGTTTATTCATATATAAATAGGAGATAGTTCGTTTATCCTGAAAATTAAGTTTCTATAAGAACCTCATTATGCTTCTCCATAGAAAGATTTGCACCAAATAGAAAGCAATTTGGTGCAAATCACAAGTCGATTAAAGTTAAATCTATGGACGGCTATAATAAGAACCGTGAATAGATTTAAGCGTAATCGCTAAAGCTTAACAACTAAATACTTGCTGACGCTCCAGAAGGTAGCCACATCCTTGATGTGTAGGGTAGAGGTGCCGTTGGCATTTTTCTCGATGGAGTAGGAGTCGGATGGCATCTGTGTCATGATCTTCGGGTTGGAAGAATTGAGCCGGATGTCATTGTAGTTGCGGATATCGATCTTAGAAAAACTGCCTGGCTGTAGGCTCGAGACATCAACCTTCTTCTTGGCAAGGAATCCACCCTTGATAATGCCCTTAGCTTTAAGCTCTTTGGAAGAACCTATTGCTACGAACGCCGTATGCAACGACTCATCTTGCTGAGCGATAGTCGTCTTCTGCTGGTCAATAGACTTGCTCTGGCTGGCCACAGTGCTCTGCAGCTGCGTGTTGCTTGTAGTAAGGTTGTTAACACTCTCGTTCAGCTTGGCGATGCTCACGTTCTTGTCGTTGAGCTGTTGCTGCAAATCTGCAATCTGCTTGTCCTTTTCGTCGAGCTGCGACTTGTAATATGCAATGAGTTTCTTGATACGCTGACCGTAGGCAGAGTTGTTCCCGGCAACCTCAGCTTCAAGCTGGTTGATCCGGGCGCGCTGTTTGCGAAGCAGTTCTGCCAGGCTCTGAAGTTGAGCGCGCATCTGCGTCTTGTCCATCTGACCCTCACGACTTCCCATCTGCTTGATGAGACCCTCCTGAGCCGAGATGCTGTCAAGGCCTACAGACATAACATTCACGAAATCGGCCATCTGCCTGATATCTTCCTGATGGAGACTATCAGAAGTAGAAAGAGAGTCGATGGTAGCCTGCATTTTGTCTGCTTTACCATTATGGCAACTCATCATACCGAAGGCTACAAAAAGCCCTAACACGCTTGAAAGAATAATCTTCTTTGATTTCATAATTTACGCGATTAAAATATTCGTTATTAAATTGTATGTATCTGTTATATATCACGGCAAAAATAAGTAAATAATAGATACAAACAATCATTGCCCACTTCTTTTTACTTTTTTTTATGATTTATTGTTGCTTTGTCAATCAATTACACTAACTTTGCCGCAAAATTCGGTAATCAGTTTTTTATGGACAACAAACGAACAATCAACAAGATAGAGCTTCGCAATCTACGGATGTCAGATTACGACCAGCTTGCAGGCTCTTTCCATCGTATCTACGCCGATCACGATGTTTTCTGGACACATGAACAGATCCAGAAACTCATAAATATCTTTCCAGAAGGTCAGGTGGTATGCATCGCTGACGATAAGATCGTGGGCTGTGCACTGAGCATCATCGTCAACTATGACATGGTGAAGAACGACCACACCTATGAGCAGGTGACCGGCAACGAGACATTCGACACCCATGATCCCAAAGGTAACATTCTCTACGGCATCGAAGTGTTCATCCATCCCGACTACCGCGGCCTCCGCCTCGGCAGACGTATGTACGAATACCGTAAGGAACTCTGCGAGAAGCTGAACCTCAAGGCTATCATGTTCGGCGGACGCATTCCTAATTATCATAAGTACGCCGACAAGATGCGGCCGAAGGAGTATATAGAAAAGGTACGGGCGAGAGAGATCTATGATCCGGTGCTCAACTTCCAGCTGCACAACGACTTCCACGTGCGCCGCGTCATGCGCAACTATCTCCCGAACGATGAGGAGTCGTGCCATTATGCCTGTCTGTTGCAATGGGACAACATCTATTATCAGCCGCCACAGACGCAGAAAAAGGTGGAGCGCCGGCCGACCGTGCGTATCGGTCTCGTGCAGTGGCAGATGCGATCGTATAAGAACATTGATGACCTTGTGGAGCAGGCTGAGTTCTTCGTCGACTCTGTGTCGAGCTACAAGGCCGACTTTGTGGTCTTCCCAGAATACTTCAACGCGCCGCTCATGGCTCCGTTCAACAAGATGGGAGAGGCGCAGGCCATCCGCTCGCTCGCACAGTATACGGAGAAGATCCGCGACCGCTTCCGCGAGCTTGCCATCACCTATAACATCAATATCATCACGGGCTCCATGCCTTACATCAAACAGGACGGAGGCCTTTACAATGTCGGATTCCTCTGCCGCCGCAACGGTATGGTTGACATGTATGAGAAGATACATGTCACACCTGATGAATTGAAATACTGGGGACTGTCAAAAGGCAACCATATCCAGACCTTTGACACCGACTGCGGCCGCATCGGTGTACTGATCTGCTACGATGTCGAGTTTCCCGAACTCTCACGCATCATGGCCGACGAAGGCATGCAGATCCTCTTTGTGCCTTTCATGACCGACACGCAGAATGCCTACAACCGCGTGCGTCTCTGTGCTCAGGCGCGAGCCATCGAGAACGAGTGCTATGTGGCTATTACGGGAAGTGTCGGTAACCTGCCACGCGTACAGAACATGGATGTGCAGTATGCACAGTCGGCCGTGTTCACACCTTGCGACTTTGCCTTCCCTTACGACGGCCGCCGTGCTGAGGCAACGCCCAACACCGAGATGATCCTTATCTCTGATGTCGATCTCAGTCAGCTCTCAGAACTTCACGCCTACGGTTCCACCCGAAACCTTCAGGACCGTCGCACCGATCTCTATCAAGTAAAGAAGTTGTAGGACTCCTACCCTCTTACAGTGCTCTTAATTAGTGCCGTTATGATAAATAATTGGACACGCTAAAAGAAAATCCTTGTACCCTATTACGAGTACAAGGATTTTTCATTAATGACTAAGTGATTTATAGATCGATGTGATTATACATAAACCTATGTGATTACTTAGTTCTTATTTTATATCCGGCGAAGCCGTAATAGAGAATGAAAAGGAAGCACGGAACGCAGACCCAATAAGATGTTTGGAACGAATAAGCGTCCTGAATAAGCCCCTGTACCCAAGGCATCACTGCACCCCCAGCCATAGCCATAACGAGAAGTGAAGATCCAGCTTTAGTAAACTTACCTAAGTCTGCCATTGCAAGCGGCCAAAGAGCCGGCCACATCAGCGAACAACCAAGTGACATGAGGAAAATGCAATAAACGGAGATCGTCGGATCGAGTACTACTGCTACCGCTACACTGCCAATGACAGCGATAACGGCACAGATACGCATCGCAGCAGCCTGAGAAAGATATTTAGGGATGAAGAGAATGCCACAAATATAACCAACAATCATGCCAATAGAAGGAATAAAGCCATAGTTATCTCCATCAAGGCCTAATGACTGAGCATACCCCGTAGCCGTGGCTAAGGAGATTGTTTCTACACCGACATAGAGGAAGAGCGCGAGACAGCCCAGAAGAAGATGAGGAAACTGAAGGATACTTGTCTTTCCCTCCGCATAAGAGCAAACAGGTGACTTCTCAGCTGATTCTCCGTCATCCTCCCCGGCTGCTTTCACTTCCGGTAATGGGGCAAGCAAGGCTATGATACCTAAGACAAGGAAAATGGCTATAATGATGGCAAACGGCAGATAGAGGTCACTCATCTGCGTCTCTCCTATACTTTTACCGATGACAAAAGTGATGAAAAGTGTTGTCACAGGCCATGCCAATTTGTTACAGATGCCCATACAAGAAATACGGCGGGCAGCAGAATCGAGCGGACCTAATATCGTAATATAAGGATTGACAGAAGCTTGAAGTACAGCGTTGGCCGATCCACTCACGAAACTGGCAATGAGAAACCACACCAAGGACTGATCCATGGCAGCGAGGATGAACAATCCGAATGCAACAGCAAAGATAAGGAACGACAGCGCCATCGTGCGCTTATAACCGATCTTGCGAATGCACCACGTCGCAGGAATGCCCAAGAGCAAGAATGGGATGAACGTTGCGGCAAGAAGCAAACTCGACGCAGCACCGGATATATTCATGGCATTCTTCAACACCGGCATGAGATACGAATTGATTCCTAAAGCAAAGCCTAAGGAGAAAAAGAACAGCCCAATGATGGCAAGGGGCAACACATAGTTTTTGTTTTGATTCATATAAATAGGTTTATTAATTAAGACACAAAACAGAAGAAAATAATTAAATTTTGTGATAGAACTCATCGAACGGCAGACGGAAACGTTCCCCGCGTACCCCACCATTGGTTCGTATGCCACACGTGATAACCATATTGATACCACAGTCGTGAGGCAGCCCGAGAGCCTTCTTGACCAATAGACTGTCAAATCCCTCAAGCGGACAAGTGTCATAACCTTGTTCGCTCATGGCAAGCATAAAAGTCTGAACGGCCAAGGCACAACTCTTGTGCACCACCGTTCGCATATCGGCTTCCGTCACTTGTCTCGTAATAGGTCTCGAAAGTCCGATGATCTGTGCAGCTATCTTTCTTACGATGCCGAGCAAGCCGAAGCAACGCTTGTACACGAGCGGCATAAGCTTGGCATAATATTGTTTCTGCAAGGCAGTGCGGTGCGCCTTACGCTCTTCCGGACTATTTTTCATCACCTCCGCAATGTTGGCATCAAGCACAGCCTTGGCATGCGCCTTCCATTTGTCTTGTCTCGTCACAAACACGACCATCTGCTTACAGGTGCTCGCACTGCCCTGACCGAGGCAAGCTAGGGCCATCTGCTTCAACACTGCAGGATCTGTAACGTGATAGGCCTCCCAAAGCTGCATGTTGGAACTTGTCGGAGCAAGTGTCGCCAGACGCACGCACTCTTTCACCTTGTCTGAATCGATATCTCTTTCAAGGTCGTATTTTCTGACAGCCCTACGGTGCTCCAGAATTTGTTCTAATGTCATGATGCGATTATAGTTTTGTTCTGTGTAACACGGTCGGGTCAAACAAGCGGGTGTTTTTAATGCCTGTGTAAAGCATCATTTCCTTGAGCTCGTTGTTCATCTTGTTAAGTTTGTCTATCAATCCGTCTTTGCCCGTTTTTAACAGTGGCGCGAGAATAGAACGGCCAGGAGCGACCGCATCTGCACCCATGGCAAGCGCCTTGTAAGCGTCATAGCCGGAATCAATGTGACAGTCACAGAAGATCTGCATGCCGCTGCCCTTCAAGGCCTTCTTGATGTCGGGAAGAATGGCAACAGGCGGTATGGCATACGGCAGACGGCCGTGATGATGCGAAACGAGAACAGCCCGGCATCCTGCCTCACGACATTTCAGTGCATCGTGTACGGAGAGCACCCCTTTCGCGACAAAAGGCACATGGGCAGCCTTGACATAGCGCTTCAGGTCTTCGAACAGTATCGGGCCAAGGGGCATGCCATCTGGTGCATCATACTGTCCATTCTTACCCGGAACGTGGTCAATATCTATACCGACAGCCACTGCTCCGTGGCTTTCCGCAAAAGCAATCTGCTCAAGAATCAAATCATGATCCATGAAAGGTTTGATGATTCTTACAGTTGGCACCCCACAAGAGACAATATCAGCATAATCCTCGTCAGATTCCATGCCAATCCAGTTGAGAACATTCATCTCATTGGCAACCTCCGAGTATTCATTCATCGGCTTTCTATCGCCCTTAAGCGCCTTATTCAGGTGCGAGAAGGCCGGCATCATCAGCGGCGTAGAATAGTTACGCCCGAAAATTTCCGTAGAGAGGTCCGGCATCGTTGCGTCAATGGCACGCATCTCTACAAGTATCTGATCGAGATAATTGCGTGTTGTCACGTTAGCGTCACTCGGTCGTCCGCTTGTCACAGGTATCATCCCTTTCGGGCCGGGCCAGATATTATTGTTTTCTTCCATGATTATCTGTTTTCAATTGGTGCCAAAATTACAACTTTTCCTTGACAATAACAAAGAATCTCTGTTAATGTTTTACTGTCTTTTCCTGTCGTTTTGTATTACGATACCACTTATTTCGCGTTATTGTCATCGACAAATAGCTACACTCAATTGGCCATAGCATAAAAGTTATTAAAACCTGACACTATCCTTTGGCCATACACGAATATATCATTATCTTTGCTAAAGAAAGAAAAGAACGTTAATCGCTTTACTGCTCTATAACAATGTTTATGTGGGCAAGTGACGAAACTATCGATGCACACAAACGGCATCGGGCGATTATCCCAATTATTATTACAAATAATACATCTTTAAACAGATTATTAAACAGACAGAGATGAAAGAGAAATTCCGACCCCTCTTCGAGAGCTATACGTTCAATAACGGTGTCACCGCAAGAAACCGACTTGCCATTGCACCACTCACCCACTGGTCAGCTGATAAGGACGGACAAGCCACTGACGAAGAGCTCTCCTACCTAAAAGCCCGTGCCCACGGCTTCGGACTGTTCATCAGTGCCGCCACTGCTGTCAGCCGCGAAGGAATTGGCTTCACCGGACAACCCGCAGCTTACCGGGAAAGCGACGAGAATAGTCTGAGAAAGCGAGCAAAGGCGATGAAAAGCGAAGGGGCTCTGGCAATAGCCCAGTTGCAGCACGCTGGAGCAGCAGCGGTCACCGCGCTCAACGGTGGTGTGGCTTTTGCACCGAGCCTACTCGACGACCAGGAGATAGACACCTTAGGCAACAAACTGAAAGTGAAAACGGAAGCCTTGACAGAGGAAGGTATACGCAACGTCATCCACGACTTCGCCTATGCCACCGAACTTGTTATCCGCGCGGGCTTCGACGGCATCGAGCTGCACGGAGCCAACGGCTATCTGCTCCAACAGTTTTTCTCTGCCAAGACTAACAAGCGCACTGACGACTGGGGAGGAACGCTTGAGAAAAGAATGCGGTTGCCTTTAGCTGTGACCGATGCCGTCATGGAGGTGCGGAAACGGATGAACCGCCCCGACTTCATCATCGGCTACCGCCTTACACCGGAAGAACCGGGTGAGAACGGACTGACCATGGACGAAACGCTGGCACTCATCGATGCCCTCGCGGATAAGGGCGTACAATATGTCCACATGTCGCTCCACGGCTTCTACAACAAGGCACGGCGCGGTGCCGGTGCCGGACAGCCACGCCTGCAATTAGCCAAAGAACGACTCAAAGGACGAGGCGTGGCGCTGATAGGCGTGGGCGGGCTGCGCACTCCCGTCATGGCTTTGGAAGCCTACAACAGCCACCTGGCCGATTTTGTGGCCATAGGACTGGGCGTGCTCGTAAATCCCAACTTCGTGGAGCTGATTGAGACCGGTAAAGAAAACAGGGCACGGAAGCTCCCCAACATCTTCCGTAACGCCGCTTACCATCAGCTGCCTGAGCCCATGTGGAATCAGATGATGACCTTTGTTCCCAAATGGGCACTGCGCTTCGCCACCGTCGTGGGCAAACTGTTAGGATGGAAATAATAAAAGGTATTAACAATCATGTAATTGACATATACTATACAAATAAACCATAATCTTAAAATGAGAAAAAACATTTTGTGCGTACTTGGAGCACTACTGTTTGTCAACTCTCTATGTGCTCAGCACCGCGCAGACCAACAACATTTAACCGACCCTAACTCGTTTTCATTCATTGTCTTCGGTGATCCGCAAGGCTACACCAAGTACGACATCAACCAACCGCTTTTCGAACTGTGCACAGCTTGGATAGCTGACAACGTGGAGAATCTGAACATCCAAGGTGTCCTCTTCACCGGTGACCTCGTAGAGCAAAACGAAAACATCGTCCGTAACCGTAAGATGCTCAACCAGACCAGTAAGCAAATGTGGGAGTGGAGTTCTCATTGTCTCAAACGGCTCGACAACCGCGTCACCTACATGATAGCCGGTGGAAATCATGAATATGGATACGTGAGGGGAGACGAAGAGTTCACCCATTATCCGGAATACTACACCTTCGAGCGAAATTCCAAGTCGGCGGAGCATCTCGTGGCTACCTATCCGAGCCGTATGGGATGCCAATCTCTGGAAAACGCCGCATGGGAGTTCAACGAGAAGTACTGGGGCAAGCTCCTTGTCATCAATTTCGAATGGGCTCCGCGCGATGAGGTGTTGGAATGGGCCAAGAACCTTTGCAACAGTAAGACATACAAAGACCATCTCGTCATTGTGCTTACACATACTTATCTGAAAGAGTTGACCAACACACTGACCGACAAGGAGAGCTATAAGATTAAGTCGCAGAACTTCGGCAAGCAGACGTGGGACAAGTTCGTGAGGAAGTGTCCCAATGTCAGACTTGTCATCTGCGGACATACAGGACATCCCGACTATAAGCACCCTGGCAGTGCACAGGACTTCAAAAACAACACTGCCTACTTGGAAAGCATTAACGATGCCGGCAAAAAAGTGTTCCAGTTCATGTGGAACATTCAGTGCTTAGGAGGCGGATGGGAAGGCAACGGCGGAGACGGATGGATACGTATTTTAGAATTCCTACCCGACGGCAAGACAATCAAAGCTTCAACCTATTCTGTTCTCTTTGGCATCAGTCATATGACCAAACAATTCGCTCACAGAACAGACCCGTGCTGCCAGTTCGATATGATCATTGAAAAGTAGGACGACAGGGCATAATCCCGCGCAACAACAACATTATAATATTATAAGCAACGTTCCAGATACAGAGAGTCGTTGAGGCACTCTACACAAAAGACCGCAATCATAAAAAGAATACAGAGAGTCGTAAGGCTCTCTGTATTCTTTTTATATATTCGTTATCGCTCTTTAGCGAAAGCGTCAATTACTTGCTCTTCTTCACCTTATCCACGTAAGCATCGATAACAGCTACAGCAGTGACATTGACCACATCGCGCACACTGGCCTCAAAGTCAGTGAAATGGATAGGCTTGTTCAAACCCATCTGCACAGGGCCGATCACCTCACAGTCGGGATCGAGCGCCTGAATGAGCTTGTAACTGCTGTTTGCCGCGTTCATGTTGGCGAAGACCAGTGTATTGACATCCTTTCCTTTCAGACGTGTGAAAGGATATTTGTCATCACGAAGCTCACGGTTCAAAGCAAAATTGACCTGCATCTCGCCGTCGACGAGCATGTCGGGGTAATCTTTCTGAAGTTTCTCCACAGCCTGATGCACAGCCACGGGTGAACCAACTGTATCGGTACCGAAATTGGAGTAGCTTGCCATGGCAATGACAGGTTCCTGATTGAAGAACCTGACAGTATGAGCAGACAGTCTCGCTATATCATAGAGTACGTTCTGATCCGGATGCCGATTGATGAGCGTATCGGCAAGATAAAGGACACCTTTCTTTGAGTTGAGGATATGCATGGTAGCGAAGGTGTTATACTCCGGGCGCACGCCTACAACCTCCTTGGCCACTTTGATCGTATTGCTGTACTTGGTGTAGAGACCAGTGATGAAAGCATCAGCGTCGCCCTGCTCCACCATGGACATACCAAAGTAGTTTCGTTCATACATCTTATCATAGGCCTCCTCAAAAGTGACACCCTGGCGCGCACGCTTCTCAGCGAGATGCTTGGCATAGGTAGCGCGACGGCCTTGCTCCTTATCAGCGCGCATATCAACGATTTCCACACCTGTGAGGTCAAGCTTCAGACGTTTGGCCAAACGGTTGAGACGATCGGGGTTTCCAAGAAGAATAGGATGGCAGAAACCTTCTTGCAGAGCGGTTACGGCAGCCTTCATCATCGTCGGGTGACCGCCTTCGGCAAACACGACACGCTGTGGATGAAGCGCTGCTGTAGCATGGAGCGTACGCGTGAGCTTGGTCTCCTGACCCAGCATCTGCTTCAGCCGGTTCTTGTATTCATCCCAGTTTGTGATGGTTCTTCTCGCTACCCCACTCTCGATAGCAGCCTTGGCCACAGCAGCAGATACTTCCGTGATAAGACGCGGGTCAACGGGTTTCGGGATGAAATATTTAGGACCGAACTGCAGGTCTGTGACATGATAAACCTGATTGACGATGTCGGGCACAGGCTGCTTGGCAAGGTCGGCAATAGCTCTCACGGCAGCAAGCTTCATCTCCTCGTTGATGGCCTTGGCGTGGACGTCAAGGGCACCGCGGAAGATGTACGGGAAGCCGATGACATTATTGATCTGGTTAGGATAATCGGAACGCCCCGTAGACATCAAGATGTCGGGACGCGCGGCAATGGCATCCTCATAGGAGATTTCCGGCACAGGATTGGCAAGCGCAAAGACAATAGGCATATGAGCCATGGAGCGAACCATATCCTGACTGAGGACATTGCCCTTTGACAGCCCGACGAAGACATCGGCACCCTTGATGGCTTCTTCGAGCGTATGGATATCCGTGCGGTCCGTGGCGAACTCAGCTTTCTGCTCGTTCACGTGTTCACGGCCTTTGTAGATCACGCCCCGGGAATCGAGCATGATGATGTTCTCGTGCTTCGCGCCTAAGGAGCAATAGAGCTTCGTGCAGCTGATAGCGGCAGCTCCTGCACCGTTGACGACGATCTTAGCGTTCTCAATCTTCTTGCCTGCAACTTCCAAGGCATTGAGCAGTCCCGCAGCCGAGATAATGGCGGTACCGTGCTGGTCATCGTGCATCACAGGGATGTCGAGTGTCTTCTTCAGGCGGTTCTCAATGTAGAAGCACTCAGGAGCCTTGATGTCCTCAAGGTTGATACCGCCGAATGTCGGAGCAATTTTCTCCACAGCCTCGCAGAACTTCTCCGGATCTTTCTCGTTGACCTCGATGTCAAAGACATCAATGCCCCCGTAGATTTTGAAGAGCAGTCCTTTGCCTTCCATCACGGGTTTGCCGCTCATGGCACCGATATCGCCGAGACCTAAGACGGCGGTGCCGTTAGAGATCACAGCGACGAGGTTTCCCTTATCGGTATATTTATAGACATCATCGGGGTTCTTCTGAATCTCAAGGCAGGGGAACGCCACGCCTGGAGAGTAAGCCAGACTAAGGTCTGTTTGGGTGCGGTAGGGCTTCGTGGGTTTAACCTCTATTTTGCCCGGCCGTCCGTCAGCATGATAAGCTAAAGCAGCTTCTTTGGTAATCTTTACCATATCAAATTTGTTAAATATTGGATGTTTTCCATGGCAAAGTTACAAAAAAACGTAGAAATTGAAAATAGTTTTGTACTTTTTTGTAATTTTGTATGCAAATATAAGGCAAATGACATCCAAGGTTGACAATTCATCAGACTGCAGGGTTCTGCTAAGCAGCAGAATCATCGACAAAGCGACAGAAATGTTCCTTACCAAGGGCATTAAGGCCGTGAAAATGGACGATGTCGCTAACGATCTGTCTATCTCCAAGCGTACGCTCTACGAAATTTTCTGCAATAAGGAGATGCTGCTCCTTCACTGCGTTCAACGAATGAGAAGGACGCGTGATGAGCATTTCAAGTGCTTTAAAGAATCAGGACAGCATACGGAGATAGAGACGATTCTCGAGTTTTATCGTTTCCAATTGCGCCTTACATCAAAGATCTCTATCAAATTTGTCAAGGAGCTGCAAAAGTATCCGACGGTGGTGCAATGGTTAGAAGAATCGAACCGGGAAAAAAAGGCAGAAGCTAAGTCGTTCTTTGAGCAAGGCATCAAGAATGGATATTTCAGAAAAGATGTCAACTACGAGCTCATTGGCGAATATGCTGAAACAGCCATTTCCGATTCAATGGAGAATGGCCTTATGGAAAAGTATGGCATCCAAGAGGTCTTCCAAAACATTACGATGATTTATGTGCGCGGATTCTGCACGCTGAAAGGAATAGAGGAGTTAGAGAAGATGCAGTGACACCTCTAACCTTTCTTGATGCAACGATTGCTCTGTACCCATTAACCGCCCGTTCAATACCCAATGAGCGGAGGCACCGTGTGCACCCTACTCCACGTAGAGGACGAGCCCTTTAAGATATTCGCCCTCAGGATGGTAGATATTGATGGGATGATCGGCGGGTTGGTGCAGCTGATGCAGAATCCTCACTTTTCGATGAGCCTGAGCAGCAGCCGTAAAGACAGCCGTGCGGAAGTTCTCCTTCGTTACCACTTGAGAGCAACTGAAGGTGAACAAGATGCCTCCGTGCTTGATCTTCTCCAATCCTTTGACGTTCAAGCGGATATATCCCTTCAACGCATTGTGCAAAGCCGAGCGGTGCTTGGCGAAAGCGGGTGGATCAAGAATGATGAGATCATAGCTGTCGTCGTGACTGTCGAGATAATCGAAAGCATCGTCGCAGATGGCCTCATGGCGCTCATCACCGGGGAAGTTCATTCCCACGTTGAGCTTCGTGAGCTCAATAGCCTTTGCGCTGCTGTCTACAGAATGCACAACCTTGGCACCGCCTCTCATGGCATAGACAGAGAAGCCTCCCGTATAGCAGAACATGTTAAGCACGCTCTTGCCCTTGGCATAGTGCTCAAGCAGGGAGCGATTTTCACGCTGGTCAATAAAGAATCCTGTCTTCTGGCCTTTGAGCCAGTCGATATGAAACTTCAATCCGTTCTCCACGGCCATATTGTCATCGGTGTGTCCATAAAGGAACCCGTCTTCCTGATGGAGGTCTTTCTTCATCGGCAATGTCGTCTCACTCTTGTAGAACACATTTTCTATTCTGCCTTTCATCACCTTGAGCAGCGCCTTGCAGATCCCGTTACGGCTGTAGTGCATGCCCACGCTGTGCGCCTGAATGACAGCGGTCTTACCGTAGCAATCGATGACGAGCCCGGGGAGATAGTCGCCCTCTCCATGAACGAGCCTATATGTATTGTTGTCCGGATTGTCAGCAATCCCGATGCGAATACGCATATTGAGCGCCGAGCGAATGCTCTTCTCCCAAAAACCGGCATCGACAGGCTCATCCTCAAAGGAGAGGACACGGACCGTAATGGTACCTTTCTGATAATGCCCTACCGCAATGAAGTCGCCGTTGGCATTCACCACCCTCACGACATCGCCTTCCTCTATGCCGTCATCCATGTGATGGATGGCACCGGAGAAGATCCAAGGATGGAAGCGCTTCAACGATTCGTCCTTACCTTTCTTAAGATATATGTTCTTGTACATTTATATTCTTTATTTCTGGAGATGTTTTTTTTATTTTCCTTTTTCTTCCCGGTTTTTTGGCGGGCTTAGCTTTGGCAGCTTTCTTTCTGACCGGTTCAGCGACTGTTTTCTTAGCGCTGTCGGGCTTTTCTTTATCTTTCTGAATTGGTTGAGCAGGTTCCGGCTCAGGTACGACGACAAGATTATACGCCCCCGTTTTCTTGAGACGGTTCAGTTCATCGTAAATCTGGATGCAGCTCCAGGCATCAATGGCGGCATACTGTTTTTGCTTTTCCGACAGAGGTGAAGCCTCCCAGTTGGTGAGCCGCTGGCGCTTGGAGATCTTGGCATGAAAGATATTGGCATAAATCTTTTGCAGGCTCAGGTCCTTGATTCCTATTTCGCCCACGATATCCTGCAAATCAATGAAAAGCCCCGGCGTAAACGGTTCCCGCGCTTCCAGCCCACGGATATCGTCGTGCCAGGAGAGGCCTATCTTCTTAACGGTCTTGTCCTCAAGCAGCCGTTTGACAGCGGGCGTGATACCCATGAGGTTCAACCGGAAAAGGAAACAAGTATCTCTGTTGGATACTTGCAGCAAGGCTACCTTGTTCTGTTCTCCACGATGGAAAGCAGGCTTTGTCTCTGTATCTACACCCATGATGTCGCTTTGAAGCAGGTAATCGACAGCTTTCTCGGCCTCTCCCGGGGTGATAATTGTTATCACTCTCCCCGGGAAAGTCACAACGGGGAGGTCTGTTATTGCTTTCTTATCAAACCGACTGTAGATGGTCTTATTCATCGCATTATATAAATATCAGTGCAAAAGTAAGAAAAAGAAATGACATAGACACGCTATTGTTCACCTTTTTCCATCTACGAGGCCAAAAAGCGATCATTTGCCTATATAATTGCGTAAAAGATAATTGTTGAGGTTCTCTCTGTAAAGTTCTCCTATCGGCAGAAGAATGCTGTTGCCCATGTCCACGCGTGTCTTGGTCACTTCCCTGACATAACGCAGATTGATGATGAAAGAACGGTGGATGCGCATGAAGATGTCGGGCAGACGCTCTTCCATTCTTTTAAGCGAATAGAGCACGATGACCGGCTTCCGCGGTTGTCCCTGCTCGTCATTGCCCTTAAGATGAATCTTCAGATATTCGCTCATGCCTTCAATATAATAGATATCGCTCAGGGTGATCTTTACCATTCTGTTCTCCACCTTCACAAAGATCGAATCGGTCTGCGCCTCGATCTTCCCCGCCGGTGCTTCCCGGGCGGTATCGGCAATGGCAGGAACAGGTGCTGGAAGCACGTCGGCGCTCAATCCGATGCGCTTCTGTAGCTTCTCTGCCGCTCGCCGGAACTCATCCAAACCGAAGGGTTTCAACAGATAGTCGACGGCATCCACCTTGAAACCTTCGAGCGCGTATTCGCTGTAAGCCGTGGTGAACACGACGAGCGGAGGATCGTTCAGGCTCTTGATGAAATCCATGCCATTGAGATCGGGCATGTTGATATCGCAGAAGACGGCATCGATCGGCTCCTTCAACAGCACCTGCCGCGCATTTAAGGCGTTTGAACAAGATGCCACAAGGTTCAAGTAAGGTATCTGAAGGATATAATTAGTTAGTTGGCGAAGCGCCAAAGGCTCATCGTCGATAGCCAGACATCTGATCATATTATATTCTTGTTGCATTGTTTAAGATTGGAAAATTTTTAATGGGGAGACTTAACAGAATTTTATAGGAACTATCTTTTTCCTCAATCTTCAGCGAGTAGCTGTCACCATAAATCAAATCGAGCCTGCGTTTGACGTTGGTAAGCCCCACCCCACAGTCCTGTGTCGCTAATCGTTGTTGTTCCGTCTGATTGGGCTTACTGTTTAAGCAGCAAAAGAGGAGCTTGCCATCATCCACATCTATCATGACGGTGATGAAACTGCGTTGCGTATAGCTGACACCATGCTTGAAGGCGTTTTCTACAAATGTAGGAAAGATCAGCGGAGGCAAGGAGATGTCAGGCAGACTGTCAGGTATGTCAACAGTCACCGTCAGAGAGTCAGTATAGCGTAGTTGCATCAACTTGATATAGTTGCGCAAAAAGTCGACATCTTTTTTGAGTGACACCAGGTCCTTATCTCCTTCATACAACACGAAGCGCATCATCACGGAAAGCTCACGGAGCGAGGCCTTGGCGGCCTCGGAATCCATATCAATAAGCACCTGGATATTGTTGAGCGTGTTCATGAAGAAGTGAGGATTGATCTGAAACTTCAGGTATTGGAGCTGCAGAAACATTTTCTCCTTCTCCAGCTGCTGGAGATTGGCCCGGTCCCGCTCCGACTTAAAATACAGCTTCACGCCGAGGTTGAGCCCTAAAAGACTGATGAGGATAAGAACATTCACGGGCACCATGGGTCTCAGGAACACGTCGCTGAACGGTCGCTTTTGACGCTCGAAGCTGTCTGTTATCCGCGCTTCTTTATTCGTCAGGCGGGGTGGGCCGTTATGCCCCATCGGACCCGGCTCATGCATAAGACCGGATATTACGATGAAAATAAAGAGCAGACTTAACGTAAAGGGAAAATAAGCCTTCCAGCGCTTTTGAAGCAGCAAGGGTGCCAGGAAGAAATTGTGGATGAAAAAGCAAACAAGAAACAACAGAAACCACTTCCAGATAATGGAAGACTTCTTCCCATCTGAATTCCATGTGAATATCTGCTTTTGCCCGTAAGTAAAAGATTGCCACCGGCATAATCATGAGCAACGGCCACAAACAAAGATACACAACATATTCCGGAGTGATCCTTATTCTCTTTCTCATCATGTATTGTATGTATGTCTCTTATATTTTTATTATAAAAAAAGCGCGCAAAGCGCATGTCACCACGAGCTTTGCGCTAGAGAGTAATTTTGAATGAAAAGAATGTAATCTATAAAAAGTGACCTCGGTGGGACTCAAACCCGCGACACTCAGAACCGGAATCTGATGCTCTATTCAACTGAGCTACGAGGCCATTCAACGATCACAATGCAAAGGTACAAAGAATTCCGATTGTTACAAAATTATTTAGAATATTTTTTTGTCAATTCTTTCATCTGAATGATGAAAGATTAACGGCGGTCTCACTTACACACGCGTCCTTCAGCCCATTATTTTCCTCTCCCTCTCTTTATTTTTAATTATCAAGTTTTCCGAATCAACGAGACGATTCATGACGCTAAGAGAGATACAACTCCTGCGAAGCTAAAGCAGCTATAAGGGCTCAGGTGCAGAAGTTCACGGCTGAACACCATGAATAGTTCCTCATAACAATGTATCCAAGGACGTGTTTAAGCGATGAAGTAAATGTCAAGATTTATTTTTTCCAACCCCCGCTGAGAATCGATTCTTTTCGAGCAAAAGGGAAGTCGGACGAAAAGAAAGGCAAAAATGAAGCAGGTTGATAAACAGCTATCTATCAGCTGAATACACAATTTTTACTTTCAAGAGGCTTGCTCGTTAATTCCAAATGACTGACCTAACTACGGTTAGGTAGTGTACATAACGCAGTTATGTCACTGACATTTAACGGTTAAGTAAGCTACATAACCGTTAAATGTCAGTGACCTAACCGTAGATAGGTCGATTATTGATCCCGAATTCTCGAACCACTCATCCGTTTTTCGCCTTTCAGACCGCCCTTGCGCATTCTCTTTCACACCATTCGCGTTGTCCTGACTTTTTACTTTTTGTAAAGGAAATTCATGGATAATTCACGCAGCGAATGTTTTGCGGAGCGCGCACCTCGTGGCCGTCAGCACCCCTGAAGGTGAAGAGGCTGCAACGAATGATAAATAGTCCCTGCAATGGCAGCCGGCCACAAGAGACGCACCCTGCAATAGGGTTGAGCACTGGCCTTGTACGTAATTGTCATCTATGAGGAAGAAAAGACACTCTCCCTTAGATAAGATTGGTACACTATTTGCAGTAGAGCAGAGGAAAAGAAAGGAATAAGAAATGAGACAGCTTAAAATTTCACGCAGTATCACGAACCGTTCTGGTGAAGCACTGGAACGGTATTTGGGAGAAATATCCCGTATCCCGATGGTGAACCTGGATGAAGAGGAACAGCTCGCTTATGATATAAAACAAGGTGGCAAGAAAGGAGAAAGGGCCAAAGACCGGCTTGTAGCCGCAAACTTAAGGTTCGTTGTCTCCGTGGCCAAACAGTACCAGCACAAAGGATTGAGCCTGACCGACCTCATCGACGAGGGCAACATCGGGCTGGTGAAGGCTGCTGAGAAGTTTGATGAGACACGTGGCTTCAAATTCATCAGTTACGCCGTATGGTGGATCAGGCAAAGCATCCTGCAGGCCATCGCCGAGCAGAGTCGCATGGTGCGATTGCCCTTGAACCAGGTCGGGGCGCTCTCGAAAATCAACAGTGAGATCGAGAAATTTGAACAGAAGAATCACCGTCGTCCTTCGGCTGAGGAATTGTCAGATATCACCAATATCGATACCAGCCGAATAGAGAGCACGCTGAATGCTGACCAGAGGCACATGAGCATAGACGCGCCTTTCACGGACGAGGACAGCAATTCGCTTGCCGACTTACTACCCTCGTCGGACAACACGCTTTCCAATGCTGTAGAAAAAGAGTCGTTGGATGAAGATCTGAAGGCCATCTTCAACAAGGTTCTCAAACCGAGAGAACAAAGCATCCTGCAGAAGAGCTTTGGCATCGGGTGCACGGAAGAGGGACCTGAGGAGATTGGCACTCAGCTGGGGCTGACAAGAGAGCGTGTGCGCCAAATAAAGGAAAAAAGTATCGAGAAGCTTCGCAAAAGCGGGTACATCAAGGCGTTAATTAAATACCTCGGATAAATTTCCTTAGAAAATATTTGGTGGATGCAAAGAAAAATAGTATCTTTGCATTCACTTACGATGAAAGGGCTTGTATGGATTTGACGGCAAGACGAAATCGTATGTAAGCACGCGGAGCCTCGTTGGCTAGCTCCATAATCTGAGTGAACACAAATTTAATTGGCGAGATTACTGGCTTAATCCCTGCGCCAGGCGCGGGGACGAGACATCGCTCCGAGGATCTTTTTCCGAATCTGAAGGTTCAGCGGTGCAGACTCAATCGGAAATAGTCTGGGATAGCTCCATATCTCAGATGAAAAGCTTTAGGAGATAAGACGGCAGTTGGTGGTTCAGGTCTTGCTGCCGTACGAAAATGAAGGCTGGAATAAGCGTGTAGAAAGCATAGGGCTTCCTTGTTCGGACCGGGGTTCGACTCCCCGCAGGTCCACAATATGAAGACAGGCTGTCAGAATCTCTGACAGCCTGTCTTCATATTGTCACAAGATTATTCCCATCCAACATTTTCTCTTCATTCAAACTGAGGCGCGATGCAAGCATAGCGGTGCACAAGATGAAGGTGATACTAATTTACCAAACTTTTACTTCTTTTCCTTGCACTATTGAATACTTCCATGTACCTTTGCCCTAACATTTAGGAAAGGTTATGCTTCACCATCACGATAATTTCACCTATCTCACGTCGGCTCCCATCCATCGGGTCATCCCTTCCATGGCTGTGCCAACGATCATCAGCATGCTTGTCACGAGTCTGTACAACTTGGCAGATACGTTCTTCGTAGGGCGTATCAACACCCAGGCAACGGCGGCTATCGGTGTGGTTTTTTCGCTGATGTTCTTTGTGCAGGCTTTCGGATTCTTCTTCGGTCATGGCTCGGGCAACTATATCTCGCGTGAGCTCGGTGCCCGACGGCATGACAATGCAGCGAAAATGGCAGCCACCGGCTTCGTCTTCTCCTTCTTGATGGGCGTGTTGATAATGATTGTCGGCTTGCTGCTGCTTCGACCACTGTCTCTTGCACTGGGGGCCACACAGAGCATCCTACCTTATACTATGGACTATCTCGGCATCGTGCTCTTGGGAGCCCCTTTCCTGACCGCTTCGTTGACGTTGAACAATCAGCTTCGCCTGCAAGGCAACGCGGCGTATGCCATGGTGGGGATCGTCACGGGTGCCGTACTCAATGTAGCCCTTGACCCATTACTGATCTTTGTCTTCAATCTCGGCATCCGTGGAGCAGCCATTGCTACGGTTATCGGACAGGTCGTGAGTTGTATTATCCTTTTCTTCATGACGCGCCACGAGGAAAGCATTGCGATCCGCTTCAAAAACTTCTCCCCTTCCTGGAAGGCTTTCAAGGAAATATTCTTCGGTGGCAGTCCGAGTCTGAACCGCCAGGGAATGATGTGCCTCTCAGTGATGCTTCTCAACCATGCGGCAGGCTCCTTTGGCGATGCTGCCATTGCGGGAATGTCTATCGTCAACCGGGTGACAATGATGATCATGGCGTTTGTCATTGGTCTGGGTCAGGGCTTCCAGCCAGTCTGCGGCTTCTGCTATGGTGCCAAGCTCTTTCCACGCTTGCGCCAGGCCTATTGGTTCACGGTGAAGGTCGGCTTCGTCTTCCTGCTCTGCTGTGCTGTTTTTGGCTGGTTCTTCTCGCCGCATGTCATCGGTCTCTTTCGCAATGACCCTGAAGTCATTGCCGTGGGTACGGTGGCATTCCACTGGCAACTATGCTCCTTGCCGCTCAACATCTTCACGATGAGTGGCAATATGCTGACCCAGACCTGTCGCAAGCCGGTGGCTGCCAATATCCTTGCCGCGGCCCGCAATGGTCTGTTCTTCATCCCGTTTATTCTTATCCTCCCCCATTTTTTCGGGCTTCAGGGCGTTGAGATGTGTCAGACTTGGAGTGATGTGTGTGCCTTCACACTTTCCGTTCCGATGATTCTGCATACGTTGAAGAATCTATAATAAGTGAAACGTGTAATGCGAAGCGATTAAAAATGGAGAGTGGGATAAAGAGTTTATCCTTGAGAAATGAGATTCTCCTGAATTATGCGTAACTTTGCAATCAAATATAAACATTTGACATGAAAAACACGAATTTGGAAGGCTGGGGGCTGATGCTCCTGCTCTCCTTCCTCACGCTGAGCCTCTTCGCGCAGGGACCGAACAACAGCGATACTTACTATAAGGATGCTGACGGACTCAAGGGGCAGGCGTTGAAGACAGCGATGTTCAAGATCATCAAGACACATAATGAATTATCATACAAGAAACTGTGGACTGCCTTCAAAAGGACCGACATGCGCTCCGACGGCAAGGTATGGGATATGTATTCCAATGTCACCAACTTCACCTTTGGCAATGATCAGGCAGGCAACTATAAGGAAGAAGGCGATGTCTATAATCGCGAGCATTCCTTCCCTAAGAGCTGGTTTAAGGAGGACAAGCCGATGTACACCGACTTAGTGCATCTGGTGCCCACCGATGCCTACGTCAACGGCCGGCGCGGCAACTATCCCTTTGGAGAAACGAAAGGTGAAAAATACAAATCGAAAAACGGCTTCAGCAAGTTGGGCTCCTGTACCTATCCCGGCTACACAGGTATCGTTTTTGAGCCCAACGATGAATACAAAGGCGACTTTGCGCGCATCTACTTTTATATGGCCACGGCCTATGAGGACAAGATCACCGGGTGGTCGCAAAGCGCGATCCTGCAGAGCAATGCGTATCAGCCTTATAAGGACTGGCAGCAGAAGATGCTGATGGAATGGTCGGAGAAAGACGCGGTGAGCCAGAAGGAGATCGACCGCAATGCCGGTATCTATACGTTACAGAAGAACCGCAACCCCTTCGTCGATTATCCGGGGTTGGAAGAGTACATCTGGGGCAGCAAGAAAGATGTAGCCTTCTCCTATGACCATTATCAGGAACCTACCGGGGTGACATTCATCACAGTGGAGACGAAACCTCTCGGTTCAGACGATTGGTACAATATGAACGGTCAGAAAATCGGCAAGAAGAAGCCTGCCAAGAAAGGTGTTTATATCCACCACGGAAAGAAAGTCGTGGTGGAATAAACACATTGTATTAATAGAATTATTGCAAGGTGGTCAGATCGATACAATCGATATCGGGTGACCAACTTGCATTGTTACCGATCCGGATGACATTTAGTCCTTGATGGAGCGTTATCTTCATGGTTGCCTTTTTGCAACCCTCCCCGTAAGGGCATTCTGCTCTTCCTGCTTCTTTTCCATTGACCCATACAACCATGGTTCTCGTTTCCTTCGCTTTGTTGTATTGGTTGAGGCGGTCGTTGGCATAAGTCACCTCGAGATTATATTCGCCGCCCTTCACACTGTAGACATCGTCCCATTGCATGTAGTTGCCTTTCTGACCGCCAACGTTAATGACACCCATGCCCCCGCTCGCGCCGGGGATAACAGCAGGAAGAATCTGATACTTGCGGTTGCCTAAGTCGTTGTACATCGGGAGATAAGCCCACTCAGCCTCATAGTGCCGTGGTTCAGCAATGCCCTGAGCCTCGAGCCTCAGACATGCTGTCGCATGAGGCTGTACGCTCATCAAGAGCTCGTTCTTCACGCTTTTGAGCCACTGATGACGCAGAAGGTCACGCACCTTCACCTTTCCACTCAGGCATAGGTCAGCGAGCGGAACCCGGAACGTGCTTGCGGTATCAGCCGGATTATAGAGTGCTACGGCTCTGACGCCTCCGTTGCGCCGGACCAGATCCTTTGCCAAGACATAAGTCTCGCCTTGGTGCTGATAGACACGCGCCTGAAGGCCCAACGTGTCCTGGTCGACATCGATCAGCTCCTTATTCTTCAGCAAGGCAAGGCTCTGCGCTGGGAGCTTCGACAAGTCGCAGCCGATGAGCAACGGACTACTCATCATGCACCACAAGCCAAAGTGAGTTTCATCCTCTGTATCGGTAAGGCCCTCGCCCTGCAATTGTCCTTTGCCTCGCATGCCAACGATCAGCATGTCCATGTCGTTGTAGTGGCTGTTGCGGGCATAAGCCGAGAGATAGAGGTTCTTGCCGATGACATATTTCAGCGAGTTCCAGTTGGTCTGGATATCACCACTGATACGCCAGGAACAAGCGAGCTTCTCAACCCAGGTTCCAGGAAACGCCCAACGGCAGATGTTAAGTTTCACGTCGGGGCGGCCATATTGCGCGATGGAGCGGGCGATAGACGTGTAGCGCCGGCGCTCATCCATACCCACCGACTGTGCTCCGCAATAGTCGACCTTGATGAAGTCGAAGTTCCAGTCCCGGAAATAGCGCTTACAGTCGGAAGCCTCATGGCCATACAATCCTGCTACATTACCGTTGACATCGTTGTCCCACATCGATCCGCAGGTGCGTGTGCCGGCATCAGAATAGATGCCCGCCTTCAGTCCCAACGAATGGATATAATCAGTCACGGGGAGCAAGCCATTGGGGAAACGCTGTGGGTTGGCTACAATGCCTCGTTTCTTATCCCGATAGCCGAAGAAGCCATCGTCGATATTCACATACTTATAACCCAACTTGCTCAGCCCTAACGAGTCAAGCAAGAATGCCTGGCGCTTGATAATGTTCTCACTGATGTGAACCTTAAACGCATTCCAGGAACTCCACCCCATCATTGGCCGGTCCTTTGCGGAGAACCCAGCCAATGAGGAGAGGAGTAAGGAAGAAAGCAAAAGAATTTTCTTCATAACAGTATAATATTAGTGGATAAATACATTATAATATAATAACGCACTAATAAACACTATATTATTTACCGTTTGTATTTTCGTTGGGGAACGCATTGACGACAGCTTCATAAATGTTTTCGTCAACCTTAATGATCCATCCGTGACGGGAACCCGTAGGCGGCGTATTTGACATTATTGTCCACGACGTGTTCTCTAACGAGGAAGCTGAATACATGTTATACGGGTGTCCAGTTGTAGCATAAGCCTCCGTGTAGAGATACATCTTGCTTCCGTCGGGAGACGGGAAGATGATAGGAGCCTCATGCCATTCGCTTGTCTCCGTAATGTTAGGCCCGGGATTGCTGTAAGGTCCTGTAAGGCTCTGCGACTTCGCAATACGAATAGTCTTTCCGTAAGGTGAATGCTCCGGCCATCGTTCATCTTTCAGAACAGCATAATAAGTGTTGTTCTGCTTGTAGATGACTACATCGATGGTAGCACAATTAGCATCGGCACCTGTGAAATTAAACAACCGCTTCGACTCTGTGAAGGTTTTGAAGTCCTTCGTCAGACAGTAGAACGTGCGGCGTGATTCCCATGAAGCATCGCCCTTCAGCCCGGAGACACCTGCATGCCAAGTAATCATATATTGGCCGGAAGCCTCATCATAGAAAAGCTTCGGAGCGCCGAACCACTCAGAGTTAACATACGTCAGGCCGTCAAAGGTCTTGCCTGTCAGTGAGAGCGCACTTTCAGGAAGTTCACGATGCCGCCAGGTGATGAGATCAGAGGTGAACCAAAGAATAAGATGATGGTTACCTGTACTCGACACCCCGAGCATGTACCACTTTCCGTCGCCGCCTTTGCAGATGTTTGGGTGACCGTAATAGTCGGTATTGATCTGCTGCGCGTCGTTCAGCTCGGTCCAGTCTACAGCATCGCGCGAGACCGCATAGTACAGGCGACCGTAGTTGTTCATCGTCATATGGGCAAAAATATAACCCCCGCCTTCGCCTGGCTTAAGATTCACGTCAGATGATTGCGATTCTGACTTCGGTACTATCACGTCAACATCCTTGCTCGAGTCGCAGGCTGCCAACGTCAAGGGCGCTATGAAAGCGAAGAGCAGCGACTTGAAAAGAGCCGGTGAAAAAAATCTATTTAACAACTTCATAATCCTATAGTCTATTGAAATTACGATCCGTTTATTATTCTACTTTCTTGCCATGGATACTTACCACTCGACGGGCATAAAGCTCAGCAATCTGGATACATGGGTTGGTTTTACGATACGACTGAGTGACCCGCACCTTAAGATAACGGCCCTTGGCAACACCCGAAGTGATGTTTGCCACCGGAGTACTGTACCAGACGACGGGGCCTCCATTGTAAGGAATGTTGGAAGCCGTGAGCGCGAGATGCCAGTCATTGCCATCGTTCAGCGTATTATAATTGGCAATGGAACCTCCATCATTGTAAGGCTTGAATGTGAAGGCATCAGCCATATAAAACTCTACCTGCTTCGTATCCTTGAAACCTGGATCGTTGCCTACCGGGGCCGGTTTCTGAACTCCTACGCCATAAAGCGTCTCTTCCTGCCCTAAGTCGATGATACAAACGATGTTTCCCGGACGGCGGCAGGCATCGAATGAATAATAGTAAGTGACATCATATTTTGAACCACTCTTATAGGTAATGCCATCGTAACGGAAGTCGTCACCTTTATAGTCAACAGCCGTCTGGAGGTGCCAGGGTGTGTTCCAATAAGTAGCAACATCACCATCAAGCATCTTTATGCACTGGAACTTCAAGCGGCGGTCGTCAGCATTACACAACGCTATCTTCCATTTCGAGCGGTCCATGTCCTCATAGCAGACGGATGGAGCCGTCACCTTCAGATAGCACACTTCGTCAGTCTTCTGCATGTTGACTGAAGAAAGATTCGTTATCTTCAAAGGCAGAAGATACGTCTTGTCTTCTTCAAGGCCCGTACGGCTGAGTTTCAAGTCAGCCGCGGCGCTCATGCCGTCTTTCTTCACGGTGACCGTCTTGTCAAGCGTGTAAGCAGCAGCGGGCAGCACACTGTAATCGGTACCCTGAGCCTCATTGTATGCCTTAACGAGCGACGCGCTTTGAGAATCGTCAAGGATACAAGAGATGTCTACATTATTATATTCACTCTGAGTGATCTCAAGCGGAATCTTGGCATCGAGACTCTGATAAGTGATCTGCAAGTCATTGCTTCCGTTGCCCCATTGCAACTTGGGACGTTGTACGTTCAGCGTGAAGAGAACATGGCTCAGATCGCTGTTGATGGTATCTGTAGAGCTGGTGAGCTCCACTGGGAGAACATAGGTAGCCTTCGTGTTACTTTGCATTGCCTCGTAGATAGCCTCTGGATTGAAACTGACCACCGTGTAGGTGTAAGCATCATCCTTTCCTAAGCTGAGATCGGCCCCATTGACAAACTTATAGCTGTTCTCAGGAATCACTTCTATCTCATCCGCCGCATAACCCCACTTTTCGCAGGCCTCTGCCTTGGTCATCACACGCATGTGGAGAGTCGAAGACGACTCGGGATCACCTCCGCCACGCAGAATCAACAAGGAATCGACAACAGCTTCCTGTGTGGTGTTCATAGAAAGGTGGATCGTGGAGTTGTCCTTGAAAGCGAACACTTTCTTATAACTGTCGGGGAAGAGGTTGTCTTTCTCGCTACATCCACACAGCAACGGCAGCACTAAAAGGGCAGCTGCCAATATATTGAATAACTTTTTCATTGTTTCGTTATTGGATTCGATTAATGATTAATATCCGGGAGCCTGCACCATCTGCGGGTTGGCATAGACCTCATTATTGGATATCGGCAAGAGATACTCACGGTCGTTCCAGGCGAAGGGCTGGTCAATCTTTGTAGGTGTGTTGAACTGACCGAATGACGGAGACGTGCGTATGGCATCAAGACCAACGAAACAGTTGGTAGACAAGTACTTGTTTCCCTGCACATATCGGCGGATATCATAGTAGCGATGACCCTCCTTGTAAAGTTCTACAAAGCGCTCGTCAAGAACGGTCTGAAGCAACGTCTTACCCGTCTCCTTGAGCGTTGACGGAGTGACATCAGGCACACCGGCGCGCTCACGGATCTTGTTGAGATACGTCAAAGCTTCTGTGGTATAAGCGTCACCTAAGTGAGCATCACACTCTGCAAGGTTCAAATAAAGCTCAGCAAGGCGGATGATTGGCCACGGGAAATTGCAACTTGAGATGTTGTTGTTAGTGCCCACGCCTGTATAGTAATAGTTGGGATGTGTGAACTTCTTGCTCAGGAAGCCGGTTACTGTATAGTTGCGCCGTCCGTAGAGCGTAGCATTGTAGCCACCTTCCAACGAGTCGCGCATGTTGCATATCAACGGTTTGCGCGCAGCAATCACGGGAGAATACTGATCGCCGTCAAAAGTGATCCAGGCATAGAACCGCGGTTCGCGATTCATGTTAAGGTTGATAATATTGCTGCTCTGAGAAGAATTAGCCGACTTGAACCAATCAGCCTCCTTTGAGAATTTAGGATCCTCGGCCGGCTGTAAACCGTTCTCCGTGTAGAAATGCTCTACGGTGAACAACGTCGGAGAAAGGCCACTCCAAGAGCCATGACGGTTGCCAAGATCGTTGATGAGCACAAAGTGAGGTACATTGGCATGCCAATAGTTGAGGTTGATATAGTACCCCCAAACCGTTTCGGTGTTGCCTTGATCAGGCAAAGCACAGTTGACATAACGCATGAGCATGACCCGCTTCTTGAAGTTGTCGTTCTCAGTATTGCTTGCTTCTTTACCAGGGATAGCAGGCAGCGGCACATTCTGATTGGCACGCAATTGTTCTGATGTAGTAATGTCGAGGAGCTTGCAGCCTATGCCTTCAGCAGCCTTGATAGCCTCCAGCGTAGCCTCGCGGGCTTTCACCCATTTGTTTGCATCATATTCATGGCTGACGAGCTCATTGCCATATCCCGGTGTCTGATAATTGGTGTTTTTCCACGAACGGTTGGGGAAACTGCCGTTCCACAACGGAGAAGCCGCATAAAGCAACAGACGGGCCTTGAGCGCTTTGCACGCCACTGAGGTGGCACGACCATACGAATTAGGATCATCGTAGCTCTCAGGCAGTGCCGTTGAGACTTCGTCGAGAAGGCTGTCGATGTAGTTGACACAATAGTCGAAATGTGAACGGCCCGGGAGCTCACTCTTGGAGATATTGCTGCTCTGCTTCTTGTCGATGATAGGAATAGGGCCATAAAGCTCCAAGGCGCGGAAATGATAGTAAGCCTTCAAGAAAATAGCCTCTGCTTCGTATTGAGCTTTAGCCTGCGGGGTGAGATCTGGATTGTTATCCTTCAGCAGTTCGAGAAACTGATTGCAATAACCGATGCCATTGTAAAGATACACCCAGGGATAAGTAGACGATCCGTTGATGGAAGAGGGCGTGATGGCGTTCCACTGCGACTTCTGACCCATGCCACCCCATTCCTGCGGACACACGGTCTCATCGTTCTGTCCCTCGATGGCCTCATAGTTGATGGCGTTGTTTTGCGGCTGCTGCATATAACTGTAGCAGGAATAAAGCATCTTCAAGGCTGACTGGTTGTCGATAACCATGTCCTTGGTATCAGCCTGCTCCGTGGGGATGACGTCAAGATAGTCGCACGAAGCCATGACGAGAGAGCTGCTCACGGCTACCATCCCTACAATATGATGTAATATTTTTGTTGTATTCATTTCTATTGAAATTGCTTGTTTAGAACTTAAACTGAACTCCCAAATTGAAAGTACGCGAGAGCGGATAAGTGTTGTAGCTGAGTTCCGGATCCCAATATTTGAACGGAGACCATACCGCGATGTTGTCGCCATTGACGTAGACACGGCATAGCTTGAAAGTGTAACCGATCTCCAATGTCTTGAATCGCAGGAAGTTGCCACAACGCAGCCACCATGTACTGGGCTGCATGTTATTGCTGATCTGCGTCGTGAGCACACCAAGACGCGGATAAACTACGTTATTATTGTCGGCTCCTGCTGTCCAGTGACTGTCAGCTATCCACTTCATCAAGTTGCGGTCGTTGCTGTCGTTGGCACCGAAAGGATAGATACCGTTGAGCATGATCGTGCGCTTGGCTGATCCATTGAAGAAAACGCTCACGTCAAGATGCTTATAATTGACACTTGCTCCGAATCCATACTGGATTCGCGGTGTTGAGCCATAAGGCGAGATCATAATCTCATCATCGGACGTAATCTTACCGTCGCCGTTCACGTCTCGGTACTTGATGTCACCAGGCATCACCGTGCTTCCGAAAAGCGACTGGTCTGCATGAGTGTCAATATCGTTCTGATCCTTGAAAAGTCCGTCTGCAATATAGCCAATACGCATGCCTAAAGGATGTCCGGTTTTCACCTGCCATACAAAAGGATAATCGGGCTCATCCACATACACGTACTTATTGCGGTTGTAAGTATAGTTGCCGCGGATATCAAACGACAGATCTTTATTGACATGCTTGGTCCAGTTGATGCTCAGCTCGAAACCTTTGCTGTCCACCTTTCCGATATTGCTCCAGGGCACGGCAGAGGCATATCCAAGTATTTGCGGGAAAGAAGCGCGCTTCATCAGAATGCGGTCGCGCTTGTTGTGGAAGTAGTCGAATGTGATGTTGAACTCATTGAACAAGCGAATATCAGCACCGAGGTCAAACTCCTTGGCACGCTCCCAGTGAGCATCTTCCGTGGCATAGCTGGTCACAACAGGACCCCTGAGCGTATAGTTGCCGGTATATCCGGAAGAGAAAGAGCCACCACCGGACATATTCACATCGTTGATATAGAGGAAGTGAGGGGCACCGGCAGAAGAACCTGTCTCATCGCTGCCTACCAAACCATAAGACCCACGAATCTTCAAAAAGTCGATGTACTTCTCAAGAGGTTTCCAGAACTTCTCATTGCTTGCTACCCAGCCTAAGGACACTGCCGGGAAGAACTCGAAGCGATGACCGCTGGCCAGGCGCTCGGTGCCATTGTAACCGAAGTTGAACTCAGCCATGTATCGGTTATCGTAATCGTAAGTAGCACGACCGGAAAATCCCTGGTTGCGGTTAGGAAGCACAGATGAGCGGTATTCGCGCATCATATACATCAACATCCCAGTGACAGAGTGCTTACCAAAGCGACGATCGTAGTTGAGGCGCGCGTCGAAATAAAAGGTGTTGTCACTGTTGCGGCTGATGCCCGACTCACTGATATAATCGGTACCCTTCTGTAGTTCATTAAGTTCATATTCAGAGGGGTTTTCGGCCGACCACGAACCTTCCTTTACATTATAATAGAAAGGTGTCAGCGAGCGTGTGTAATAAGACTGCGACCAGTTGTTGAAGTTTATCAAACCTCGCAGCGACAAGCCCTTGGTGATGAAGTCGAGCTTCTGATCAATATTCAGAGAGATGTTCAGCTTGTTTGCGTTAGTTTCCCTGAAAGTGTTGAGCATGTTAGCCAGCGGGTTCGTGTAAAAACGAGCCGTAGACATCACTGCACTACCGAAGTAGATATGCGAAGAACCTTCGGGTCGAGGATAAACAGCCGGGAAGGTTACAGGGTTGTTCAAGAATATCTGCTGAAAAATATTCGAAGACGACGTGTTAGGCGAATGGGTGCGCGAGATCTGTGCATTCATGCGCAGGTCCATCTTGGTTGTTGAGGTCAACTTGTAACCGATGTTGTTCTGAAAGACATACATGTATCGGTTATAGTTGTTGTCCATCGAATAAGCCTTTGGTACATTCAAGATACCTGTATCATGATTGGCTTGCAAACTCATGTAATAGGTTACCCTTGATCCGCCACCACTCACATTAATGTTACCGCGCTGGCTGTAGGAATAATCCTTGAACATCAGATCAGTCCAATCGACATTCGGATAGACATAAGGATTGATACCACTGCGGGTGTATTCAATTGCCTGATCCGAGTATCTTGGGATAGCAGTCGAGGTACGCGAGAGCTGTGCCTCGTTATAGGTCTTCATATATGTAGGACCATCGGCAAACTCCACGACGTTGACAGGTTTGAGCACGGAAGCCTCCATCGTAACATTGATGCGCGCTTTACTGTTCTCGGCTCCGCTCTTCGTCGTGATCAGCATGACTCCATTGGCACCACGTGCACCATAGATAGCGGTAGCCGAGGCATCTTTCAGGATAGAGAAGCTCTCGATGCTCTCTGCGGGAAGGTTGTTGAGGTCACCGGAAGAGATCTCAACACCATCAAGCAGAATCAGAGGTGCCGTACGGCCACCAAAGGTACTGATGCCACGGATATAAAACTCAGAAGTTGATCCAGGCTCACCACTTGTTGAGCTGGAGATGACACCGGCTAACTTACCGGCAAGATTGTTGGTTAGTGAAGATGTTGGAGCGATGAGATCACTTCCTTTGACAGAAGTGATGGCACCCGTCACCGATACCTTCTTCTGTGTGCCTGCACCCACAACGACGACATCGGAAAGCATCTCGTTGCTGGCCTGCATCTTGACCGATACGACACCCTGATCTGTTATATATTGTTGCTTGTCTTTATAACCTACGTAGGAAAAGACCACCGTACTGTTGGCAGGTACATCGAGCGAGAAGTTACCATCTACATCGGTCACGGTAGCAGTTTGTGTGCCCTTCACACGCACTGTTACTCCGATGAGCGGTTCTTCTGAGGAACCGTCGGTCACACTACCCACAAGCCGGTGCGTCATTTTGCCTTTCACCGTATGTTGTGTGCTGCGAACGGGTGTTCGCTGGTCACTTTGGGGCGAAGATAGGTTTTTAGTGATATATACCTTCTTACCGTCAACATTGAAAGTGCACCCACTATTCTTCAAGGCTTGCTGAAGCACAGAAGAGACAGATTGTCCGTTAGCGCTTACTGA
Source organism: uncultured Prevotella sp. (assembly GCA_900315955.1). GTDB lineage: Bacteria > Bacteroidota > Bacteroidia > Bacteroidales > Bacteroidaceae > Prevotella. The sequence continues at coordinate 100,532 of ONBC01000016.1, forward strand.
GACCCGCTGCTGAACATTGAGCACGTTGGGCGAATAGAAGAACTCGTAGCCATAGCGGCTCTTGAGTTGAGCCAGCACCTTCTGTAGCGTCACATTGCGCATCTGAAGGGTAACCATCGAAGATTGCAAGGTTTCACCGGCTGATTCCTGAGCGAAGGAAGGAGTCAACAGCAGCACTCCCGCAAGAAGAAACGCCGGCAGGCCGGCAGTGCATCTGCAGCCTCGCTTCATCTTGACAAGTCTGTTTCCTTTTGTTTGATTCATGTTTTTATTATTATAAGATGAATTGATTGATCATTTGAGATTTAATAGCACGATATCGGAACTATTTTCGCTTGATTCTATAGCCTTTGTTTTCATGCGAAACCTTTATCGGAAGCACATTCGAAAGGTCAGAAAGAGCTGTCGTTATCGGACCGTGCAGATCTACGACACCAGAGTATTCAAGGTTCTCAATGTCTGCATTCACTCGTACGGGAATGCCATAGTAATTTTCAAGTTTCCTGAAAAACTCGCTTAATGTCATTTCATTGATTGTAAGGCTTCCGGTCTTCCACGAGACAAAATCGGCCGCCTGTACGTTACTCACGCTTACCTTACCTCCGGCACTGAGTTGATATTGCTCGCCCGGAAGCAGAATGCGTGAAGAAGCCTTATTGTTATTCGCATGGACGACCACGGAGCCGGAGAGCAGCACCACAGTCGTGTTAGGGGAATAGGCATTGACATTAAACTTCGTTCCCAAGACTTGCACGTGCAACCGCTTAGTAGAAACGACGAATGGTTTGCTGTCCATGTGTCGTACTTCAAAGTATCCCTCACCTTTCAGCGATACCTGACGAACGGAGGCTCCGCTGAAATCTGTACAGCTCAGCCGGCTCCCGGCATTGAGCCATACCACGGAACTGTCAGGGAGTACAACCTTCGACGTGTGTCCGTAAGGAACGGTGTAAACAAACTGTTTAGGCCTGGATATCCGAGCCACGCCAAAGCCGATAAGAGAGCCAACAGCAAACACAAGCGCAACAACAGAAGCCGCAGCCCACCATGTGCGATGGCGATGAACACGCATCGTATGAGCCCGAAATTTGTCACGCGTCTTAATCCACGACTTATTGGTGGCTTCATTGCCTGCATAGGACTGCTCCCACTCGCGTTCCCACAATTGGAACTGAGTGCCCAACGAAGGATCATTGCGCAAAGCCTGACCCAACAGCTTATCTTCTGCAAACGTTGTGTTACTGTTAAGGTATTTGATGTATAACCAGTGAAGTCTTTCATGCTTCTGGTCCTTACGATCGGTTCCCATTACTGTTATTTTTCGATTGTCTTCACTATAAAGACAACAAACATTAACCTAACCCTACTTGAAAATAGCTTTTTTTAATGTTACAATACTGTTAAAACGCAAAATACTGCTTTCTTTCTGAAAAGAAATGGATAACTTTGCTGCAGAAAGATTAAACCAACAAATTGAGAGATGATGTACGAAGATGATCATGGGTTGATGACCGAAGACATTAAAGCTGGAAAAGAAGAGGCTTACGAATACCTCTTTAAGGTCTATTGTCCGCGTCTGAGGAATTACGCCTTACATTATCTTAAAGATGAAGAACTTGTAGAGGATATCCTTCAAAACTCGATGATCAAACTCTTCGAAAACAAACAGAAAATAAAGTCGCAGGATGCCGCAGCTTTCCTGTTCATCATTTTGAGGAACGAATGCCTCAATGAACTGAAAGTAATCAACAAAAAGCGGCAATACACTGAAGAAATCAACGACTATAAAGAGATAGAAACACTTTATAATCATAATCTTCTCAATGACCCTGCACATTCTATGCTTTATCACGAGCTCGACAATATTCTTAACAATGCCATCGAGAATTTACCTCATAAAGCAAAGATCATCTACTTGATGAGCCGCTTTGAAGGCAAGTCCAACAAAGAGATTGCCGCAGCCTTGAACCTTTCGATAAAGGCCGTGGAGAAGCATATCACGCAGTCGAATAAGACGCTGAGACAACGCTTAATAAGAGAAGGATATTTCTCACTGCTGTTAGCTTTGATCAACCTATAACCCTACATAAATCAGATGAAAACAAATCAGACACTTCAACGAATCGCCCTGCCGATGCTCATTTTCTTGAGCCTGTTTGCTAATTCTTTTGGCAATACATATGCTTACCACGCCTTCCACCATAATACGCTTCCCGACAGCATCCCGATAGCCTCACGTAAGAATTTCCATATCCAGGGTATCGCCATGGACAAAGAGCACCATTATTTCTATGTCTCTTATACCACACAACTCGTCAAATATGATCTCAACGGGAAAGAGGTGGGGTCGGTAGACAATCTTCTTGGCCATCTCGGATGCATTGCTTACAATCCGAAAGACGGAAAAGTTTATGGCTCACTCGAATACAAAAACGACGAGATAGGACGGGGCATCAGCAACAGAAGCACCGGACACAGACAGTCGGCGACTCAGTTCTACGTGGCTGTGTTCGAGGTTGATAAGATCACGCGTCCGGCTATGGACGGTGCTGCCGACGGTGTCATGCACACTGTCTGTCTCCCTACGGTGAAACAACTCTATGAGGGTTCGGCCAACATTAACGGGAAAGCTGTGAAACACGTCTACGGCTGCAGCGGCATTGACGGACTTACGTTCGGACCCAAGTTTGGTCAACGCAAGGGAGCGCTTTATCTGACGGTTGCTCTCGGAATCTACCGCGATACCCTGCGCACTGACAACGACTATCAGGTTCTCTTACAATACCCCTGGCCTGACATCAACCGCTATGCACGCACGCTCAACCTTGAAAACATGCATACAAGCGGACCCGCAAAGCCTGCTGCCATATATTTTGCCTATACAGGCAATACGACATACGGTGTACAGAACCTCGAATATGACGCGTGGTCCAATCAGTGGTTCATGGCAGTATACAAAGGCGTAAAGAAGCAGTTCCCCAACTACATGCTCTTTGCGATCGACAACGCAACGAAGCCTGCATTGGTAAAGCTAAGAGGTCACGACAGTGCCAAGGGGCTCGTGGTGAAGCTCAGTAAACAAGGCCTCCACGATGCTTCCTCGGGTGTCTACGGATGGATGTTTCCTCTCGGGAGCATGGGTATGCAGTCGATGGGCAATGGCCTCTTCTATTTCTTCCATCCGCAGAACAAGAAAGTGAACGTCTTTGGCGGTTGCCTGGAGTTGTACAGATATAAGCAAGGCTCCAGCCAACCATTTGTAAGAGAATGAGGCCTTATCTGTCCCTGTGTATCACCGTTCCGTTGGCCTGGTGTGTAGCCAGGACGAGCACTTCGGCAATCTGTACATGCTCGGGTGCTGAGGCTGCATAGAAAGCCACATCGGCTATGTCGGAGCCCGTGAGCGGGGTGATACCTTTATACACATTATCGGCACGCTGCGTGTCACCATGGAAGCGGATGTTGGAGAAATTGGTCTCTACGAGTCCCGGTTTGATGTTGGTGATGCGCAGTTTCGTATCAGCCACATCGATGCGCAGACCATCGGTGATCGCTTTCACGGCCGCTTTGGTAGCGCAGTAGACATTGCCTCCGGCGTATGCCGCGTCGCCCGCCACGCTGCCCATATTAATAATGTGTCCACGGTTGCGCTCCACCATTCCCGGCACGATGAGCCGTGTCATAGTCAGCAAGCCCTTGATATTCGTGTCGATCATCTGGTCCCAGTCGTCAAAGTCGCCTTGATATTCCGGCTCCAGTCCACGCGCCAGGCCGGCATTATTGATGAGCACGTCAATATTCTTCCATTCCTCCGACAGGTTCTTCACAGCCGCCTCCGCAGCCTTTCGATCCCTGACGTCGAAGGCCAGGCTCAGAACCCTGGCACCCTGCTTCTCAAGATCCTGCTTGAGACGGGCAAGTTTTTCCTCATTTCTTCCCGTAATGATAATGCTGTATTCTCCTTCGGCGAAGCGGCGAGCGCACCCCTCGCCTATTCCACTAGTGGCACCAGTGACAAGAACGATTTTCTTATTCATGACTTTATATATTTAATGTATAAAAGGGAAAGGCTAAAGTTTATCTCCGTAGCACAGGTCTCCGGCATCACCGAATCCCGGCACGATATATTTATGCTCATTCATTCCCGGGTCGACGGCAGCACACCAGATCGTAGTCTTGTCCTCCGGGAAGATTTGCTTGATGTGGTCGATACCCTCTACGGTAGCGATGACACAGCAGACATGGATCCGTTTCGGCGTGCCTTTTGTTAAGAAAGCCTTGTAGCCGAGCTCCATGCTGCCCCCCGTGGCAAGCATCGGATCCGCGATGATGAGCGTCTTCTCATCGATCGACGGTGTGGCAAGATACTCCACATGAATGCCGACCTGATGGTGTGCCTCGTCTTTGTACTCGCGGTAGGCGGAGACAAAGGCGTTTCCGGCATGGTCGAAGACATCGAGAAAGCCTTCATGGAAAGGAAGGCCCGCGCGGAAGATCGTGGCGAGCACCACTTTGTCGGTGGGGACGTTGACCCGGGCGATACCTAACGGAGTTACGATGTCTTTCGATTCGTAATTCAGACGTTTCGAAATCTCGAAAGCCTCATACCATCCTACCCTGCGGATATTGTTGCGGAAAAGCAACCGGTTCCTCTGATAATCCTTGTCGCGCATTTCGGCTACATATTGGCCTACGATGCTGTTCTCCTTTGAAATATTGATTACTTCAATCATATTGTTGTTTATAATGGTTTCCATCTTCCATGCAAAGGTAACAAAAATCATTGATACACGCTTACAACACATAAAAACTTATCAACTCTTTGCCAACCGTAAATTACAAAACAAGCGGAGGAAACAGAGTTTTTATTTTCTTTAACCTAAAAAAGTCTTAGAACCGAAGAAATAATGCACGTCTTGCTTTGCCGTGCAACGGCTTTTTGTTAACTTTGCCATCGCAAACGAGCGAGAGTAAGTTTGCCAAACGTGATCATTCACATTCATAACTAATACATTTTTATAAAATGGCAAAGTTTGACAAATCAGTTTTAGCAAGCTACGGAATCCAGACAGGTACTGCTGAGGTTCTGTACAATCCTTCTTATGAGGTGCTGGACTGAGTTAGGTGCTGTGGACGTGTTCACAGGTATCTACACAGGTCGTTCTCCTAAGGATAAGTTCATCGTTGATGATGAGACTTCTCACGACACTGTATGGTGGACTTCTGACGAGTATCCTAACGACAACCACCGCGCCACTAAGGAGGCCTGGAATGCCGTGAAGGAGATTGCCAAGAAGGAGCTGTCCAACAAGAAGCTGTATGTCGTAGATGGTTTCTGCGGCACACACCGTGACACACGTATGAAGGTTCGCTTCATCGTGGAGGTTGCATGGCAGGCTCACTTCGTTACAAATATGTTCATCCGTCCGAAGACAACAGCTGACTTCGAG